>CAZIMT010000036.1:3207-22373 GCA_964540295.1 uncultured Phycisphaeraceae bacterium
GGAATACCGTACCGGATCGCACCCCGTCACGTCAAGGGCTTCCGGCCAAGAGTTGAAATCTCTTTGCCAAAAATCGCTGTCTTCCTCCATGGTTCAAGCTCAGCTCCTCATCCGTTCTAATTTTGTTCGTATTTTGATAGTATTGCGATTGGATCTACCGCCGTTGGAACGGAGCTCCGCACCCAGATCTGAAAATTTTTGACTTTCCATGAGGGCGATTTCACAATCTCATGCTATCCTTTACACTCTTGGGCAACGCTCGCGTCGCGTAAGAGATGTAACCGTTTTCGTGTGCCCACCGCATGCCCGAGCACATCGGCCGCATGAGTGGGCGTTTAGTCCGTCCTTTCACCTTGAAGTGGGAGTTCATATATGAAGAAGTCGTCCTGTATCGCTGCGGCCGCCTTGGTCGCCCTGGCCGGTCAAGCTCTTGCCCAGCCCGTCATCGACGGCCAGCTCGGCTCGGGCTACGGCGCTCCTCTCTGGATCAACACGTTGGGCACGGACTTCGGCGACAACGTTCCCACCGGGCTGGGCAACCCCGCCGCGGTGACCACCGGCGTCGAGCTTCGCATCAGGCTCGCCGATATTGGCAGCCCCACCGGGGCTATCGGCCTGTGCGCGTTCGTCAACGGCGGCGGCAGCAGCTTCGCCTCCAACCAGTTCGCTGGGCCCCTCCCGGCCAACACCGGCAACCTGGGTGAGCCTCGTGCGATCAACCTCGTCAACATCACCGGCAACCAGTTCATCACGCTCGCTGGCCTCCCGACCGGCACGCCCACGATCGACGGGCAACGCGATGCCGCGTACGGCACAACCGCCATCTCCGGCTCGGTCCAGACGACCTTCACCGGGTTCGGCAACGCGACCCACGGGCTGATCGACAACGGCGCCTCGGGCAACGGCTCGGAGATCGACGCGGTCTACGCCTGCAAGGATGCGACCTTCCTTTACATCCTCGTCGCTGGCAATCTCGAAGCCAACAGCAACACGATGGAGTTCTTTCTTGATACCACGGCTGGCGGGCAGAACCAGCTCGACGGGCTCTCGGCCTCGGCCCGCCTCGCCCGCATGGGCAACGACGGAACCAACCCCGGGCTGAAGTTCGACGGCGCGTTCTCTCCGGACTATTACATCGGCATCAACGGCAGCAACAACGGCACCGACTACGTCGTCTACGCCGACGCGGCCACCATCCCCACCACCGGCGCGGGCACCGCCTGGTACGTCGGTTCGACCGTCGGCTACGGCAGCGCCGCGAACTTCATCGCGGGCGACGTGGGCGCTCTTGACGTCCTCGCGACCGTCAACAACACCAACATCGACGGCGTCATCGGCAACCCCACCAACATCCCCTCGCCTGATGTCTCCAACGGCTCGGAACTCGATAACGTCTACGCCCGGGTCATCGGCCAGAACCTCTACGTGTTCATCGGTGGCAACCTCGAGTCGTCGTTCAATAAGGTCAGCCTCTTCTTTGACACCACCGCTGGCGGCCAGAACGTCCTTCGCGGCGATAACGTCGATATCGATTTCAACGGGCTCAACAACCAAGCCGGGCTGATCTTCGATGCCGACTTCTCGGCCGATCAGTGGCTCAGCTTCACCAACGGCAACCTGCCGGTCGAGATCTACAACAACAGCGCCGTCCTCCGCACCGACGGCCCGCGCCAGGACTTCTCCGGCTTCCCGACCGATTACGGCGCGTTCAGCGGCGGCCCGAAGACCACCAACAACCCCAACTCGTTCGACGGCCCGCGCATCGACGCCCAGAACGGCAGCGCGACCTCGATCTTCACCGAGTTCTCGCCCCGCCTGGCCGGTGACTCTTGCTTCGCCACCCCGCTCGCCCCGGTCGGTACCGCTGGCCAACTCGACTGCTACATCAACAACCTCAACGTCGCTGGTGTCCCCGCGTTCCCGGGCACCGGCTCGGGCGCCGCGGTGACGACCGGCATGGAGTTCCGCATCAGCCTCGCCGAGCTTGGCTGGACTCGCTCGGGCCCGATCAAGATCGCTGGCTTTGTGAGCAACGGCGGGTACAACTTCATCTCCAACCAGGTCATCGGCGGGCTGCCCGCCGCGACCGCCAACCTTGGTTCGCCCACAGGGCTCGACTTCAACTTGATCGACGGCCTGCAGTACGTCAGCGTTCCCTGCCCGGCTGACTTCGACGGCGACGGCTTCGTCACCGGCGACGACTTCGATTCCTTCGTCGCGGCGTTCGAGATGGGCGATGTTGCCTCTGACTTCGACGGCGACGGTTTCGTCACCGGCGACGACTTCGACCAGTACGTCGTCGCCTTCGAGGCTGGCTGCTGATCGACACGTCGCCCTCACTCGATGAGGTCAGATCAGGTCTCGTCTGATCTGAAAGTTCGCTCCAAAAAAAGGCCCCCGGCATCCGCCGGGGGCCTCTCTCGTTTTGGCTCGCTCGACCGCGTCGATCCGCACGTCAACGCGCGATCAACCGGCGATCCTTCTCACCTGCTCGCGCTGGTTGGCCAGCACGTAGTCGCAAATCCGCCCGGCCACGAAGTCCCGGTGCGCGGCGTGAAACGAAAAATCAAACGCCACGCCCAGGTACACGTTCTGCCCGCTGTCCATGTGCGTGTGCGCGACCTTGGCGGTCATGGCGATCGGCGCCGGAATGTGAGGCCTGAGATCCAGCCGCAGCCATAACGCGCGGCTCTTGTCCGGGCCGATGGTCTCGCCGCGATCAACCAGCAACCCCGCGCCGCCACCGCCGATGTTCACCATGTGCGCCTTGAACGGCGGGCCGACATCCGGAAGCACCAGCGGCTCGTCGGAGTTGGAGTTCAACGGCTTAATGGCTCCGGACAAGAGACCAGTGATCAGGGCTCGGTTGGCGACCTCGGCCGCGACGACCGAGGTGAGGTCGAGCAGCGACCAACATTGCACCTCGGGGAGGTGAAGCTGGGCGGTGGACATGCGATAGAAATTGCGTCGCTGACAGCGTTCGACGTGGACCGGCATGGCCAGCCTCAGCCCGGCGATGGGCCGCCCGTGAGACTGCCCGATCTGGGCAAGCCCAACGACGTCGGTCTTGAACATCCAGCGGTTCTGCCCGATGGTGAGCCCGACGATGAGTTTGGTGCCGACATCGAGACAGATGGATTGCCCGAGCGCCCCGGGCTGCTCGACGACGATCTCGTCGTCATTCAGGCCGAGGATCCGCACGCGCCAGATCAGGTCCGACGGTTGAGCGTTGCGTTCCAATCTCGGCGTGGTCGCGCTGAGGTGTGGACTTGGGTTCGCAAGCTCGCAGAGAGCCTCGCCGCGGTCGATGCTGATCTCCAGACCGCCGTTGCGCTCGTAGACCTGATCGAGACTCTCACGCCACCGATCGGTGCGGGACCTGTTTGCGGGCATGGCTGCTTCTCCAAGGGTGCGAAGGTGCCGACGAGCATCGTCGCGGGCGAGCGCACGCTTGAATCGTGCAACGGGAAACCCGGGCCGATAAGCACACTACGCGCCCGTGGGCTGGGATACGCCGGTTATTCCGAGTCAACCGCCGAACGAGGGGCCGGTCGGGCCGGGCCGTGGCGCAGGTCAAGAGCGGCTCGGCGCGACGCTTCGATCTCGTCAGGCGTGAGCTCGCGCAGCCCGAACCTGGCCGCGTAGTACAGGCTCGCGGCCTGTCGCAAGGCTCGCGACGCTGGCAAGGACTCATTGATCGCGTCCGCGTGGTCGAGCGGCGGCCTCCAGTCGGGCTTG
This sequence comes from uncultured Phycisphaeraceae bacterium, assembly GCA_964540295.1. Classification (GTDB taxonomy): domain Bacteria; phylum Planctomycetota; class Phycisphaerae; order Phycisphaerales; family UBA1924; genus CAZCPB01. The sequence goes on from CAZIMT010000036.1 coordinate 6,946, forward strand.
GCCATGCCCAGCTTGCGCAAGTTCGCGAGAATGTCGAAGTAGAACTTCGAGCGTGCGTTGATCTCGCATAGTTGCGGTTCGCCCCAACCGCGCGATCTGCGCGGTGAAGAACGCCAGCGTGAGAGGAAGAAACGGACAACCCAAGTGCCGAGCCAGCCCAGCAGCGTGAGCGTGAGTACAGCGGTGACGATCCGAGCCACCGCACGCATGCGAGACTGCGCGTCAGAGTTGCGGAACTCGGCCATCCAGCTCGCCACGTGCTCGTGGACCCACGAGGCTGGGTTGGCGTCAGCGCCCAGCAACTTCTTCCGCGATTGCTCGTCGAAGGTGACGACCGAGGTTGACCAGGCGTTGTCGAGTGAATCGAGCCAGTGCTGCCAGCCCGCCAGGAACCGCGCGGGCGGGCGGATCTGCTGGAGCAGACCGTCGGGCGGCGTGGGATCGAACGTCATCCAGACTCCCTCGCCGACCATGGCCTCGACCCACGCGTGGGCGCTGTTCTCACGCACGGTGTAAGTCTCGGTATCGAGCGAGAACTCGTTGGCGACGTACCCGGCCACGACCCGCGCGGGGATGCCCACGCTGCGCGTCATCGCCGCCATCGCCGACGCGAAGTACTCGCAGTGCCCGGTCTGATTCACGAACAGAAACTCTTCGATAGGGTCCTGACCGGCTCGCACGGGCTTGGTATCGAGCGTGTAGGTGCACGTGACACGCAGGTGTTTTTCCAGAGCCCGGCACGCGTCCAGATCCCACGCGGGAGGGCGCAGGTCGGGGTCCGGCTCGATGCCAGCCTCGGCCAGCACACGACCGGCCTCGGCCGTAATCCGAGTCGAAGAGAACTGCGCCGACGTTCCACGAACGACCTGCGAACGCTCGTCATCGACCCTAGGCGCGACCGAGGTCACCGTGTAGGCGAAGCGCCCGGCTCGGCCGTCGCGCGTCAGCGTCCGCGCCGAGTAACGGAACGCGAGCTGCGCGTCGGCTTCGAGTTCGATGGCAACGGGGTTGAGCGCCGCCAGAACCGGCACGCCGCTCGACGCCACGTCGCGCATCACGATCCTCTGCACCAACGCCATAGTGCCCTGCGTGGGTCCGATCTTCCATGACGTGCCCGCCTGCACTTTCATGTCCGTCACCGGGCCCGAGGCGGCGGACTTGGTCCACGCTCGGCCGTCGAATAAGTCCAGCACGGCACCGCGCAAGTACACATGCCGCCCCTCGGTGCCGATCGAGAACCCTTGACCGTTCTCGATCCGCAGATCGAGCACCGCGCGCGTCGATTCAGTGATCAGCCCCGATCTTCGCAGATCAACACGCTCGGTAAAGCCTGTACGTCGCCCGCCGAACTGACCCAGCCCGCCGAACTCGCTCTCGCCGATGCCACGCGGCATGATGACCCACACCACCACGCTCACCACCAGCCCCAGAACCAGCGACGTCACGCAAAGCGAGAGAAAACTACCGCGGATCGGGCGAGAAGCGTCCGCGTCGACCGCACCGGACTCCCCAACCGCTCGCGCCGCGACCGACAGCCGCTCCACCCCCACCGCCACGTGAAAGCTCATCACCGCGAAGATGCTCACGACCACGTTCAGGATCACCGCCAGCCCCACGCCCAGCGTGTTGGCGGTCAGGATCGCGCCGATGGTCAGGAAGATTGAGAGCGTCAGCACCTGCGCGATGTCGCGCGCGTCCTTGCGGTCCCACAGCTTCACCAGCAGTACCAGCACCAGGAACTGACAGAACACCGAGACCGTCAGACCCTCCACGCCGCGGTCCGACACGACGCGGTAAAAGCTCCACACGATCGCGACCGTCACCAGCAGGTTGATCGCCAGCTTGGGCACCGGCGTCAGACGTTTGATCTCGGTCAACCACCACCCGAGCAAGGCCGCAGGGATCGCCGCGGCCGCCAAGACCATGAAGCGATCGGCCAGCGCGTACGCGACGATCGAGATCGCCACGCTGACAAGCGTCGCCACGCGCGAGACTCTGATGGTGCTCATCGCCCACCCTCCGAGACACCGCGGATCGCGGCCGCGTCAGGCCGAAGCGAACCAGATTGCACGATGCGGCCCGCGGGGCTCTGCACGCTCACGACCAAGGCCGATTCGCCCGGCCTGACACGCCGCACGCTCGCGTCTGCGCTTGCGTCTGCGCCCACACTCGCGCCCACACTCGCGCCAACATCGATCTCACGACTTCGCACCGACGAGATCACCGCGAGCGTGTCGAGCATCGCTTCGATATGTCCGCGTCCGTCGCGCGGCGCGGCATGCACACCCTGCGAAGGCACGCTCAGCCCGACCACGATCTCGCGCGACGAGGCCCGCAGGATCGCGGCCGTCGCGACGCGGATCAGTCGCTCACCTAGGTCCGGGTCGTCGTTCAAATCTAGTTCTACCCACACCCGTTCGGCCGCGGCCGCGGAGTTTTGCCGCACGATGGTCTCCCCCGTGCGTGCCGACCGACGCCACGCGATCGCACGCGGGCTGTCACCCGACGCATACTCGCGCAGCGCAAAGAACTCGTGCCCGTCGAGCGAACGCAGGGGCGCGGACCGGCCGGTGCCGCCGTCAATCGACCGATCTCGGGCCAGGTTCGGCGCGATCTCCGCTGGCTCGGGGCGAACCAGCGCCACGCGAGTCCCCACGAACGTCACCGATTTGCGCGTGAGCCCGAAGGGAAAAACCGTCCACACCGCGACGCAGCGGAACCGCGCCTCGCCGCGCCGCGTGGGCTTCACCAACGCCTCGACGCTCACCGTTTCGCCAGCCCGGATCAACGGAACGAAGGCGAACGGCTCGGGCACCCGCCCCGCCCAGTTGGCGCGCGTGTCAGGGTCGCGGTCCGGCCCGTGCTTGGCCCGCTCGCTGATGTTGATCGAGAAGGCCGGGAAGATGCGGTTGTTGTTGCGGACGCGGTAGCGGATCCGCATCACGCCGTTGACCTGCGAGGTCACGATCGGGTCGCGCGCGATCTCGATGCCCATCAGCGAGGCGCCGCTGACGACCCCCGAGACGAGCATGCCCGCGACCGCCAGACCGAAGGCCCAGAAGAGCAGGTTGTTCTGACTGTTGATCGCGCCGATCGCGAGGAACACGGTGGTGATCGCGTAGACCACGCCGGGGAAGTGGAAGTGGTACCGGCGTCGGACCCTCTTAAGCGGTTCATCGAGAGGCACACCACGAGATCGAGCGAGGCTCGACGCCAGCGAGCCCATAGGGCTCGTGGGGGTCATGGAGCTCATGAGGCTCGTGGTGGGTACCGCCCGATCGTGCACGCACTCACTCGCGCTTTCTGTCATCGACGTTGGCGGACACACTTGGCGCGGTCGGAGTTGCGACCGGAGTCGCGCCCGGGGCCGCCGACGCCGAGGCTGCGCCGATATTCTTCATTACCACCAGCACAAGCTTTTCCCTGTCTGACAAGTAAAAATCGCTCCGCAGCGGCAGATATCCCTCGTTGCGGGCCGAGAGCTGAAGGCGGTCACGACGCATGATGCTCTCGCTTATGGGGAGCGAGAACTCACCAGACGCGTCTGTCGTGGCCTTGCCTACGAGTCTGGACGCCGCGTTCGCGTCCTTGGTGCGGATCTCGATCTGCGCGCCAGCGACCCCGGGCTGGTCCTTGCGGCTGTCGTCATCAGACACGGCCGCGATTACCCCGGCCTGCCCCTGCACCACACGACCGCGGATCGACTCGCTGTGACACCCGCCCAGCAGCAGTGTGCCCGCGGCCAACGCCGCGAGCGAGATGCAAAGCTTCGAAACGACACCAAGGCCTGAGCGGTTGACTATGCGCACGTTCATGAACGATCCTCCGTGACTACCCCCCGGCCCGAGCCCAGCACGGCGCCGGGGTCGGTGGCAGTCGGTTCGATGTTTCGCTCGGGCTCCGCGGCTCCATCGGTGGAGACAAGGCGCTCGGGCGCGAGTTCAGACTGGACCGCCGACTTCACGCTCTTCCCGGATCCCGGGTGAGCGTCCATCAGCGGACCCAGCTTCAACTCGGTCATCGACGGCAGGTCCTTCAGCGAAGACAGACCGAAAACATCCAAGAACTGCTTTGTCGTTCCGTACAGCAACGGGCGGCCCAGTTCCTCGGCCCGACCCCGGATTGTCACCAGGCGACGATCGATCAGCGTGCGCAGCACCTCACCGCACGCCACGCCGCGGATCGACTCGAGCACCGCACGCGTGATCGGCTGCTTGTACGCCACGATCGCCAGCGTCTCGACGCCCGCCCGGGTAAGCCGCGCCGGCTGTCGCGAACGATGGAACGCCGCCACGGCCGGGGCAATCGACGAGACCGTCATCACCCGCAACCCGCCAGCGATCGATTCGATGCGGAACGATCGCCCCGTAGACTCGTACACCGCGTTGAGCGACGCGACCGCCTCTTCGATCAACTTCTCCTCGTCGCCCGTGGCCGAGGGCGGCTCTGACGACACCGCGTCGTCGGGCGTCTTGTGCGGGCGGCGCACCACGCCAGCCGCCAGCGCGGAGACCGTGATCGGACGGTCCACGCTTAGCAGGATCGCCTCCACAGCCGAGGCGATCGCCTGAGGGGTTGGCGCTTCGGTCACGGGTTCGGATTTCTTCACAGCCATTCGATCGATGGTATGCCGGGAGGTCGCCTGTCTGGCCTTAGATCCGGCTCGCCGCAGACTGAGACGGATCCCTAACTCAGCTTCCCCTCGGTCGTTCCCCACCGGAAATTAAACCGCCCGAAGATCGGCCCCAGCAGGTTCGCCACGCTGATCTCCGGCCAGGGGATCGGCGTCGTACCGCCACCGATCCGAGCCACCACCAGCCCGAGAAAAAGCCAGACCGCGTTCAGGGACTCCTTCAAGTTCATCTTGGGCGCGCCCTCGGCCGTGTTCCGCATGAGCAGCACCGTCGCGTCGTCACCCAGATTCTCTGTCCCGGCGTGCTCGTGGATCTTGCGCACCAGCGCTTCGATAAGTCGATCCGGCTTCGAAGCGTCCAACGTGGACAAGATCCGCAACAGCCCGGCCGTGCCCAGCATCTGGCCGACGATCGGCCCGGCTTCGATCAGCGAATCGGTGTAGATCAACACCAAGTCGTCGCGCTCAAGCCGTGCGCCGAATTGGTCGTACCGCGTCGGGTCGAAGATCCCAAGCGGGATGTTCGCAAGGTCGCCCGCCTTGGAATCTGTCATCGGCTCGAGTAAATCCCACGATTTCGTGCGAGCCCGGTACCGGAACGGCGGCGGGTGCCCGGCGTTGCACGTCACCAGATACTGCGTCGGGGCCCAGTACGTCCCCACCACCGCCGTCGCGAACAGCCCAGAATCCGTGAGCCCCGCGAACTCGCGGTTGAGCGAATCCACGAACTTAGTCTGGTCAAGAAAGTTCACGTAGCGCCGCATCAACGTGCGCAGGTTGATCGCGATGTCGTTCACCGCCGCCCCGTGCCCGCTGACGTCCGCAACCAGCAGCCGCGCGATCCGACCCGTGCCGCAGCGCGACAAGTAGTGAACATCTCCGCCCCCCGCGTCGCCCTTGTAAGGCCGACTGTACACCCAGGCATCGAGCCCGGGCATCCGCATCGTGCTGTCCGCGGCCTCGTTCCCGCCCCAGACCTCCATGCACTGCATAGTGTGCCCGTCGCCAGAAATCTCGGGCGTACTGAGATTTTTAAGAACCACGGCTGACATCGGAACTCCAATCGCCCCGTGGCGCTTGCATTTCCGCTCGTGCTTTCACAGATTCGCGGAACTCTTTACCTCAGCTTCGATGCCGGGCAAACCGCATAGATTCTTCGTGAAAAGACATACGAAACCCGTGCAGAACCGGATCTCAAATCAGGAGGCCTATGCCAGCACCGCCTCCAGCAACTCCGTGATCCCCTCCCCGCGCGTCGCCACCGTCTCCACGATCGCACGCCGACCCGCGACATCGCGCAGGTCTCGCACCAGCTCGTGCTCGCCCGGGTGGTCCGCCTTGTTGCACACGAAAATATCCGCGATCTCAAGGATCCCGGCCTTGTCCATCTGCACCGAGTCACCCATCCCCGGCGTCAGCACCACCAGCGTCTTATCCACGTGCTGCCGAATCTTCGTCTCGTTCTGCCCCGCGCCGACGGTCTCGACAAACACGAGATCGAACGCCTCGGCCCCGGACTTCGCGCCGCCGATCAACGAAAGAACCTCGGGCAGCCCGCGATAATCCTCGCCGCTGATCGCCAGGCTCCGGTAGTACGCGGCCTCGTCGAGCGTGTTGAAATCCACTCGCAGCCGATCGCCGAGCAACGCCCCGCCCGTGATCGGGCTCATCGGATCAAACGCGACCACCGCGCACCGCCCCGCGACCTTGCCCTCCTTTGCGAGCCGCGTGAACTCCGTGACCATCGCCGCGACCAGCGTGCTCTTGCCCGCGCCGGGCGAGCCCGGCACGCCGATCACTTTCTTGGGCCGACGCTTCACCGCGTCAAGCCGTAGCGCATTGCCGTCGTGGATCAGCGAGATATCGCGTGCCAACTGAGCCGTCGGCGTGCTCGGCCCCGGCAGCTTCGCGGCCTTGGCCTTCGTCGCGCCACGCACCGCCTCCACAATGTCCATCAACCCCGTGCCCGTCGTAAAACACTTGGCGACCCCGGCCTTGAGCAGCACCGGCAGATCGTCCTGCGGGATAATCCCGCCCATATAGATCAGCAGGTCGGGCCGCCCGAGCACGCGCGATTCATCCACCAGCTTGGGCCCCAGCACCAAGTGCGAGTTGGACATCATCGACGCGCAGATCACGTCGCAATCCTCGTCCCGGGCCGAGATCGCCAGCGACCGCGGCGTCTGCCACAGCCCCGAATAAATGACGTGAACCCCCGAATCCCGCAACGCCCGCGCGATGACCTTCACCCCGCGGTCGTGCCCGTCCAGCCCCATTTTCCCGAGCAAAACCCGAGGCCGATGCGGCAGGTCGGAACAGCGGTCCTTCTTCTCAAACTCGGTGGTTGGGACGTTGAGAGCGGTGGTCATGGATGCAGGGTAGAAGGGGAATGGGCAATGGGCGGGAGGCGATGAGGAATCAGGGAGCAATGGTGATTGGGCAATGAGGAATGTGGAACGGGAATGAGAATGGAAACAGATACCTCATCAGCGCTCAAGGCGCTCCCACCCATTGCCCATTCTCTCTTGCTCATTGCCTTCACTCCCACTTCGCCACATACCAGCTCTTCTTCCCGCGCCGGATCGCCATCGTCGTGCCGTGGAGAAGATCGCTCGCCGTGACGTGATCTTCAACGCCAACCTTTCGGCCGTTGATCGTGACAGAGCCAGCCGCGAGAAACTCGCGAGCTTCGCGCTTGGAGGTCGCGAGCTTGGTTTCGATAAGCAGATCGATGCACGGCACGCCCGGGGCCGCGAGCCTCTCCTTTGAAAACGAACTGCTCGGCACGCTGGCCAAGACCTCGGCGAGCGTGGCCGGGGAGAGATGAGCAACGTCGCCGGAAAACAGAGCCTTCGCCGCGGCCTCGGCCTGCTCGACGGCCTCAGGGCCGTGCAGGAGCGCGGTCGCGGCACGAGCAAGTTCACGCTGCGCAAGCCGCTGGCCGGGGTCCTTGGCGTGGTCTTCTTCGATTGCCTTGATGCGATCCTGAGAGAGAAGTGTAAAAATCCGCAGGAACTTGCTCATGTCGGCGTCGGAACTGTTGAGCCAGAATTGGTAGTACGCGTACGGACTGGTCCGCTCGGGCGTCAGCCAGATCGCGCCAGTTTCGGTTTTGCCGAACTTGCCGCCGTCGGCTTTGGTGATGAGGGGGGCGGTGAGGCCGTAAGACTGGATGCCGTGCGCATCAGTGCGCATTTGAATTGCTCTTTCCGCGTTGCCCGAATCGAGCAGATCCGCGTACTCGTGTGTATCAAATCGACCTTGAAACTTACGAGAAATCAAGTCGCATCCACTGATGATGTTCCCCCATTGGTCGCTTCCTCCCATCTGAAGCGTAACGTTTTTTGCTTCAAAGAGCGCTAGGTAATCATAGCTTTGCAGCAGCATATAACTAAATTCTGTATATGAAATCCCTTGCTCGCGGTTCTGCAATCGCTCCCGAACCGAGTCTCGTTGAATCATCATATTAACCGAAAAATACTTCCCCACATCCCGCAACGCCTCCAGAAACCCCAGCTTCCCCAACCAATCAATATTATTCACAATCGCCGGCACCTTCACCGGCCTCCCATCCTGCCTAGCCGTATTCGCAAACAGCCTCTCAAAGATCGGCCTTTGCTTCTCGACGTTCGCGCGCACGATCTCTTCCGTCAAAAGCTGCCGCTCCGCGCTCTTGCCCGAAGGGTCGCCGATCAGACCCGTGCCGCCGCCCATCACCACCACCGGCTCGTGCCCGTGGCGCTGAAAGTGGATCAGGAGCATGATCGTGACGAGATTGCCGATCGTGAGCGAGTCGGCCGTGGGGTCATAGCCGACGTACGCGCTGCGGACGCCAGTGTGCAGGTGCTTGGCAAGCTCGGCCTCGTGCGTGACCTGGGCCAGCAGCCCGCGCCAGCGAAGTTCTTCGATGAACGAGTGCGTTTGGTGCTCGGTCTGCGGCGCGGCGTGCGATGTCGGTGGTTCATGGCTCATGGTCGGCAAGCGTAGAGCCCGCCGCGCGCGTGGGGAATACGCACGCAAGCGAGATAGAGTTTGTGGTGTCAGGAACACAATCCCATCGGCCAACATTCTCGGCTCGATAGGTTGACCGCGCCGGGCCGCTCGCTATCGTTGTTCTAACTAAGTGTGAACTTTTAAACTCGCGTGCTTCCAAGCGCGACCCGCCACACTCGCAGAGACCGCCATGTCAGAACCGAAGTGCCCGCTCTCGCCGACCCCTCGTCGCTGGCTCGCCCGGCTCGGGCTCGCGGGTTTCCTTTTTTTCCTGATCAAGGGCTTGCTGTGGTTGATCGTGCCAGCCTTGGTCGTCGCGCTCGCCAAATGACCGACCTCTTCGAAGGAGCGATCACCATGTCCACTTCCTCGTCCAACCATCCCCACCCGGCTGATCCGCACGCGAGTCACGCTCACTCGCACGCGCACGCCGCCCCAACTACGGCCAGCGCGAACCCCACCGTGATGGAACGGCTGCGCGACTCAACAACCGACCACCACACAGCCGCCGAGCAGCACCCGTTCCAGAAATCGCTGGCGATGGGAACGCTGCCGCGTGAGCAGTACGTCGCGAACCTCGGGCAGCTCCTGCACGTTCATCGGGCGCTCGAGTCCGCGCTTCGCGCCGCGGCGCTCGCCGACGCGACCGACCCAGCCGTAAAGGCCGCCATCACGAGGGTCGTTAAAGACTACCAGCACCAAGAGGCGTATCTGATCGCGGACCTGAAGTTCTTTGGTGTCGACCCGGAGACGGTCGCGCCGCTCGCCGCGACCGCGAAGTTTGTTTCGCACGTGCAGAGCCTGGCCGCTCGCGCTCCAATCGCGTTGCTCGGGATGCAGTATGTCCTCGAAGGCAGCAACAACGGCTCGAAGTTTCTCTCGAAAATCGTGCTGCGGGCCTACGGGCTCGAGCCCGGCGACGGCACGCGGTACATGGACCCCTACGGCGCGCGTCAGCGCGAATACTGGGCCGCGTTCAAGGCCGACATGAACGCGGAGACGTTCACCGCCGAGCAGATCGACCAGATGGTCGAGGCCGCACGCTGGACGTTCGAGGCGATCGAAAAGATCGGCGGCGAGATCCAAGCTGGTCAGCACTGATCGCAAAGCCGGAGCACAATCAGCCAGACACGCGGCTTGATCCATAGCTTAGAGGCTCTTTCAGAACCGAGGAATAGCAGGCGTGGAGACGGGTTGAAAACCCATCTCACGAGAGAATAGCTAGAGAACAGAGAGCTCTGAAACAGGCTCTAATACCGCGCGATGATCTCGATGCCGTGCTCGCGGAGAGTCCGCTGTACTTCCTCGATGTGGGCCGCGTCGCGCGTCTCGATCGTGCATAGAACCTGAACGCGCGAAACGTCGGCCGAGCCGAACGCCCGCTCGTGCTCGACCTGCTTGATGCTCGCGCCGCAACTGGCGATCGCCGACGCCAAGTCCGCCAGCCCGCCGGGCCGATCGCTGATGACGGCCGTAAACCGCGCCAACCGCCCGTCGATCACCAGCCCGTACTCGATCACGCGCCCCAGCACCGCCGGGTCGATGTTCCCGCCACACAGCACCAGCACGACGCGCTTACCGCGCAGGTGCGAGAGTTGCCCGCTCAGGAACGCCGCGAGCGGGGCCGCCCCCGCGCCCTCGACCACGCCCTTCTCGACCTCAACAAGCCGAAGAATCGCGAGCGCCAGCTCACGCTCGCCCACCGCGACGACCTCATCGACCAGAGGCCGAGCGATCGCAAACGCCCGACTACCGACCTGCGGCACCGCCAAACCGTCGGCCAGCGTCGGCGTCACTTGGACCTTGACCGGCTTCCCGGCCTCGAGCGACGCGAGATAGCTCCGGCAATGCTCCGGCTCGACGCCCACGATGTGAACGCTCGGTTTCAACGACTTGACCGCCAGCGCCAGCCCCGCGATCAACCCTCCGCCTCCGATCGGGCACACGATCGCTTCAACATCCGCGAGCTGGTCGAGCAGTTCGAGCCCGATCGTTCCCTGGCCCGCGATGACCTCCGCGCCGTCAAACCCGTGGATGTACGTCAGGCCGTGTTCGGCGACGAGCACTTCAGCGCGGACCTTGGCCTCGCCGACGTTGTCGCCGTGGAGGATGACCTTCGCGCCCATCGCGGCGCAGCGCGTGCGCTTGATCAGCGGTGCCTGCATCGGCATGACCACCGTAACCGGGATGTCCAGCCTCCGCCCGTGGTACGCTAGCGCCAGCGCGTGGTTGCCCGCCGAGGCCGCCGTCACGCCGCGCGAACGCTGCTCGGGGCTCAGCAACATCATCGCGTTGCACGCGCCGCGTTCCTTAAAACTGCCGGTTTCCTGCATGTATTCGAGCTTGGTGTAGATCGTGCAGCCGCAGATCTCCGAGAGCCCCGGAGAGAGGCTGCACGGCGTGTTCATCACCGCGCCGGAGATCCGCGCTCGCGCCGCGACGATATCAGCAAGAGTGACGGTCATTGAAGTCCTCTGAAGAGTTCGGCCGATTCACGGCACGCACAGATGTTGTTGCAACCCCGTGTTCGTTTCGTCACCAATCACAACCACCAATCACAACCATTTAATGCAGCACACCCCCGCCATCACCAGCACGATCCCCACCGCACGCCCCCAGGTGAAATCTTGCACCGGCAGCCCCAAGTGCCCGAAATGGTCGATTACCATCGATCCGACCAACTGCCCCGCGATCATGCCGACGAGGTAATTGCCTGTGCCCATAATCGGCACCAGCGCCAGCGACATCGTCACAAAGAACGCCCCGCACAGCCCGCCCGTCCACGCCCACCACGGCGCGGCGCCGAGCCGCTCGATAGTCGGCAGCCCTGTCCGGCACGCGGCCGTCACGATCACCATCGCCACCAGCCCGGTCGCAAAGTTCGCCACCCCACCGTGCAGCTTCGACGGCGTGTGCGCGGCCAGCCTGGCGTTGATCCCCGGCTGGTACGCGGTCACCAGCCCGACCAGCAGGGCCATGGTGAGCTGACCGACGACGAGCATGACATTGGAAGACGCTGGCATGATCGTTCCTCTGGGCTGAATCCCGGCCTCGCAACCCTATTTCACGCGCGAGTTTCACGCGAGAGATTCACGCAGGAAAACCGCGTCCGGACAGCGTGCTCAGGGCAGGGCGGATCGTACCGACAGACCGGTCGGCGATCCACGGCCTGCGTTCGCACCGAGCGCTCGCCGAACCGTGAGCCACCAACCGCCCAATTTCTTCACCCGAACGAACAGATCAGCGTATCGAATCTGATCAATTCTTGCTACCGTAAACATACGGGCTCGGTCGAGCCCGACGCGTCGTTCTGACGCGACTTCCCGGGCAAATCGCGGTCTCGCGCGAAGGAACGGATTCCATGCTGGCCCATGCTCAACCCTCCCGCGGAAACGTGCGAGCATCCGGCTTCACGCTCATCGAACTCCTCGTTGTCATCGCGATCATCGCGCTCTTGGTCTCGCTCCTGCTGGGCGCAATCTCGGGCGCTCGCAAAGCCGCGCGCCTCACCGTCTGCATGAACAACATGAGCACCATGGGCAAGACCCTGGGCACCTACGCCGCGACATTTCAAGATCGCATCTATGCCTTTAGCTGGACCAAGACCACGAAGCAATCGACCTACACCGATCTGAACAATCATGCGAACGACGACCTGCTCGCCGCCGCCGATCAGGCCTTGGACATCCTCCGCCGCCGCGCCAGCCGCGAGGACATCAAGAAAATCAACAACATCATCCCGCACCCTTTCCTGACGCACCTCGTCGTGCAGGACTTCCTGACCGCACGCCTGCCAGGGAAGGAAGTCATCTGCCCTGACGACAAGCCTCGCAACGCATGGGCCAGCGACCCTTACGCCTTCGACCGCAAAGAGGTCGTGCCCTACCCCGGCGGCGGTCAGATCGGCGCCGGGACAAACTTCGGAAAAATCTGGCCTTACACGTCCAGCTACCTCACCGTCGTCGCCACCTTCGAAAAAGTCCCCGGCTCGATCTGGCAGGCTCAAGACCTGCTCTATTTCTACCGCCCCGACATCTCCAAACTTGGGGGCAACCGCCTCGAGGACTGTATTTTCCCCTCGCAAAAAGTCCTGACCTACGACAACATCCAACGCCACTACGGCAAGCAGCAAACTTATTGGGCCTACGACGACGTACGCCTGCCATTGACCTTCTTTGATTCTTCCGTCAGAGTAAGGACCGTCGGTGATTCCAACCTCGGCTGGGATCCCACCAGACCCAAGGAGAACGTCCCCCTCACGATCCGCTATCGGCCCGATACCTCCCCCGCCCTCTCTGTCTGGCAACCACCCGCCCGCAGTTCCGCAGGCTACGACGACTTCCCCGGCCGCTTCTCCTGGACACGCGGCGGCCTGCGCGGCGTGGACTACGCCGGCAGTGAGATCAGCACCGGGCAGCCGAAAAAGTAAACCTCGCTGTCCCTAAAACGGATCGGCGCAGTTCGCCGCAACTCGCGCGCGGGTTCCTACGTATAAAGTCTGGTCATGCCAGTCTTCCTCGACGCCCGCGGCGTGCCAGTCTGCGATCACTGCGGCTACAGCCTCATCGGGCTGCCCACCCGCGGCACCTGCCCCGAATGTGGCCAGTGGTACACCACCACTCGCGTCGTCATGGCACCCGGGTTTCGACGCCGAAGGTTGGCAATCTGCGACTGGGTTTTCTCCGCCCCGGCCCGGCTCTGGCCCTCGCTCCGAGCTTCCGCCATCCTGCTGCTCGTGCTCGGAAACGCCGCGCTCCTGATCGGCATCGCGGCCTACGCCTGGCGGACGTTCACACGAGCGACCGGGATGCCCTGATCCGTCCGTCACGAACCGGCAACAAACTCTCGCAGCATCGGCGCCTTCACGCCCCGCAGCCGCATCCACAGCATCATCAACGCCGCCCGCGCCGACCATTCCCGCACCGACCGCCGATCATTCCCCATCCGAAACTGCCGCACGTCCGAGATCGACGGCTCACCGTTCGCGCCGCCGACCGACCTCTCCGCGAGCGCGATCCACACCGTTCCCACCGGCTTGGCCGCGCTCCCGCCGTCGGGCCCCGCGATCCCCGTGATCGCGATCGCGTAGCCCGCCCCGCTTCGGTGTACGCCGCCGATCGCCATCGCCGAGGCAACCTCCGCGCTCACCGCGCCCACGCTCTCCAGCAACTCCGCCGGTACCCCGACCAGGCTCTTCTTCAATTCGTTGCTGTATGTGATCCAGCCGCCCACAAACGCCGCTGAACTCCCCGCGATCTCTGTCAGCATCTCGCCCACCAGCCCGCCGGTGCAACTCTCCACAACCGCGAGCGTCTTGCCGTCGGCCTTCAACGCGTCAAGCACCACCGACGGCAGCGAATCCTCGCCCGCGCCGAACAAGAACGGCGCACCCGCAACTCGCGCCGCACGCTCGGCCTCTTCCGTCGCAGCGTTCGCAACAGCCGCGTCTGACTCACCCTCGTACCGGATGCGGATACTCACCACGCCGCCCGACGCCGTCGTGCCCACCAGCGGGTTGCGCCCACGCTCCATCAGCGGCCCCAACCTCGTCGCCAGATCGCTTTCGCCGATCCCAAAGCAGTGCAACGCTCGCGTCAGCACGGCCCGCCCCGCCACCGGTCGCAGCACCGGCACCACGCTCGCCGCGAACATCGGCATCATCTCACGCGGTGGACCGGGCATGCAGAACACATCGCACGCTCCGATCTTCGCGAACAGCCCCGGCGCGGTCCCGTGGCCGTTCCGCAGGCTCGTCCCGCGTGAAGGCCTCAACGCCTGCACGCGGTTGAGCGGCGACATCGAACGCCCACGCCCGCGAAAATACCCCTCGATCTGCCGCACAGATTCCACATCCTCGACCAACACGTCGTCGCTGGCGCGAGCCAACGCTTCGCGCACCAGATCGTCGGCCGTCGGGCCCAGCCCACCCGTGGAAATGATCACGTCAACCACGCTCGCGAGCCGCCGAAGTGTCGCCACCGTTGCGTCAAGGTCGTCGGGCACGGTGACGTGCTCAACCGGCACGATGCCGCGATCAACCAGTTGCTGCGCCAGCCATTGCCCGTTCGTGTCGAGCTTCTGCCCGAGCGTCAACTCATCGCCCATCGAAAGAATGGCGCCGCGAGCGTGCGGGCTCTGAGATCGCTGATCCATCCGAGCTTCGGTGTTCGCCATGCCCAAGAGTAACGCCGCGCCACCCGCGCCGCGGCCTCATGGAGCCGCACATGCAAGCGCAGCAACCATGCCAGTTCCCTGCTTAGAGATGCGTGCGAAACCCCGCCGAATTCTCGCCAACTCGATGAATCGCCAGCGTGTTCGTCGCCTTGGCACGCCCCAGCGGTCGGCCCGCCAGCAGCACGATCGGGTCGCCCCGCTCGCAGATCTCGCGCGACAGCAAGCACTCGTCCACCGCAATATTCCAATCCGAAAGCTTCCCCGACGCTGGCGGCTGACCCAGCACCGCCGTGACGCCGCCAAGCAGCGCCATGCGACGAGTCGCCACCGGGTCCGACGAGAACGCCACGATCGGCAGGCACATGTTGTTCTGGCTGAGATACCGCGCCGTGCCGCCGTTCTGCGACCAGCAGACGACAACCTTGGCCCGAAGGTCCGCGGCGATCTGCGCCGCCCCGTGCGCCAGCGCCGCGGTGCCGCGGTGCGCCTCGCGCAATCTCGTCGGTGCACGCCCCACGGACCTGGGCATCGACGCAACACGCTCCTCGGCCGCCGCAATGATCCGCCGCATCGTCTCTACCACCAGCACCGGGTGCTTCCCCATGGCCGTCTCCGCCGAGAGCATCAC
>CAZIMT010000037.1:0-11309 GCA_964540295.1 uncultured Phycisphaeraceae bacterium
CCCACCACCAACATCGCCACCAGCCCCGACGGTCCCCGCGGCCCCCAAGCCCAAGCTGCTCTACTCCACACGCCGCAAGCTGATGCCAAGCGAGCTCAACAAGCGCCCCAAGGCGGAGTAGACCGGCCTTGCACGCCGACGCGGATAACAACCTCGGGAACTCACCCTCCAACACGCCGTCGAACGTCCAGTTCAACGGCGGCGCGGGCTCGAGCTCACGCGCCGACGTCGCTCACGAGCGCCGGCTGATCGTCCTCGGTTCAACCGGTTCGATCGGCCGACAAACGCTCGAAGTCGTCGCGCACCTCAACACGCTGCACGCGCGCGGGCAATGGCCGACGTTCACACGCATCGTTGGACTGGCCGCGGGCCGCAACGCCACGCTCCTCGCCGAGCAGGCCGAGCGCTTCAATGTGCCGCACGTCGCCATCTCCGACGGCGAATCATCGCGCGCAACCCGCATCACCATGCGCGGCCAGGACTCGGCACTCCAACTTGTCCGCACAGTCTCTTGCGAGATCGTCATGGCTGCCATGGTCGGCTCGGCCGGACTCCCCGCGACTCTCGCGGCCGTCGAACTCGGGCGCGACGTCGCGCTGGCCAACAAAGAAACGCTCGTCGCCGCTGGCGGCCTGGTCATCCCCGCCGCACGCCGCTCCGGCGCGCGCCTGTTCCCCGTGGACAGCGAGCACTCGGCGCTCTGGCAGTGCCTGCAAACGCTGCCCGTCGAGCACGCCACCACACCGACCGTCTCGGCCCACGTCCCGCCGATGGTCGCGCCAGCCTCGATCACCCGAGCCATCCTCACCGCCAGCGGCGGCCCGTTCCGCACCTGGACCAAAGACCAGATCCGCAACGCCACGCCCGAGCAGGCCCTCAAGCACCCGACCTGGTCGATGGGTGAGAAAGTCACGATCGATTCCGCGTCCCTGATGAACAAGGGGCTCGAGATCATCGAGGCTCACTGGCTCTTCGGGCTCGAACCCGGCCGCATCGCGGCGCTCGTGCATCCTCAATCGATTGTGCACGCAATCCTCGAGACCGTCGACGGCTCCATGATCGCGCAGCTCGGCGCGCCAGACATGAGAGCGCCGATCCAGTACGCGCTGAGCTTCCCTCATCGCCCGCCGGGGTGCGCGACTCGCCTCGATCTCGCGTCGATGTCCAAGCTTGAGTTCCACGAGCCCGACCTTGACCGCTTCCCGGCCCTGGGCCTCGCGTACGACGCGATCCACGCTGGCGGCACGACCGGCGCAATCCTCAACGCCGCCAACGAGGTCGCGGTGCAAGTTTTCCTCGCGAGCCGCAACGGTTCAGCAGCCAAGCCCTCGCCCGCAATCGCGTTCGGGCGGATCACCGAGCTGGTTGCCGAAGCGATGGCGATGGTGAAGCCCCGCCCGCTCGAATCGCTCGCCGATTGCCACGCCGCCGAACTTCAAGCCCGAGAGTGGGTCCGGCGAAAGACCGGCTGATCGCGCCAACGATCGGCGATGCCAACCGCTGACCAGCACCCGCCAATCGACAACAGGCCCGACGCCCTCACCGACGATCAAATCCAGGCCGCGATCGCCACGCTTAAGCAGGCCGGGCACCAGCGCGTGCAGAGGCTCGGCTACCATTTCCAGCCCAACGACTACTACAGCTCGTGCAACGATCTCGCGTTTCTCGATGCCAACAAGGATCTGTGGGACAAGTCTGACGACCCGCTCGACATCGACTGGTCGCCGCGGCGACAGCTCGCCAACGCGCACGAGGTCGGGCGGTACGTCGAAGAGCTCCGCGACGTGCCCCTTACCGCCGATCGCGTCGGCCAATACTGCTGGAAGAATCTCTTCTGGAACAACGCCGACGCTCTCGTGCAATATGGGCTTGTCCGGGCTCGCCAGCCGCGCCGCGTGATCGAGGTCGGATGCGGTTGGTCAAGCCTGCTGCTCGCGCGAGCGGTGGCCAAGAACGAAAGCGAACCCGGATCCTCGCCCGTCCAAGTCACGCAGATCGAACCCTACCCGCGCCGCGAACTGCTCGCGACCCTGCCCGCGCACTGGAAGCTCCACGAGTGCATCCTCCAGCGCGCCCCGCTCGATCTCTTCGCCACGCTCGAACCCGGCGACATCCTTTTCTACGACGGCTCCCACTGCGGCAAGGCTGGCAGCGACGTGAACTGGTTCTTCTTCGAGATCCTGCCGCGCCTCAACCCCGGCGTCCTCGTCCACTTGCACGACATCTTCCTGCCGTTCGAGTATCCATCAGAATGGATCTTCAACGACGGCCGAACGTGGAACGAGCAGTATGTCCTTCGCGCGTTCCTCATGAACAACCCGCGCTATCAGATCGAGATCGCCAACCGTTATCTCTGGAAGCACCACCGCGCCGAGGTCGAGCGGCTCTACGCTGGCGTGCAATCGGCGCTGGGTTGCAGCCTATGGATGTCCAAGGTGTGATGCCCCAGCAGGCTCGATCACTCGTCACCGTTGACCGTCGCGGCTAGATCGAGCAACAAACCTGTTTCAACATCTGGCCCTGTCGTTGAACCTTTGTTCTTCCGCTTCAACGACGGCCTCGCTTCAAAGATGGCCGTGCTCTGACCCTGCGACAGCCCGACCCGCTTAGCCCCGATCTTCATCCGCTCCGCGCAGCTGCTGGCGTTGTCCTTGCTGAACTCGGTCCCGATGAAGCGCCGCTTGAGGGCCCGCGCCACCACCGCCGTCGTTCCAGAACCTAGGAACGGGTCGAGCACCAAATCTCCCTCGTTGCTCGACGACAGGATCACGCGCTCAAGATAAACCTCCGGCAGCTGGTTGTCGTGGTTCTCACGCCGCTCGAAGTTGTTCCCTTGAATCCGTCCCCAGTACTTCCCGTACCACACGTCCATCGGCAGCCTCATCCCCGGCGGCATCCCGTCGCGCTTGCTCTGCGTGCGCGAGTCGCCATAAATCGCGGCCCGGTCCGACTGCTCCAGCACCGCCGTCGGGTTCCACGTCCGCCTGAACGGGTCCATGGAAAAGTACAACGCGTGGACCTTGCTGCCGATAAACTTCTCTGTGCGGTTCTGCCCGAACCGGTAGTGCCACACGCACCAGTTCACCATGCTCATCCCACGGTTCTTCAGGTGTATCACGATCTCGGCGGCCGTGTCGTCGGGGATGTTCACCCACATCGAGCCAGTAGGCTTCAACGCCTTGATACACAGGTCAAGCCAGTCCGCAGTGAACTTGAGATAGTCCTCGCGCGGCATCGCGTCGTCCCACTTGTCGTACGCGCGGTTCCAGTTGAAGGGCGGGTCGGCGAAGACCAAGTCAACCATCGACTTGCGCACCTCGGCAAGCCGCGGAAGAATCTCTCGGCAATCTCCGACGTAAAAGCGAGCCTCGGGGCTCTCGACCGAGTAGCACGGCCTCGGCTCCCCCGAGCGAGCAACCTCAACACTGGCGAGTGCGGATCGTGCGCCTCGCGTCTCTTTCTTCTTCGTCACACACGCCATCGTTTCTCCACCCGCTCTCTTGCCCGTGATTCTCTGGCTCGTGATTGGAAACCGAGTACCGATTCAGCCGATCCGCCGCAGCAACCCCAGCCCGTAATTCAGCGGCGACAGGTAAAGCTCAACCTTCTCATACAGCCCCTTCGCGATAGAGTTTATGTTGTCGAGCAGGTACCTCGGCCCGTCGCAGACGCACTGATCCGGGAACACGTCGTGAAGCAGAATGTACCCGCCCGTGTTCAAGACCGGCTCCGTCGCCCAGAGATCCTGACACGCCCCGCCGACGGTGTGGTCCCCGTCGATGAACGCGAACTGCACGCCCCCCGCAGCCCGAAGCTCGGCCTGAGCCCCCACGATCGTCTTCGTGCTGTCGCCCGGATGGAACCGCACCGCGTCAATCAGCCCCGCGCGGGTCAGCCGGTCCTTCACCCACTCCAGCCGCCCGGAGAGCATCTCGGCATCGCGCCATGGAAGTGCTTTATAAATCGGTCCAAAGTCATCAAAGCAATGGATCACCCCGCCGTCCCCGTTCTCGTTGAGGGCCGACGCGATCCAGTGCGTGCTCACCGAGAGAAAGGTCCCGACCTCGATGACCACCCGCGGCCGAAGGTTCCGGATCAGCCCGTGCAGCATCCAACCTGCCTCGGGCGAGAGCGACGCCGGGAACACGATGGGCATCGCATACATCTCTTTGAGCGACTGCAACCACGAGCACCCCGGGTTGTCCATGTACGACGGGAACACCCATTTTTTTGGGTGCTTCGAGATATCTCCCAGCCTCGGGTAGTGCTCGAACTGCGTGTAATGAACAGCCCGCTTCTCGTGCGGCACCATCGGCGGCGAAACATTCCCGGCGGTCGTCATGCGGCAAGCGTAGGGGCACAGCCACCTCGCGCCAACCCATCAACCTCCAAGCTCGTATCCCCGCTCTGGGCCCGCCCCGGCATCACGACCACGGCCTTCGATCGGATTCGGTTTCTTTGTGTCGGTTGAACACGAACGCAGAGAGAGCAGAGAGGATCAGAGGAACGCAGAGCCAGATCATGGTTGGAAACAAAGACTCGGTTTTAAAGAACTCTTCTCACAGGCCCCACTCTGAGTTCCTCTGATCTCCTCTGCTCCCTCTGCATTCTCTCCGGGCAGCACACCTGAACCGAAATCGGCCTTACGGCAAGACCAACATCGCATCGCCATAGCTATAAAACCGATACTCTCGCTCAATCGCCACGCGATACAACTCTTTCACACGCTCGACGCCCTCGGGGAACAACGCCCCCACCATCGCCAGCAACGTCGAGCGAGGCAAGTGAAAGTTTGTCAGCAGCCCGTCCACGCACCGCCACCGATACCCCGGCGCGATCAGGATCCGCGTCTCGCCCTCCGCGGGCCACTGTTCTTCGCGGTCCGCGCCGTCCGCCTCGTGACCATCGCCCAAGATCGGGCTCGCGAACGCCTCGAGCGTGCGGGCCGACGTCGTTCCGACCGCGATCACGCGACCCTTCTCTTGCCCGGCCGATGACTTTGCGGCCCGAATCGCCCGGGCCGTCGCCGCGCTGACCGAGCACCACTCCGCGTGCATCGGATGATCCTCAACCCGCTCGGACTCGATGGGCTTGAACGTCCCCGTCCCCACATCAAGCCGAACGTCCGCTCGCGCCACGCCCTGGGCCGCCAGCGCCGCGAGCAGTCCGGGCGTGAAGTGCAAGCCAGCCGTGGGCGCCGCCACCGATGATCCGTGCGCCGCGTACACCGTCTGGTACCGATCACGATCGAGCGCGTCGCCAACGTTCACGCCCGAATCTCGCCTCGCTTTCAAAATATACGGCGGCAGAGGCGTGAGCCCGACCTTCTCGAGCGAGCCGCCCGCCTGCCCCGGCGATTCAACCTCGACAACCCACGCCCCGGCCGTCTCCTCGTGCTTGGCGATCAGCCGCAATCGCACCACGCCAGCCGGTCCGCCGGTCGTCGCTAGGGCAGCGCCGACCGATTCGAGGTCCACCGTCACACCCTCGCGCAGCCGCTTGGCCCGCAGCAGCACGATCCACTGTTCACGCTCGCCAGAACCAGCATCAGCAGCAGAACGAGCTCCACCCCTCGCCTCTTCGCGCGCGGCCTGGTGCGCGGCCGACTGCGCGAGATACAACCCCTCCACCCGCCCGCCGGTGTCGCTCCGCACCCCCACCAGCCGAGCCGGAACCACACGCGTCGTGTTGAACACCATCAGGTCGCGAGGCTCAAGCAGACTCGGCAGGTCGCGGACCGTGCGGTGCTCCAACCGTGACGCGTCGCTCCGACTCACCACCATCAGCCGCGCGCTGTCGCGCGGCTCAGCCGGGATCAACGCCACCCTGCCCTGCGGTAGTTCATAATCTAGGTCGCTGGTCTTCAACTCGCTCCGCCTTTGTACCCCAACCTGAATGACCACCCGAACGACAACCCGGACGACAACCCGGACGACAACCCGGACACCCCACCGTTGCTCCGCCGCCACAACATACGTTGCCCCGAGGCCACACGTCGGCACGGGTGCCCGAGCGCCGGGCCTTCAATTCGCCAGATACACGCCCGCGAGGCCTCGAAGGGTATTTCTTATCGGGACGACGGTCCCGAGATTCCGGTGGCACGCCGCTCGTCTGTGTGTTCTCGTCAGGCGGTTCTGTCGGTCGGAACCACCTCGCGAAACTCAAGATGCAGACCTCCGCCACCATCTCTGCGGCCACGTCAGCCGCGACCCATCACCCTCGCGTGATCCGCGAATCGAGCGAGCCCTCGTTCCACGAGCACCTTCGCGCCAACAACAACAGCAGCAGCAACAACAACGCCCACAAGGAGACTCAATCAACCCAGGCCTCGCTCCCCTTCTCCTTGGAACTGCAACAAGCCAACCGCCAGTATCGCCGAGCCGAACGAGACACCTTTGAGCCCGCCTCGGTCGCCAGACCGTTCCACGCAAGCTCGCGCGGTGCCGCTCGCGTGTGCGAACACGCCCCGGCCGCCAAACCACTCCGCACGAATCCGCTCGAAGACAAAGTGTTCAACGCCAAGCTAGGCGAAATCCTGCCAGTCCGCGATACTCACAAGTTCGCCCGACTACGCTCGGCCTACCAGCATTCCGCCCGCGCCGGCTCGATTGTCGACCTGATGATCTGAGCCGGTTTTTTCTTGAAGCCCTGCATCAAAGACCCTCTTAAAGAGAGAGGCTGGGGACGCTTCGCCTTCAGCTTTTTTCCCGGCCGACCTCCCACATCAAGCGCGCGGCGGCGCGACCACTCAACCACGACCACTCAATACAACTTCTGAACCTTCGCGCCCGGATAAAACTTCATCAGGATCGTCTCCAGCTTCATGTTCCGATCGCCCATCCCCTTGGCGCACCACTGGCACATCCCCACGCCGTGGCCCAGCCCGCGCCCGCGGATGTTCACCAGCCCGCTCCGTACCTCGACCTGCATGTCCCCGCTGTGAACCTTCGTTGCTCGCGTCAACGCTGGCAGCGTGTCCACCGGCGCGTTGCACGCGTTGCGAAGATCCTCCGCCGACAGCGTGTACTTGGTCCCGCGATCGTCGATCAGCGTGTATACCGTCGCGCGCTCGGCCTCGTTCTTGTCCTTGACCTCGATCGAGCGCACTCGCGTCATCGTCTTCACCGGCTTCCCGGCCGTCCTTCCCCACGCACGAATCCGCTGGCTCAGGTCCTCGTCACTGCGAGTCGATTGCCACCGATACCACGACGACGGCTCGCAGTAAATATCTCGCCGCTTCCCCTGCAACGGCGCCGCGTTGTTGAAGTCGCTCCCGCTGTCCGTCGGCCACACCGCCGACGCCGAGTTGGCGTGCCCGCCGCAGGTGCTCGAAAAATACGCTCGCAGCACCTCGCCGCGCGACGTTAAGACCACCCCGCGCGTGTTCTTCACCGCGTTCTGGATCGACCCTTGCAACGCCGAGCCTCCGTACACCTGATCGCTCTCGTTCGAGTCGACATCGAACGTCTTGCCCGCGCGCCGGCTGCGGTCGCGCTCGTGCAGCGCGTAACTCCGTGAACACACCGCCTGCACCTCGTACGCACGCTGCGACCAGCGCGGGAACATCTCGTGCGAAACCACGCCCGGCAGGTAGTCCTCGATCGGCATCGCCACGATCACGTCCAGCTTGTCGGGCCCCTCGCTCGACCGCCCGCGCACCGTCGCGAACCCCGGGTACGTCACGCCGTCGATCTTCATCGTCGGCAAACCCAGCACGCTTCCCGCGCCCGAAAGGTCGCCGCGCGTCGCGGTTCCGTCCTTCAACGTCGGCGTGCTCGCCTTGCTCGCGCTCGGGCTCGGGCTCGCCAGCACGCTCTCGCCCGCCCGGCCGTCGTACGCCACCACCTCCGCGTCCAGCCCCGACCCGATCACGTGTACCCTCTGCAGCCCGTCCACGAACGTCAGCCCCTGCGGCCCTGAACTCGCCACCAGCGGCCCGGGCACGATCTCCGTCTTCCCGCCCCCCACCGTCCGCAGCACAAACTTCGGCGAGCCATCAAACTTCGCCGCGTCCGTACCCTTGTGCACCCGCACGCGGATCTCGGGCTGATCGCGGTAGCTCAAGGCCGTGTCCGAGTCGCCGCGACGCACCAGATCCGTTGCGCTGCCGATGTCCTTGCCGACTCCCTTGAACGTCGAGCACGACACCGCCGACGACAGCACCGCAACCGCCAGCGCGCCGACCAATCCCAGCGCCGTCAGCCGACGAACAACCCGACCGCTCAGCCCACGAGCACATGCACGCGCGTGCCGATCCGTTCTCGCATTTTTTCTGTGGTACGACATCGGGGACTCCATCCTCCGCGAGCGTCGTTCATCGACGCTCTGATTTCAGGCGGGCACTAGCCCGTATTTTCTGCCGCGGCGCATCCTGCGCGAGCGTTGATGTACGATACGCGCTCAAAGTCACTGACAAGGCCGTGGTCCAAACCTCGACCGCCAACTCGAAGGCCCCCGAATGACCACACACATGACCGCACAAATAAAAAAAATGCTGGCCATCTCGTTCACCACCCTCGCCCCCGTCGCGTTCATAGGCCTCTTCGCTGGTCTCTTTTCTATCGGTTGCAGTTCCTTCTCCTCGCTACCCGACCCCCTCGAAACGCCCTTCACCGCAGTCTCCATCACCGCCGACTCCACCAGCGTCGAGCACGTCCTGCTCGCCCAACTTCCCACCCCAGGCTGGCGCTTCACTCTCGACGCCACCCGCGAGGACCTCCGCCGCCGCAGCGTCTTCGTCACCCTCCGCCAACCCCAGACCGGCGTCGCCTACCCCGACACTCTCGTCACCCAACGCCTCGCCACCAGTGTGCCCAGCCGAACCCTCATCACCGTCTACGCGCGAGTCGTTCCCTACGAAGACCGGCAAGCCAATCCGCCGCATCGCTTCGTGCTGCGGACAGAAGCACGAAACGAAAAGACTTCCGATCTCGCCCCTCTTCTCAAGTAACTCTGCTCAACCTCGAATCTCTCGCGCCGCCGAAACACCGGTGCGAGATGTGCAAATCAGACCACGCCGACATTTCCAAAGACCACCTTTCTTTACCCGAACAGTTTCCTGTATACTCCACTCGTGACCTTCGCCTCGACCACCGACCCGCGCACCATCGACCTTCTCCGCCTCACCCTCTGGCCAGGGCTCGGCCCGGTCCGTATCGCGCGCCTCATCGAAGCGTTCGGTCATCCCGGCGAAGTCATCAACGCCTCCGCCGCACAGCTCGAACGCGTCCGCGGCATCGGTTCACAGTTGGCTGTCAAACTCGTCGCCGACCGCCGCGACCTCGACCGCCACCTCGAGGCCGAGCTCACCAAGGCCGAGCAGCTCAACG
The DNA here is from genome assembly GCA_964540295.1 of uncultured Phycisphaeraceae bacterium. Classification (GTDB taxonomy): domain Bacteria; phylum Planctomycetota; class Phycisphaerae; order Phycisphaerales; family UBA1924; genus CAZCPB01. The sequence continues at coordinate 9,330 of CAZIMT010000037.1, forward strand.
TCCGCATCGTCGGGCAGCACGAGCCAGACTTCCCCGGGCTGCTCGCCGGGCTGCCCGACGCACCGCCCATCCTCTATATCCGCGGCACGCTCCGCCCCGCCGACGCGGACCGTTACGCCGTCGCCATCGTCGGCTCGCGCGAGTGCTCGGCCTACGGCATCGAGCAGTCGCGCAGATTCGCGGGTCTGCTCGCGTCGTCAGGGCTCACCATCGTCAGCGGCGGGGCCCGCGGCATCGACACGGCCGCGCACCGCGGGGCCCTGATTTCCAAGGGCCGAACCATCGCCGTCCTAGGCTGCGGGCTGGCCCACGCTTACCCGCCAGAGAACGGGCCGCTGTTCGACGAGATCGCCGACCTCGAGCGCGGCCGTGGTGCCGTGGTTTCTGAGCTGCCCCTCGACACCATCCCCAAGCCCGAGAACTTCCCGGCTCGCAACCGCATTATCTCCGGCCTGTCACTTGGCGTGATCGTGATCGAAGCGACCGAGCGATCGGGCGCGCTCATCACCGCCCGCATCGCCGCCGAGGAACACGGCCGAGAGGTCATGGCTCTCCCGGGCCGGGTCGATTCCGCGAAGTCGGCGGGAGCGCTCAAGCTCATCAAAGATGGTGGGGCCGCGATGGTCACCGAACCGGGCGATGTGCTGGCGATCTTGGAGTCTCCTGCGCACCACCACTTCAGGGGGTCGCACACCGACCGTTACCCGGCGATCGCTCCTCAAACCGCCGAGGCATCCGATTCTGCAGATGTCGTCGAAAAAGTGACGCCGACCGCACGGCCTCGAACCGCTCCGACTGCAAAGCCGGGCCAGTCGAGGACGACGCGAGCGCCAAGTTTGTTCGAGGCAACGGCGTCGCTCGAGCAGCGGAAAATCCTTGCTGCGCTCGCGGAACCTATGACGCTCGATGAACTTACGTTCGCGACCGGCTTGGTCGCCTCAGCGCTCCGGTCGGACCTGACGGTGCTGGAAATCCAGCGTCGTGTGCGCCGCGCAGGTCCGAAGTTCGAGCGATCTGAGCCCGGAAGCGCCTGAAGCAGATACCCGACAAAGACCGATCAATTTTGGTCGATTTTTGAAAATTTCTCTTGCTGTGTGGAACTTGATCGGCTATCTTCTCCCAAACAAGAGTTTGTCTTTCTGGCAATTGCAGCGTGGGTCGGCATCACAAGTGACGATTCGAATGATGTTCAAGGACGAGACCAAGGACGGGCTCGTCGAGACGAAAACGGTTCGACTACGGGTCGAACACGAGACGAAAACGGATCCATCGAGGACCGGGGGCGTGCAAGGAGGATCACCCATGACCACAGCGAGCTTCTCATCTTCTAGTTCATCTTTTGGTTCATCTTTTGGCTCATATTTGAGTCCATCGTCGAGCACCAAATTTTCGGGCGGGGGTGCGAGCGCCGTTCTTGTCCTCGGGTCAGGTGGCGAGTTCACTCGCAATTACTTCCAGGCTCCGACCGCGGCGTTGAGGCTTCGGGGGGTTTCGACGGCCGTCGCTGAGAATTTGCATCGTGAACCACACGGTCGTCTCGATGCCTCGCGCCAGCCCGAGCCCGCTTCCCGGGACGAGAACGGTTTTTCGATCAGCCAGGTATTCGGCCGGGTGGCCGGGCGCGTGGCCGGGCGCGTGGGCGAACGGCTGGCTGAACGAGCGCTGAGCTTTTCCGCGGCCTTGGTCGCGGGCGTCGAGTCGCTGATCTCGCGCCACAGAGGTTGGCACATGCTTGCCTTTGCTGGTCTGGCGAGCGAGCACACTTCGGTAACGATGGTGGGCGGTTCGGCGGTTCGGAGCTGGCCTCGGCCCATTGTTCGAGAAAGTCTCGCGGCCGGTGATTTCGAGCCGGTCGCGGCTGGTCGGTCCGGCCATAACCGCAGGTACGACTGCGGCGATCGGTCTCACGGTGTCCACAGTCGCTCGCTCGGTGTTCGGGCGAGCGATTCGGTTGGTGGTAGTTCGGTTGGTGGTAGTTTC
>CAZIMT010000037.1:11409-22097 GCA_964540295.1 uncultured Phycisphaeraceae bacterium
GTGGTGGTAGTTGCGGTGGTTTGAACCTTGTCCGTCCGCTCACATTTAGGGAGCTTTCTCATGAATCTTACGCCCAAGCAGCTTCGGATCTTGCAGCTCATTCGCGACTGGCGCGTGCGCCGGGGTTATTCCCCGACCATGCAGGAACTGGCCGACGAGATCGGCGTCAGCAAGGTGACGGTGTTCGAGCACGTCGAGGCGCTCATCCGCAAGGGAGCGCTCATTCGCGAGCCCAACAAGGCTCGCTCTTTGTCGATCGCTGAAGGAATCGCGGTCCCGGACGAATCGCGTCCTCTGCGTTTCCCGCTGGTCGGCAAGATCGCGGCTGGCAACCCCATCGAGCGAGTCGCCGACCAGGAAGAGATCGATCTGGTGGAAATCCTGGGTGGGAACGGAGTGAACGCCGAGTCCACCTTCGCGCTCAAGGTCGAGGGCGAGTCGATGCGCGACGAGGGCATCCTTGACGGCGACTATGTGCTGGTCGAGCGTACTCAAGTTGCGCAGAACGGCGACCGCATCGTGGCCTTGCTGCCCGATGGTTCGACCACGCTCAAGACCTTCTATAAGGAAGACGACCACATTCGTCTTCAGCCCGCCAACCCAGCGTTCGACCCCATCCGTGTGAAGTTCTGCCAGGTTCAAGGGATTGTCAAGGGTGTCGTCCGCCGGTACGGCCGATAGGTTCGCCCGAGTTTCGATCGTCTGAGAATCGGAACTGACCCCCTGTGGCCGCCACGGGACACAGGGGGACGCAGGGGGACACGGAGGGAAAAGGAGTGAGACACGAGAGACACGGAGATGTACGAGGAGAAGGCCGAGTACTACTTGGCCTCTTCCGTCGTCGATCTCCCAGTGTATCTGCGTGGTGAGTGTTCTTTGAGATCAACACGTTGCGGTAGCCAGCCCGGGTAGTGTGGTAGTGGTGGGTGGTGGCGTTAGTGGTTGGTGGTGGCGGCGGTGGTAGTGGTGGTTGGCGATGACTGGCGCGTCGTTGCGCGTACGAACCTCAGCCCGGCCGGGTCCATTTTCGGCCCGGCGTTTTTTTCGCAATCCGGACTCAACCAGCTTCAGGTTTGGGTCGATGCCTCAGGCATGGACGCGACTCAGACTGTCTCTTCACCACGCCGTCGGAACCTGTTCCTGAACCTGGCCGTCGCCGCCAACGCGGTGCTGCTTGGTGTGTTGGTCGTGGGCCAAGGCGGTCCTTCGCCGCGCGGTCTGGAGGCTTCGGCTCTAGCTAGTCCGCCAGCGGTGAACGAAGAGAGCGATCCGACGTCGCGTGTGAACCCGGCCGATCAGCGCAAGCAGATCATCTCGGAGCTTCAGAGCATCAACCAGCGGTTGAGCGCGATGGACGCGGTGCTCAAGAAGGGCATCAATGTGCGCGTGACCGAGATGCCCAAGCAAGACAACTCCGACAAGAAGTGATCTCGGACGCTGACCCGGAGCGAGTCGTTCTTTGCGGACGTGAACTCGTCTCGCAGAAGACCCGATGATGACTATGAAACCTCGTGCGTTTCGGCTTAAGGCCGTCGGGGGAGCTGGCCGGGGAGTCCGGCCCAGGAGCTTGTCATGATCTGTACTGCGCGCGGCGTCTGTCGGGCCTACACACTGGTTGAAGTGCTGGTGGTGGTGGTGATCTTGGGGATTTGCGCCTCGATGATCACGCCGACGATGACGGGCAGCCAGGGATTGCGCGTGCAGGCGGCCGTGCGCACGATCGTGGCGGACATCACCGAGATGCAATCTGACGCGCTGGCGTTCCAGAAGGGTCGGGCGCTGGTGTTTCACACGGACAAGAACGGCTATGCGACCGTGGAGATCAACGGGACGTCGATCAACGAGACGCTCGACACGCTCTCGACGACCACGTTCAACCGCGATTCGTTCGGTGACGCGAAGATCGCCGAGGTCGACTTTGACGATACCTCGGTGCTGATCTTCGACGAGCTGGGCTCGCCGGTGACGACGCCGGGCGGGGGCACGCCGTCGAGCAACGGCACGATCACGATCACGGGCGCCGGTGAGAAATATCAGATCACCGTCGAGGCGTACACGGGGCGTGTGAGCGTCAAGAAGATCTCGTGATCGCGATCGATCTCTTGCGGCTCGATCGGTTGGCCTTTGGCCGAAGGAATTGACTATGCAGATGGCGTGCTCGCGCAAAAAGAAGAATTCTCGGCTTCTGAGCTTGGTGGCGGTGCTGGCGCTAGGGCTGTTGATCTGGACCAGACTGCGGCTGGTGTCGCCGTTGCCGCGGACGGTGTATGCCGACCCCGGAGAGTTTGCGGGGGGTGCGTCGGAAAACGGGGCGGCGGTGCAGAGAGAAGTGCCCAAGTCGGCGCAGGCGGATGGTTTGGTGCGCGAGCCGATCGAGGCGGCCGGGTCTCGATAAGGGGCGAGTTGTTGGATGAGGCCTCGCGCGGCTGCGGGTCATCGAAACGAATCGAGAACTCTGATACCCCTCTCGTCCCGGGAGGGGTTTTTGTTTGGATGCAGGGCGGGTGGAACGACTGGCGCGTGAGGGGAGACAAGAACGAGCGGGCACTGACGAGCGTCAGAACCGCGCGTCTGCGGACAGGCTGGGGCGGTGTGTGTTCGTGATCGGTGTGGCGTGTGCAAGTGCTGGCTGGCCCGCATATTCGGCACGGTCTGACCAGTCGTCACATACGACTCGGTGGGTGGTTCTTGTGTGAAAGTCGTTTGACGGAACAGACGACAAGTTCCACGCGGTCGGGACTTTCCGATCGCAACACGCGGGCTTGTGCCCGCCGGGCTCGCGAGTGTTGTCAGCTCGTCGGCTACAGCGAAATACCTAGAACCGAGGGCCATACATGTCCACAGAAATGAACCGCAACGGACGGAACCGTGATCGAGCGACCAAGCACTCCCCCGCGGCCGTCTCGGCTGCCTTGATGGTGTTCCTGGCGAGCGGCGCTTCGGCGTTCGAGCCGACCAAGCACACCAAGCCGACGGCGCCCCCGGCGCCAGCCGCCGCGACGCCGGTCGCGGGTGAAGCGCCGGCGGTCGCGGCTCCCAAAGCAATTCCCAGCGCAATCTCGAACGCATTCGGCCGCAACCGCGGGGGCAGCGCGACCACGCCGTCCGCGACGAACGCTCCGGCGGCGAGCAACCCGAGTGGCGCTGCCGCCGCGGAAACCTCTAGCGAGCCCAAGAGCGACTCGGTCGTTCGCGTCAACGACAGCCTCGTGGTTGACCTGCACGTCAACGACGAGGACCTGACCAATGTGCTTCAGATGCTCTCGATCCAGAGCCAGCGGAACATTGTGGCGAGCAATAATGTGAGCGCGAAGGTCAAGGCCGACCTTTACGGTGTGACGTTTTACGAGGCGCTGGACGCCATCCTGCACGTCAACGGGTACGGGTACATCGACAAGGGCAATTTCATTTACGTTTACACGCTCGAGGAGCTTCAGCAGATCGAGAAGGCGAGCCGGGTGCGGGTGTCGAAAGTTGTTCACCTGAACTTCCTGAACGCGATCGACGCGGCCGAGTTCGTCAAGCCGCTGCTCAGCGAGGGTGGTCAGATCAAGACCAACGGCAAGACCGAGGACTTCGCCGCGGCGAACCTTCCGGTGGGCAAGGACAATTTCGCGCACGACGCCACGCTGGTGGTGTACGACTATCAGGAGCACGTCGAAGAGATCGAGAAGCTCGTGAAAGAGCTGGACACTCGGCCCGCGCAGGTGCTGGTGGAAGCGACGATCCTGCAGACGCAGCTCAACGAGACCAACGCGTTCGGCGTGGACTTCTCGCTGATCGCCGACCTGAACTTCAGTGATTTCTCGGGCTCGGGCGGCCCGCTCAAGTCGGTCGACAATTTGATCACAGGTCAGGGCAAGTCGGCCGCCGGTAGCAACGGGACGATCCCGACCGAGACCGATGGCAAGACTCCTCAGGCTCGTGCGATCCAATCGACCCCCGGCAACACCTCCGGCCCCGGCACGCTCAAGCTGGGGCTGGTCGCCAACGACGTTGCGGCGTTCGTGCGCATGCTCGACGAAGTGACAGACACCACGATCCTCTCGAACCCCAAGGTCATGGCCCTGAACCGTCAGCCAGCCCGGGTGCTGGTCGGTCGCAAGGTCGGTTATTTGAACACGACGTCAACAGACACGACCTCGACGCAGTCGGTTCAGTTCCTGGACACTGGTACGCAGTTGAACTTTCGTCCGTTCGTGTCCAACGACGGGCTGATCCGGCTTGAGCTCAAGCCTCAGGTTTCGGAAGCGGTGGTTCGCGACACCCGGGACGCCACGGGCGCCGCGGTGACGATCCCTGACGAGATCACCAACGAGCTGGTCACCAACGTGATGGTTCGCGACGGTCAGACGGTGGTGCTGGGCGGTCTGTTTCGTGAATCCACGCAGGCGACCCGTCGTCAGGTTCCGTTCCTGGGCGACGTTCCCTTCCTGGGCGCGGCCTTCCGCGGGCACGAGGACGAGACGCAGCGCCAGGAGATTATCTTCCTGATTACTCCGTCGATCGTGAACGATCAGATCCTGACGGCCAATGGCAAGGACGCGGTAGACTATGTGGACCGCGCCCGGGCCGGGGCTCGCGAGGGGATCCTGCCGTGGAGCCGCGACAAGCTCACGAGCATGAAGCTCGTCGAGGCCGAGAAGTTGGCCGCCGAGGGCAAGACCGAGAAGGCGCTGTGGAAGATCGACCAGTCACTCTCGATGAACCCGGTGCAGCCCGACGCGATCGCGATGCGTGAGCGTCTGACCAACGAGCGGACCGTGAGCCCGAGCCGGAGCATGCTCCAGCACATCCTGCACAAGGAATCGCGTTCGAGCACTCGGGCGGGGATCGACGGGGCTGATTTTCAGCCGCTGACCAACGGCCGGAAGATCACCGCGACGGCCTCGGTTGAGGACGCGAGCGATGTCTCGACCTCGGTGAACGCCGACGCGGCCACGGTCGAGGAAACGATGCCGGCAACTTCCGACATTCACAACGAGATCGACACGGAGGATTCATCGATCGGTTCGACAACCACGAGCGAGGGTTCGGCCGGGCTCGACACCCTGCAGAATGATGGTGGCGGCTCGGTGATTCCTGAGGCGACCCCGGCTATTCCTGAAGTCTCCCCTGTGAACGTTCCCGAGACCACGCCGGTCGCGGCCCCGGAAACTCTGCCTGCCAACCCCGAGGTTGCTCCAGCCACGAACCCTGATGCTGTGAACCCCGAAGTGATTCCGGCCACGAGCCCCGACAGCGGGACAGGCGTGCCCTCGACGCAGCCCGAAGTTCAGCCGGGGACCACTCCCAGCACCGAGCCCAAGACCGACGGCAAGCCGGTGACTCGTGCGAACATCAAGACTCTCCCTGCCCAGATGAACAGCAACGCGATATTCGTGATGAGCGGCGGGGTCTTTAGCGACGCGGCGAATGTTGCGGACGCCTCGAACATTCTCTGGGGCAAGGCGACGACTGTCGCCGCAGGCCGCGCGAACTCCGAAACGCTTCAATCGCAGGCCGCGATGAGATTCTGGTTCCGGCACGGCGGGTGGAAGACGATCGAATCTACCAGCGTCTCGTACACCGGCCTGGTCCACGGCCTGGCGAAGATGTGATGAGTTGACCCGACGACGGAGCGGCACGATACGGGAGCATGAAAGCTCTTGAGTGTGTGCTGAGCGAATCTGTGCTGAGCGAAGACCGTTGATTCACCGGGGGGAGGGCGAGCCTCTCCCCGGTTTCTCATTGGCTGCCGGAGCGGAAGGTTGGATCGGGCGTGCGGTTGAGATGTTGCGGAGGCGGCACCAGACTGTTTTCCTTCGAGGTCGGAATCTTCAGAAGCATCGTCAAATTCGGCAAACTCCGCTTGGGTCGGGTGATGGGCGCGTCGATAGAACGTCGCCGAGAACCACAGACCAGTAAGGAGCCTCACTGATGACCAACACGAACCGCACGAATGACTTCCGGACAAACATTGCTCGTAACTTTGGCCGTTCGCGGCCTCGTCTCTTGCTGGCCTTTGCGCTGTCGGCCGGGCTGGCGATGGCGACCGGGCTGGGTGGGTGCGCGGGCGCCTTCACGGGCGAGGGCGCGTCCAAGGCCAAAGAGAAGATGGACGTGATGAAGTCCGCTACGGAATGGCAGACGGCCCACCAGGCGTTCCTTTCGGGCGACCTGAAGAAGGCGCTTAAGTCGGTGGACCGGTCGATCGCGCTGAGCCCCAACGTTCCCAAGAGCCACGTGCTACGCGGGCGGATCTCGATGGAGCAGAGCAACATGGAGCAGGCGTTCAAGTCGTTCGCGCGAGCGAGCGAGTTGGACGCGAGCAACGCCGAAGCGCCGTACTACACGGGTATCGCGTATGAGCGAATCGCGCAGCCTCGGAAGGCGATGGAGTTTTACAGCAAGGCCGCGGACATCGACCCCGAGAGCGCGCAGTACGCGATCGCGACGGCCGAGGCCATGACGGATATCGGGCAGGTGGACGAGGCGGAGACATACCTGACGACGCGGCAGGCGGCGTTCGAGCACAACGCGGGGATCCGACAGACGCTCGGGCACATCGCCACCATGCGCGGCAACCACACCAAGGCGGCGCTGCTTCTGAACGACGCTCGGCTGCTGGCCCCGGACGACCTTGGGATTACCGAGGACCTTGTGCGCGCACAGGTCGCCACCAGCAAGTTCAACGACGCCGAGTTCAACCTGACCAAGATGCTGCAGAACCCGACGCTGGCGGACCGCCGCGACCTGCAGCACCTTCGTGTGCGCTGCCTCGTCGAGGTCGATCGTCTTCTTGAGGCTCGCGAGCTGGCGATCAAGCTAACCAACGGTGACATCGGGCAATCGGACGTCGAGTCGTGGGTCCAGCTTGGGAACATCTCGTACCTTCTCAAGGACAGCAACCGCACGAAGCAGGCCTCGGCGCGGGTGGTGGCGCTCGCGCCAGATCGTGCCGACGGCTACGTGATGCAGGGGCTGCACTATCGCCGCGAAGGGAACCTGGAGCATGCTCGGATCTCGTTCCAGCGCGCGGCGCAGATCCAGCCAGCTTCTGAAACGCTGGTGATGCTGGGGCTGGTGCAGCGTGATCTGAATCAGCCGGGCGCGGCGCGGCAGAGCTTCGCCGAGGCCGTGAAACAGAACCCAAGTGACGCGACGGCGACGCAGTTATTGGCGGAAGTTGAGACCGGGCAGTAATCTCATTGCGCGGCACTGCGAACGGTGGGCGGCCTCATTCCTGTGATCGAACACTGAACTTCTTCAACGGCTCGGCCTGATGGCCGGGCCGTCTTTGATTGTGGGCAGCGCAGGGAGTGCGCTGCGTGCGCAAGAATCGAACGAAGTGCGCTCGGCGCGGCGCAGGCCTAGCGCGGGGGATTCACGGGATCAGGTCCGCGAAACACGTCCGATGATTTTGGCTGTGGAAGATCAAAGTCGCGGCTCTTATCGGTCGATTTTTACGGCGTGCGCTCAACGCGCCGAACGGGAGCCTGAACATGAGCACGGCCGCAACGAACATCAACGACGGACAGAACGATTGGAGCGACGACCAACTGCCTTCTCATTTCCGAGCGCCGTCGCACGGCGACGCCGGGTGCGAGTCTGGTTACGAGCTGGCCGACGCGGCCGGAGGAGAACTCGGGCGTGAGCCGGACCTTGAAGAGTTCGGTGATTCCTTTGGCGAAGCTGGTTATCTCGTAATACCCGAATCGGACCTCTTCGAAACGGAGACGGAGATGGTTCTTGACGCTGCGGCCCTGCGCGACTGCACGGACAGCCTGACGCCGCTGATCGAGCGGGCAGCGATCACCTGCGAATCGCTGCGTGAGAGTTGCCGCATCGCGGAGCCCAGCGAGAAGGCGATGCGCGAGACGCTGGGCGAGGTGGCGACGCTGCTGGACCGCGCGGAGGTGCTGCTGCCGACGCTCGCGCGTGGTGTGGAGTCGGTTCAGGTTGTGAGCGATCCGTCGCCGAGCGCCGAGGTACGCGAGCTCGTGTACGACGCGATCGCGTCGATGCGGCAGGAGCTTGATGATCGCTCGCGGGCGGAGCGGCAGAGGATTGATCGACTGGAGTCGGAGCTGAACGATCGTGTCGCGGCGCTCGGGGAGCGGGTCGAGATCGCGAGTTCGTTGACCTTGTTCGCGGGTCGCGTGGAGCAAGAGGGCGACGTGGAGATCGGCGCGAAGATCGGCGCGGATGGCGACAGCGACATCAACAGCTTTGAACAGAGAGAACGACCCGAAGCCCAACGGACGCTGATCGAAGCGATCGTCGGTGCGCCGGTCGTTGATCGCGACGCCGTGGACGCGGTGATCGAGCAGGCGATCGGAGAGGGCGTCACGCGGACTCTCGCCCTGTGGGAGCGCGAAACGGTGCAGTTGATGGACCTGTTCCGGGCTCGTGTCGAGCGCGCGATCTCCTCGGTCGAGACGGCGGCGGCGGACCGCGCGCGCCAGCTCGACGATCTTTGCGGGAAGGCCGACAAGGTCTTTGCGCTGGCGGGCGGTGATCCGGACTCGTTGACAAACGTGGTTGGCGAGCTGGTCGAATCGATGAGGCCCTGGCGCGGGCTTTTGGTCGAGGGCAAGTGCGGGCCCGATCTTGCGCCGCTTGTGCAGACGATCGTGGAACGTGTTCGCGCGGATGTTCGTGGCGAGCTTGTCGGGCGCCTTGATGAACTCGACGCGACGGTGAGCAAGGTCGCGGCGCGAGCGGTGACGACCTTGATCGCGACGGAGAGTATTGATCAGGGCAATGCGCTTCAGGGGTCGAGCGCGATCGGCGTGATCGACGCTAGGCCGGTGGCCGTGGTTACGAGCGTGAGACACCTGCGGGTCGGTCCGGCGGGGATCAGCTCGACATCATCAAAGCCCGCCGCGCGTTCGACGAAGCCCGCAAATCTGGTTCGCGTGGAAGAGAAGGACGGCGCGCGAGCCACACCCAGAGAGGGAACGGCGGCCAAGACTCCGCCGCGTACCACCAAGGCTACGAAGCGGCGCGCCGCGTAGCTCGACGCGGCGCTGATCGAGACCTGCACAGCCAGGCCGAGCGCGGACGCGAGTGTTCTGGTACGATCGAGCGATGTCGTCCGTGTTCGAGAATCTCGCCACCGCGCTCGCGCTGGGCCTGCTGGTCGGCCTGCAGCGCGAGCGGTCGGACTCGGCGGTCGCGGGGATCCGCACGTTCCCGCTGATCACCGTGCTCGGGACGGTGTGCGGGCTTCTTTTTCCTATGCTCGGGCCGTCGGTCGTTGTCGCGGGGTTCGGCGGTGTGATCGCGCTGATCGTGATCGCCAACGTGCTCAGAGCGAAGTCCGCGTCGAGCGGTTCGGGCGCGACGACCGAGGCGGCCGCGCTGCTCATGTTCGCGGTCGGCGCGTACGTGCCGCTCGGTTCGGCGACCGTCGCGACCGCGATCGGTGTCGGCGTGGCGGGGTTGCTCAACGCCAAGGACTACCTTCACGCCTTCGCGGGCAAGCTCGGCGATCGCGATGTTCACGCCATCATGCGCTTCGCGCTCATGAGCTTCATCATCCTGCCGCTGGTGCCGAATCGGACTTTCGGACCCTTCGATGTTCTGAACCCGTACCAAGTGTGGCTGATGGTGGTGCTGGTGGTGGGGATGAGCCTGGGCGGGTTTCTGCTCTACAAGTTTGTTCAAGGCCGAGCGGGGTTGTTGTTCTCTGGACTGTTTGGCGGCATGATCTCGAGCACGGCCACGACGGTGAGCTATGCGCGGCGCTCGGCGGCTTCGCCTGATCTGGCTGCGCCAGCGGCGTTCGTGATCTTGGTGGCGAGTTCGGTGATGTACGCGCGGCTCTTGACCGAAATTGCCGTCGTTGCTCCGAAACACGTTGTGGAGATCGGTACGCCGATCGTGCTGATCGGTGTTGTTGCCATCGTCGTCGCTCTTCTGGCGTGGCGGCGCACGAGCGTGGCTCAGAGTGGGCTTCCGGAGCAGACGAACCCGACCGAAATCAAGGGCGCGCTGGTGTTCGGCGTGATCTACGCGCTGGTGCTGCTGGCGTCGGCCGCGGCGCGCGAGCGCCTGGGCACGTCGGGGCTCTTCGGCGTCGCGGCGATCTCAGGGCTGACGGACATGGACGCGATCACGATCTCGTGCGCGCGGATGGCCGACGCGGGTCGCATCACGCCGACGCAGGCTTGGCAGGCCGTGGTGATCGCGGTGATCTCGAACACGATCTTCAAGCTCGGGGTGATCGTGGTACTTGGCTCCCCGGCGCTGGCCAAGAAGATTGCGCCGTTCGTGGGGATCAAGGTCGCGGCGGCGGTGATGGTGTTGTGGTTGTGGGATTGAAGGCGACGCGCGAATTAGCACGTCGCCGCGCTGAGCCTGATTACTTCGCCGGATACTCGAACACGCCGCGGCCCGCCTTGTCGCCGTACCGTCCCGCCGCGACCAACTGACGCAACAGCGGGCAGGGCCGGTATTTCGAGTCGCCGAGTTCGCGGTGCATGACGGTCATGATGTTGAGGCAGGTGTCCAGCCCGATGAAGTCGGCGAGGCGGAGCGGGCCCATCGGGAAGTTGCAGCCGAGCTTCATGATCTCGTCGAGGTTGGCGGGCTCGGCCACGCCTTCCATCCACGCGAAGAAAGCCTCGTTGATCATGGGCATCAGCACGCGGTTGCTGACAAAGCCGGGGCGGTCGTTGGCGGGGATGGCGGTCTTGCCCATC
>CAZIMT010000038.1:0-21690 GCA_964540295.1 uncultured Phycisphaeraceae bacterium
GGTGTATGGCCCGGTGTGCGGCCGGGCGTTTTGCGCGGCGAGTTGTTTGCTTCGTGAGCGGTTGATGCGGCGATCTGGCCGATGGCCCACCACGTGGCTGAACGGCGGTGAGGCAGGAATTGCCCAGCGAATCCGGTGCGGATCGGGTGAGTGGACAGGCGTCTGGCCCAGTCGATGGTCGAGGCTTTGGGAAGGCGTTTGCCGACGATCGGCCAGCGGTAGGCGTTCGGGCCGAAGACTCGCGCGATGATCGCCAGAGCAGCGCCTTGCATGACGAAGCCGAGCGCAAGGCCGTTGAGGACGACGAAGAGGTCGAGAGTTCGGCCCGCGATGAGCAGGCCGGTGAGGAGGACGGTCCAGGTCGGTCCGATGACGAGGATGGCGAGCGCGATGAGGGCGAGTTGGGTCGGCCACTGCGTGGCGCGGCAGAAGTTCTTGGCGCGATGAATGAATCGATCAAGGAACGAGGCTCCGCCGTCGTCGGTGGAGAAGTCGATGATGTCGGTGCGAGGCTTGACGCCGGGCTTGTCGTGGCGAGCAAAATGTTCGGTGAGGACATCGGCGGATTGCTCGGCCTGGGCGAGGGGGAGGAAGTGGTTGGCGTCGAGCATGACGAGGCGGCTGGTGAGGATGATTTGATGGCAGAGTTCGGCGCTCCAGGACGAGACGAACACGTCGTTGCGGCCGTGGAGGACCATGGTGGGGACGCGGAGGTGCTCCATGATTGCGCGGAGCGAGCGTTGGTCGGTGTCCCAGAAATTGCGGATGAAGGAGTTTCGCGCGGAGCGCGAGCCGAGGAGTCCGAAGTGGGGGACGAGCTCGGGCGCGACGACGAGCGCGGCGTAGCCGACGGCGTACTTGTAATGCTCGAAAGCGTAGCTGCAAGAGCCCTCGGCCTCTTGAAGGTTGAGGGAGGCCATGAGCGTGAGGCTGGCGACGCGGGACTTGGCGCTGGGGCCGAGGAGGTCGATGATGTTGAGGGCGACGCCTCCGCCCATAGACCAGCCGACGAGGTGGAAGCGGGAGATGCTGCTGAGCGCGAGCGCCGAAACTATTGAGACGGCTTGGGCGCGAATGGAGTAGTCGGCGAGATCGTGCTCGGACTGGCCAAAGCCAGGCGCGTCGGGGGCAAAGACCCAATAGCCGCGTTTGGAGAGGATTTCGGAGAGCGTGTTGAAGTCGGTCGAATCTCTCGGCGAGCCGTGAAGGAGCACCACCCAGCGGCCAGAGTCTTTGGCGGCGTACAGACCAGCGAGAGTGTCGGCGGTATCTGCGTTCTGAACGGCCCAGATTTTATTCCGGGCGGCGCGTTCGGGCCAAACAAGGCCGCTTACCCGCGTGGCCACTGAGGGGCGGGCCGGATTCGCGTTTGCGACGTTGACCCAGGTCGAATTCCGGAAGGAACTGCTCTCGCTTTGTGGAGATTCGCTCGATTCAGGTTCCAGCTCGGCGTGTCTCTGAAACAACGTCGAAGCGCCGAGCAAGCACGCGTACGCGACCCACCACCAGCGGCGCGTTGGCCGCAGCCAAAGAACGAACTTTTTCCGTGCGGTCAAGTTCGGCTCGGGCTGGACCAACGATCGATGCTCCTAGATCGGGAGAGGCGTAGGGGCTCAGAGAGACTCGTGCGGTGGTCCATGCTTGGTCCGAGCCTGCGCCGACTAGCAGACCCGGCGTCTGCGGGCGTGGGAACTGAACTGCGCTTGTATCATGCGCACCGACGAGAGTACGTTGAGATGAGATGCCGAGGCTTGTCTCGCGGTCACTCGCGGAGATCGGCCTGTACCCGCCTCTGACTCGAGAAGAGTTTCTGAAGCGCGGCGACGTTTCGAAGATCAAAAAAACAAGCGGGGCTCCGTGATGGAGCCCCGCCACAAATCTCTTTGAGATCTTAACGTACTCAGACTCACGCACGGCGACGGCGGGCCGCGGCCAGGCCAGCGAGGCCGAGCAGCGCGATGCTCGACGGGGCGGGGATTTCGAAGCGATGAAAGTTCTCGTACCCAGGCGACGAGGTGCCGTCACCGACGTTGCTGCCGCTGTTGATGGCGCCAGCGGGGAGAGACTCGTTGGAGCCGAAGCCGCTGTCGGCGACGTAGCCAGCGAAGAAGTTGAAGCCGCTGGTGATGCCCAGCGCGGCGAGAGGGAGGGTGTACTCGCGGAAGTTGATGCCGTTGCCGGTGTAGGTGCCATTGAAGTCGATAAAGTTCAGACTGGCCCCGCCGGTGTGCTCGAAGGTCACGATGCCGAAGTTTCCGATGACGATGGAGTAGTCAGACAGGAAGCCCGTGGGGAAAGCGTCGTCGGCCTGCCCGTTGAGGTTGGAGGCCGCGCGACGGCCGCCGTCGGCGGTGTCGTTCGACGTGGCGTCGGTGAAACCGCCAGCCTTGCTATCGATCTGGATGGAGACGAGGTCGTTGAGGTTGTTGCCGGGCTGAAAGCCGATGTAGAGGTTGGTGGCGTCGGAGTTGACGCAAAGAAAGCCAAGGCCCAGGGTGCTGCCAAAGCCCGAGCCGCCGGCCAGGTAGTTGTTGAAGTTGCCCGGGCCGTACTCGTTGGCCCCGAGCGTGCCGTCGACGGTCGCGCCCGAGCCGGTGGTGGTACGGGTGGTGATAAGACCGGCGTTTGCAACGCCAGCGACCATGGCCAGACCGGCCACGCACACAAGGAAGTTCTTCGTCGTCATGGACTCACTCCTACACAAAGTTACGAACACAGCCACGAAGCCAAACGGATACTCCGTTTGCGGAAACGCCCGTAGCCTTACTGATTGTAGAAGGAATCACCCCTGAAACAAGAGAAAAGTGTTTCAGGGGAGAGATATCGGTGCTTATTGAGGCATGTAAAACGGCCTCAAAGTCCCCCAGGCCTCTAACGAGCGGGCGAAGGTTTACCTAGGTTCTCATTCGCGGTCGCCTGAGCGACGGTCGGAGCCGGGGCGGGAAGGAGAGAGGGCGGCACGCCGAGGTAGGTCAGGGCTCGTTCCATCACGCGCCGGACCACGGGGCCCGCGACCAGCGCACCGTAATGCTTCTTGGTGCGGACGAGGTCCGGGCCGGGGTCGTCGATGACTACGAGGATGACGAGTCGGGGCTGCTCGACGGGGCCTCCGGCGACAAAGCTGGAGTTGTACTGGCCGTCGAAGTAGCCGGTCGTGCCCTTGGGGCGACGGAAGCCGGGCGGAGCTTTGCCCAGCGGGATCTCGGCGGTGCCGGATTTGCCGAAGATCTGGTAGCGCCAGCCTTCGACAGGTTTTTCGTCCTTGACCATTTTGGCTTCCATCTTCGTCGCGACGTCCTGCATGGTGCGGCGCGTGAGTTCGGCGATGTTGGCGGGCAGGACTCGGTAGAGCATGGGCGTACCGGTCTGCGGGTCGGCGGCGGTGAGTCTGATGGCCGGGAGCGTTCCGGCGGCGGGGCCGCTGCGAGCGAAGGCGCTGAACGCGCGGACGACTTGGACGGGCGTGACGGCCACTTCGTGACCGAAGGCGACAGAGACCTGCGAGCCCTTTTTCCAGTTCTTCATGCTGGTGATGAGCCCGCGTGCTTCGCCGCCCAGGCCAGCGGTGGGGGTGAGCTGGAGGATGCCGGTCGGCTTCCCGAAGCCAAAGCGTGCGACGGCGTCGTGAAGCTGGGCGTAGGTCAAGCGCTGGGCGGCTTTGATCATGCCGATGTTGGAAGAGTTGACGAGCACTTGAGACCAAGTCATGGTCGGTGCCCTGTGAACGTCCTGGATATAGCGTCGGTCGGGAGTGATCCAGCTCCCGCCCTCGGTGTCGAAGACCTCGTCGGGCTTGGCGAGTCCCAGCTCGGTGATGGTGGCCCAGACGAAGGGCTTGAAGGTTGAGCCGGGCTCGTAGATGTCCTCGATGCAGCGGTTGCGGGCGAGGCCGGGGACCTTGGATTTGCCCGCGTTCTCGTGGATGGTGATAAAGCGCTGGCCGCCGGGGCGGTTGGCGGCGGTGGGAGACTCGTTGCCGTCGGGCTTCTGGGCCTTGAGGCGCCAGGGGAACTCGACCGCGTCGGGCAACTGCCGGACGAGATCGACCATTGCCAAGATTTCGCCGGAGATAGGGTCGAGCATGACGAGCCGGCCGCCAGCGGCGTTGGCGTCGTCCACGCCGCGTTCGAGTTCTTCGACCGCCATGCGTTGAAGTTCGAGATCGATGGAGAGCCGCACGTCCTCGCCAGCGCGAGCGGGCCGGACCTGGCCGGGCTCCATCCAGAGCGGTCGGCCTGCGGCGTCGCGGACGAAGCTGACCTTGCCGACCTCGCCGGTGAGCTTGCCGTTGAGGCGTGACTCGATGCCGACCATGCCAGCGCCAGCCCAGTCGACCTTGCCAGCGAGTGAGGCGGCGTCGGGCCCGCCGGGGTACTCGCGCACGGCGCGGCGTTCGATGATGAGGCCGGGGATCGAGATTTTCTTGCCCTTCTTGTTGACGATGCGGAGGGCGCGGACGGCGTCGGCGCGGTCCTCGTCGAGCACGGGGCCGAGCGGGAGGTAGCGGATCAGGCCTTTTTTCTTAGGGGCGGCGTTGGAGGCGGTGTTCGTGAGCGTGTCCGACGCCACGCCCGCGGCGTCGGAGCCTGGTTCGACGCGAGCGGGCTCGTCGTCAGGGTCGATGGCGTTGGCGAGAGCTGCTTCTGACAAAAACTTTTCGTCGCGTCCGACGCGGCGACGAACGGTGTCGATGAGCTTGGCGAAGTACTCACCGGCGGAATTTGGGGTCGCTGTGGCGACGGCTTCGGAGTCTAGTTGGGCCTTGCGCCGCAGGTTCTCTTCCGCGGCCCAGATGATCTTGGCGCCGACCTTGTCGGGGGTCTCGCCGATCGCGTCGGCCAGCGGGGCGATGATGCTGTCCACGAGGTCGGGGAGGAGAGTCGGATCGACGACGACACGGAAGCCGAAGCGGGTCGCGGAGAGCAGGCGGCCGCGACGGTCGGTGAGGTCGCCGCGCATGGGTAGTTCGGTGCGGGTCGTGACGCGCGGCATCAGCAGCTTGCTCAGGTCAGCGCCGGGCGCGAGCTGCAGCTGCGCGACGCGGCCCAGGAGCAGGACGAGGAGCCCGGTGATGACGAGCGCGAAAGCGAACGCGACGAGATTGACACGCCGTCCGCTGGGGAGCTTGGGCTTGCTCATTGGTCGTCCTTGGCGGGAGATTTCGCGAACTCGCGGGGTCGGTCTTGTTGGGTGGCGAAGCGGCGATCAAGGCTCGCGGCGGAGGGCGTGCGCGGGGCCGTGGGTGGGTTCATGGTTGGGTTCGTGGGTGGATTCGTGGGCCTTGCCTTGAGATCGCGTGTCGGCTGGGCGGGTGACGCTGGAGCGGGCGCGGCGCCTGATGCGGGCACAGTGGTCGGCTCGCCCTGCGCGTTGGCGGGCGAGCTGATCTCGGAGCTGTTGAGTGGTTTGAGCGGGCCGATGTCGGCCATCATCTGGCGGATCTGCTCGGGCGTGATCTGCTGGGCGATCTGGGTGCGGAGAAGCCAGAGCTCCTCGTCCTGGTTGCGGATATCAAGCTGGATACGCACCATCTCGCTGGCGGCTTGGAGGCGCGATTGCCGCAGCGCCAGCAGCGCACAGCCGATGGTGCCGACCGCCAGGATGACCAGCACGCACTTGCCGAACACTCCAGGCCCCTTCGTGAAACCAGTCTTTGGATCGATCGTGAAGCGAAAACGCCCGGCTGGCGCTGGCCGACCGAGCGCGAGGTTCGGTTGTTTGCGTTACGACTGCGGGACTTTGATCACGGCCCCGATGGGGATGTTGGTCTCGTCCTCGAGCAGGCTGGAGTTGACCTTGACGAGTTCGTCGGCGCGAGTGGACGAGCCGAGCGTGCGCTGGGCGATGGTGCCCAGCGTGTCGCCCTTCTTGACGGTGTACGAGGCGTACTTGACCTCGGACGTGTCAGGCTTCTTGGTTTTGCTCTTCTCGACGTTCTTCTCAGAAGTCTTGTCGCCCTTTTTGGCGTTCTTGTCGGCGGGCTTGAGGCCAGCCTTGTCGGCTGACGGCTTGTCTGCCAAGACGGTCTTCACGGTGGTTGACGCGGGCTTGCTGGCGAGCGATGTGGGGGCGGCCTTGCCGGTGAGGGTTTCGACCGCGGGTGCCCGCAGCTTCATGCCCACGCGGAGCACGTCGCCCTTGACACGATCGCTGTTGGCGTCGGCGAGTTTCTTCCAGAGGTTGCCGTCGCCGTAAAGCTTTCTGGCGACCTTGGTGAAGTTGTCGCCGTCGACGACGACGTAGGTCTTTTCGCCAAGGAGCGGCGCGGACGTGGCGGGTGAAGCGGGCGTTGTGTTCGCTTGGGCGGGGTTGAGAACGATCTCGGTGGAGTCTCCGTTTTTGCGGACGCTGTGGCCCAAGTTCGTGACGGCCTTGATGAGGTCCGCGTCGGGGTTCACCGGAGCGAGGTTGGCCGGGCCGGGTCGATCGAGCGCGAGGCGCGTGTCCTTCTTTGCGTCAGGCTTGGCGTCACGAGCGTCGCTCTTGGGTTCGGTGACACTGCGGCCGCTGGCACCCTTGCCCTGCGTGAGGTGGACGACTTCAGACTTGGATTCGGTGAGAGTCGCCTTGGTGATTTCGTTGGTAGACGGCTCGGCCTTGGGCGGCATGGGGACGGGCGGCTCTTCGGTGCTGGGCAGCGCCCCGACGGGCGGCTCGGCGACCATGGCGACGGTCATGGCTGGCTGGGCCGAGGAGACCTCGGCGAGCTTGACCTGGCGGGCCTTGGAAAGGTGATCGCTGATGAGGACCGTCACGGCCAGCACCAGCGAGAAACCAACGATCAGAGCAAGTTTCAGTTCACGCGTCACGGTGAAATCACCCTCGACGACCGGCCCCGTCCTGGGAGCGGCTGTCTGTTTATCAAACCCTTCGACGAAGCCGGGCCCATCCTGAGCCCGGTCAACGCTCCGTCGAAGCAACCTTCACCGAGCTGTCGCCCGGTGCGTGCGGATCATACCTCGCTCGATCAGCTTTTCGGACTTCCCGCGATCTGAATCGCGCGAAGTTTGGCCGACCGAGCCCTCGGGTTGGCGTGCAGTTCTTTCTCGCTCGCCGTGATGGGCGTTGAAGTCAGGATCTGAGCCAAGCCGCGCTCTTGCAGTTCGAGGAACGTTCGCTTCACGCGGCGGTCTTCCAACGAATGGAAGCCGATCACCGCGACACGAGCCCCGGGCGAAAGCCAAGGGCGCGTCGCCGGAACAGAACCAACCCCCGATTTCACTTCCAGAGCGCCTCGAACGACCGCCGCCAGGAACGCATCCAAGCTTCCGAGCTCATCGTTGACGGCGATGCGCAGGGCCTGAAACGCTTTGGTCGCGGGGTCGGTGGCCGAGCGGTCGTGGTGGGGGCCGCGGGACGAACGAACAAGATCTGCAAGACGCGACGTGGTGGTTATCGGTTCCCGGCGTCTCTCCTGCACAAGTTTTCGCGCGATCTTGACTGCGGCCGGATCTTCGCCGAACTCGGCGATGATCTCGGCCAGCTCGCTCTCGGGGAGCGAGTTGACAAGGTCGGCGGCGGTCAGGGGGGCGGTTGGGTCAAGTCGCATGTCCAGAGGTCCGTCGTTGGCGAACGAAAAGCCACGGGCGGGATCGCTGATCTGGTTCGACGAGAACCCGAGGTCCGCCAGCACCAGATCGGCTGAGAGCTTGGCCTCGATCATGCGGCGCGGGGCTTCGGCGAAGTTGCCTCGGAAGGTCACGACCGTCGTTGACGGGTAGGTAGCGGATGCTGCGTGTGCGGTCGGCAGAGTTTGCAGTGCGGCATGAAGAGCGGCACGAACGACGGCCTCGGCTCGCGCGAGGTTGGTGCCGTCCATGTCGTTGAGAACGATCGTGCCGACCGGGCCGGGTGGGCGAGCGCGAAGCCGGGGAGCGATCGCGCCAGCGTGCCCGCCCAGGCCCGCGGTGCAGTCCAAGAACGTCTGGCCGGGCTTGGGGTCGAGCCACTCGAGTACTTCGTCGAGCAGAACGGGGATATGGCGGCCCGGCGGACGAGCGCCGGTCGATGAGTTCGCTGTCGATCCGTGGGTCGATCCGTCGGTCGGTCCGCCCGCCGTTCCGAGTCCGGTTGTGTCGAGCCTCGAATTGTCAGTTTCAGGCGAGTGTTCCACGTCGCCAGCGTAGCGAGCAAGGGAGTGGTTGGGCGGAGCGGACGCCGAGGCCAGGTTGGGCGCGTAAACTGACGAGCACGCCGGAGTAGCTCAGCCAGTAGAGCGGCGCACTTGTAATGCGCAGGTCACGGGGGCGGAACCCGTCTCCGGCTTTTTATCGATTCGTGGTACTCGGCGAGATCTCGCGTAGCCGCAGGTTCTTCCACCGAACTTCCAGAGGCTTAACCCGTCCGCCCACATCATGCACCTGCAGCCCGATGAACCCGCGCGGCGTCATCGGGTCATTCAATACCGCCGCCAGCACCCCGTTCAAAAACGTCCTCATCTCCGGTCCGATCGCCACGATCTTCATCTTGTTCCACTCGTCCTGCTTGAACGCCTTCCGCGCTACCGGGTTCTTCTCCAGCGACGCCAGCCACTCGCGTCGCCCCTCGTCATAAATCCCCGCGCTCCACGCTCGCTCGGACGGATCGATCTCGGCCTGGTAGCCGTGGACGCGCCCGTTCTGGTAGTCGGGTTTGCTCTCAGATCGGAACTGCACACCCGAGTTCAGTCCCGGATCGACCTTGAACTCGAGATCGAGTTCGAAATTGTCATACTCGCGGTCGGTCACGAGGAAGCTGTTGGGTGTTGAAGGCCGCGTGGTGCCGATAATGCACCCGTCCTCGGCGCGGTATGACGCAACGCCGCCGAGCTGGCTCCAGCCGGTGAGAGTTGTGCCGTCAAAGAGCGGTTGAAAGTCCAAGAGATCGCTCATCAAAAAATCAATAGACTCCGGCAATCGCGGCGCGTCGCGATCGCTCACCGTGTCTTTGGACGCTCCATCTGAGGCCTTGCGAATGTCCGGGTCACGCTCATCAACGCCCGCAACCGTCGATGAACTCGCGCGATCAGACTCAGCCACGGGAACCCAAACCACTACATTCCGGAACTTCACCGCGCAGCCGTGCTCCTGCAACACCAACGGCCCACGCTCCCCGGTTTCCGTCCGCGACGATCGACTCCCCGTCGGGCCGGTGATCTCCACGTTCTCCTGAATCGTGACGTCGTTGAGCAACACTTTGACTCGCGCGTTCTTGATCTTGTTGCCGCTGGCATCGAACCGCGCAGCGGAGAACTGAATCTGGTATTTCTGCCACATCCCCGGCGCACGACACGCGTTCACGGCCGGAGCGCGTTGCTTGTAAATCGCTCCGCATCCATCAATCGCCGGCCCCTCAACCACTGGCTCTCCGCCGAGTGTGTAGCCCGACGAATCCAGAATCTGAATCTCGTACAGATCCTGGATGTACACGCCGCTATTTGAGCGAGCCTGGCCCTTCGCTTCTGGCATCGACGGCAACTGGAACTCTAGCGTGATGACGCAATCGCTAAACACGTCCCTCGATCGGATCGATCCGGAACCCGGCACGACGATCATCGCCTCGTCCTCGATGTGCCACGGGTTTGGCGCGTCACGCTCCAATGCTGTCCACGCGTTCATGTCCGTGCCATTGAACAATTGTACTTGGCGAATCGGAATCGCGAGCCCTTGCGAGCTCCATAGCCTCGCGCAACTGCTCATGACGATTCCAAGAACACAGGTCAGGCCCGTCGCGCACCAACGCACCAGGTTCAATCTGTTCACTTCGCACTCTTCCCTTCAATCTCACTCGACTTCCACGGCGTCGTCCGCTCCGCCGTCGCCGCCTTAACCTCCGCCACCACCATCGCTGTCACCGGTTCCGCCGTGTTCCCCCACCCGCGCCGCAGGTACGTCATCACCGCCGCGAGTTCATCGTCGGATCGCATGGGCGCGGCTGGCATCGCGCCGTCGTACACCACGTCGCCGTTCTCGATCTTGCCTTCCAAGCCGTGCAAAAGGATTTTCGTCAGCCGATCAGCGGGCCCGAGCACACGCGGCGAGCCAGCCAGCGGCGGGATCTGCGCCGCGGTCCCGCGCCCGTCCGCGCCGTGGCACCCGGCGCAAGCCGCGTATAACTTTGCTCCACGCTCGAACTGAGATTGTTCTTCTGCTGTGAGAGCCCGCACCAGAGCCGGGAGCCCTTCGGTGGGCCGACCGGGCCAATCGAGAAAGCCGGTGATTGTTCGCATTGACGCACCCGCGTCTTCGGTCGCGCGATCGCGGCTGGCGGAGGCACCTTCAATCGTCCGGAGCCAATCGGTTGGTTCTCGCGACAAGCTCAGAACGCGTGAGCCTTCCTTTCCTATGCGCAGTTCGTCGCGCACCCGTTGCATGATGCGCTCCGCTCTTTGAGGATTCTTTTCGGCGTCCTCAGAAACCTGTTGCAGTGTACGTGTTCGTACCTCGCTCGACGCCGATCTCAGGCCGCAATCGACCAGTTCGACGAGCACGGCGCGATCGCCGCGCGATGCGGGCCAAGCACCGTCGCGGCGCAAGGCCGCGAGAACAAGCGGCTCTCGATCCATGATCCCCGTGAGCACCGCGGAGCGAATGTAAGAATCGTCACCTTCATCGCGCAGGAGATCGACCATCTTGAGCATGGCCCGGGAATCGCCGCTTCGCGACACCGAGAGCGCGGCCTGAATCCGAACAACACGCTCGGCGTCCGACGCGGCGTCGATCATGCGGTCGAGAGTGTCGAGATTCCCGATCCAGTGCTCGCCCACACGCAGCCCCGCGGCTCGCACGGCCGGATGCGGGTCAGAGATCGCGCGGTGCGCGTCGCTCGCTTCGCTCACGTCAAGCCCGTCGAGCGTCCAGAGCGCGTGAAGCCGAGATCGGAAATCGGACGAGTCAACGGCGAGCTTTCGCAGAAGCGGCGCGACGGTGGTGGCGCGGCGCTGGACAAGAGTTCGTTGCGCGGTGTCGCGCCACCACCCTTCGGGATGCGATAGCAGGCCGACTAGGTCCGTGTCGGACATGGTGGAGATGGTGGGGCGTGCGTTCACGTGGTTCTTTGGCTCGGCCCGAGTGTCCGGAGTGGACTTGTCTGCGACGACGCGATAGATCCGACCGCAGTTGAGCGGCGCATCAAGCTCGTGTTTGGCGATATGTTCTTTCAGGAAGGGTGTAAGGAAGACGCGGTGCTGAATCACGCCGCGGTACATGTCCGCAAGATACAGAGCGCCGTCCGGCCCAACGCAAGACGCCACGGGTCTGAACCGTTCATCGGTTGATGTAAGAAACTCATCTCCGTTATACGTATTGGTTCCTACGAGCACACCGTTGTATTCGTGCATCGTCAGTCGCTTGACCAGGTTGCCCGATGGCTCGCACACGAAAGCGTCGCCCCAGAAATCTTGCGGGAACGCGGTGCCGCGGTAGATTGAGGGTGAGCAGGCCGCGGTAACGTTCGCGAGTCTTCGATTGGAGCGGAGAAAATTCGGCAAATAGCCGCGGTTCACGCCGGACACCCGCGCCGGCCATACCGCGAGATCGAGCCCGACCTTCTCGTTCATCCCCGCGACCGTGCGCTGGTTGAGGTTGCGTGAGGCGTATTGCTTGGGAAAGATGTCGCCGCGCAACGTGTCGGAGTTGGGTGTGTAGTACAGGCGGCCGGTGTCGTCCATGGTGACGCCCCATTGCCCGTGGCCCGGCGTTGCTTCCGTAATTACTTTCTGACCGTCGAACTTCAATCTTTGCGTGTGCTGTGAGAAACTGATCCAGTTGTCCATTCCCCAGATCAGGCCGTTGGGCGCGTGCTCGGGATTATCGCGCCCACCGATGCCTTCGAGCAGAACGCGTGTTTCGTCGGCCTTGCCGTCTCCGTCATTATCTTTACAGAAAAGAATGTTTGGAGGTGCGATCACGAGGGCTCCGCCGAAGCACGGCAGCACGGCGCGTGGCAGAACTAATCCTTCGAGGAATGGCGTTGCTCTGTCCATCGTGCCGTCGCCGTCCGTGTCGTCGAGAACGACGATTCGGTTGGCGGGCGTGAGCTCGTTAGTGCCGAGTACGTCGGGCATATAGGTGGGCATCTCGACGACCCACAGCCGCCCGTCGCCGTCGAAGCTCATCGCGACCGGCGCGGAGATCAGAGGTTCCGCGGCGACGAGCTCGACGCGAAAGCCGGGCTGGACCTTGAATGTGCGGAGCGCCTCGGCGGGCGTTAGCGTCGGGGCCGGAATGTTCTCGTCTTTAGCCGAGATAAGATCGGGGCGTTGACGAGAGTCTGCGACGGCTGGAGGGCGCGAGAGTGTGCCGGCACTGCGCCCTGAGAGAGCGAGGCCCAGGCTGGCCGCCGCCAAGAGCGCGAACGCCATGACGGTCCTTCGCTCCCCCATTGCCCGAGATAACCTGCATGAAGACTTCGAGCGATGCGGAAAGGGTGAGCGACAACGAGAGGGTGGTGTCACGGCTTAGCACTCCGAAGGCCCCGTTCCAGGGAAGTCGCACGCGATCGGGCTACACCGGCTCGATCAAACCCAGATTGACCGCCGCGAGCTGCACGATCGCGAAGATCACCGGTACGGTCGACATGGCGACCACGCACACCGCGAGGGTGCGGCCCGTGATTGGCTTGCGTCGGCCGACGTACTCGCAGACAAAGATAACAATCACAATGCTGACCACTTTGAGGGCGATCGCGCCGTTGAGCCCCGCGTGACGGATGACGAAGTCGGCGA
The DNA here is from genome assembly GCA_964540295.1 of uncultured Phycisphaeraceae bacterium. GTDB lineage: Bacteria > Planctomycetota > Phycisphaerae > Phycisphaerales > UBA1924 > CAZCPB01. The sequence goes on from CAZIMT010000038.1 coordinate 12,704, forward strand.
ACGAGTTCAGTTCCCGTCCGTCGTATTGCATGTACTCGTGAAGGATCGTGTAGGTGAGCATGATGTCCAAGGCCGAGAAGAGCACGAACCAGCAGTAGTGGTTCGGATAGAGCACCGCGCGGCGGACGAGAGTGTGTCCAACACCGGGGGCTAACGTTTTGTTCTCTGAGCTTGTCATCAACCAACCTCTCGCGCACTCACGTCGTCATGTTAGAAATCATCGTCATCAGCCTCGGCAGATCCGACCGCTCACCCACGGTCCGCCAGCCCCCCGTACGTCTCTGGCCTGCGATCTCTGAAAAACTGCCACACCTTCCGCACCTCAAGGATCTGATCCAGGTCTAGGTCCGCCACCAGAACCTCGTCCTTATCGCGTGAGGCCTGCGCGATCAACTGCCCGCGCGGGCCGCAGAAGTAGCTGCTGCCATAGAACTCGCCCACGTTCCAAGGTTTCTCGAAACCGACTCGGTTGATTGCTGCTACGAAGTATTGGTTCGCCACAGCGTGGGCTGGTTGCTCGATCTTCCACAGGTATTCGCTCAACCCCGCGACCGTTGCCGACGGGTTGAACACGATCTCCGCGCCGTTGAGCCCGAGCTGCCGTGCGCCTTCGGGGAAATGCCGGTCGTAGCAAATATAGATTCCGATCTTCCCAAACGGCGTCTGCCATACCGGGTATCCGCCGTCGCCGGGCGTGAAGTAGAACTTCTCCCAGAAGCCGGGCAGGCAATGGGGCAGGTGATGTTTGCGGTACTTACCGAGGTAGGTGCCGGTGTGGTCGATGATGGCCGCCGAGTTATAGTACACGCCCGTCATCGCTTCTTCAAAGATCGGTACTATCAGCACCATCCCGTGCTTGCGGGCTCGATCGCGCATGAGCCGGATCGTCGGCCCGTCGGGGATCGCCTCGGCCATTGAATACCAGCGCGGGTCTTGCTCGGCCCCGAAGTACGGCGAGTTGAAGAGTTCCTGCAAGCAGCATACCTGCGCGCCGCGGTCGGCTGCGCGCTGGATCAAGGCGTCGTGCTGTTCGATGATCGAGGCTTTGATTCCCGCCAATTGCGCGGCGGTCGCCGCTGTGGTTCCGGGCAACGAAGACAGCTTCCCCAGCGTCTCTTGAACCGAGGCTGGCAACGACGCTTGAATGATCGCGGCGCGAGTGATCCTTGGCATGGACCGAGTGTACGGCCTGGAGCGAGCGCACGAGAAACCTTCTCCGGGCCCGGCCCTACGCTTGAAGCCACACCCCGAGGGCCTCCCGTGCAGCAACTCCGCAGCCTCATCCGCGATGTCCGCGATTTCCCCAAGCCCGGCATCGTTTTCAAGGACTTCACGCCAATGCTGGCCGACCCCAAGGGCCTCGCTCTGGCGGTCGAGCTCATGGCCAACCCCTATCGCGGCACTGGCATCGATCTCGTTGTCGGTGCGGAATCACGCGGGTTTATCTTCGGCACCGCCATCGCTCAGTCGCTCTCGGCCGGGTTTGTACCGATCCGCAAACCCGGCAAGCTGCCCGGGGCCGTGCACGGCGTGGACTATGCCCTCGAGTACGGCACCGACCGCCTCGAACTCCACATCGACAGCGTCGCCAGAAACGCGAACGTCCTGCTCGTGGACGACCTCCTCGCCACCGGCGGCACGCTCAAGGCCTGCTGCGAGCTGTTGAAAAAAGCCAACGCGCACCTCAAGGGCATCACGGTGCTCATCGAGATCATGGCCCTTAACGGCCGCGAAAAACTCAAGGCCTACGGCGACGTCCACTCGGTCCTGACGTACTGAATGTTGTGGGGCAGGCGTCCCGCCTGCTTTCTCTCCTTCTCCTTCTCCTTCTTATTCTTGTTCTTCCCGATCTAGTGGGACAGGTTTTTCAACCTGTCTCTACTTCTCCTACCTCTTCGCTTTTCTTAGCTCTCACCCACCCTCTTCTTCAACCCCGCCTTCACCCTCGGCCAGTCCCCCGGCACCACGCTGTAGCACACCGCGTCCACCACTTTCCCGCTGGGCAACTGCCAGCGGTTCCGCAGCACGCCCTCGCGCACGGCACCGAGCTTGGTCACCGCCGCTTGGCTGTGCAGGTTGAAGACGCTGACCAAGAACTCCACGCGCACGGCCCCCAGCGTTTCGATGGCGTGGCCAAGCATCGCCAGCTTGCTTTCAGGGTTCACGGTTGTGCCGTGGAGAGGGCGGCTGATCCAAGTGGTTCCGATCTCCAGGCCGCCGTGATCCATGCGGATGTTGAGATAGCTGGTCGAGCCGACGATGCGCCTCGTCGCGTGCTGGCGGATCGCGAACGCGACGCGCGGCTGAGAGAGCATACGCGCGATGAGCTTCTCGACTTCGTCCAGCGTCCATTCGAACGGTCTCTGCAAGAGGTTTGCGAAGAGGCCTTCGTCGGAGTTCGCGAAGAGGTCGGCCGCGTGCTCTGTTGCCAGCGGTTCCAGCGTGATCGTGCGGCCGACCATGGTGGTGGGGGTTGGTGTGAGCATGCATAGAAGGTAAGTCATTGAGGGCGAAGTCGTTGGGTGTTTCGGCGCGAATTGTTTGCGATCTTCGAGCGCATCATCGACGGCATCCCGTCTCTCTTGCGCCATGCCAACGCCGCCGGGCCCGGAGTAGGGGCACTGGTGAAGTCGGCACCGCGCCGACACCGCATCGGCATCTCGAAAGGCAGTTTCATGGCCAAGCGTTACCGGATTTGTGTTGACCGTCCCATCTCGCTGCACCATAAGCCGGACGCGGCGGCGCTATCGATCGCGGAGAACACCGTGAACAGGCCGCCGATGTCGGCGATCCTTCGACCCGGAACGATGGCGGGCGTTAGTTTCCATCCATTGAAAATGGCGATCCAGACCGGCAAGAAGTGGGCGAACGGCCGCACGCTCGGGGTCCGTTTTCTCGACGGCTCTACCACCCAGACCGAAAAAGTGATCGCCCACGCCAACACGTGGAGCAAGTACGCCAACATAAACTTCAACTTCAATGCCGGTGCGAACGCGGAGATCAGAATCTCGTTCATCGCCGACGACGGCTCGTGGTCGGCCATGGGCACTGATTGTCTCCACCGCCCCTCGTTCCCGCTCAATGAACCGACGATGAACTACGGGTGGCTGCGCGACAACACCGACGACACCGAGTACCGCCGCGTCGTCATCCACGAGTTCGGCCATGCGCTCGGCGCGATCCACGAACACCAGAACCCCAAGGGCGGCATCCAGTGGAATGTTCAGGCTGTTCTCGGTTCCTTCGGCGGCGCGCCCAACAACTGGAGCGAGGCCGACATCCGCTCGAACATTCTCGACAAGTACTCGCTCGACCAGCTCAACGCGACGAAGTTCGACAAGAAGTCGATCATGCTCTACTTCTTCCCGCCCGAGTTGGTCGGCGGCCTGGCGCTCCCCGAAAACAACGAGCTGTCCACGAAGGACAAGGCCTGGATCAAGAAGAACTACCCCAAGCCCGTCGGGAAGCCCAAGGCCGCGAAGTCGGCGGGGAAATCGACGGCGAAGGGTGCGCGCGTGATCGAGGTCAAGTCCAAGTCGGGCTCGAAATCGAAGTCTCTCGCACGCCGATAGATCCATCTCTGTTGACGCGGAGAGCGCAAGGTGGCGAACCCCCCTCCGAGTGCGCGAAGCGTTCGTTTCTGTGCACGTCATGCTCTAACCAAAGCCGCACTTTCGCGTTTGGTTGGCGAGTGCTTGCTGCAAAGCGATAACGAGCCTCGCAGCGCGCGAGGCCCGTTTCTTCATTCGCGTTTCTACTCAATTTCGCGGCACAAGCGTCATGCCTGTGCTCTCATTCTTCTCTGCTCGCTCGTTCTCTTCTCTTACTCTTCATCAGCCTTGGGCTTGAACGCCGCGATCACCTGCTGCTGGATCTGCGGCGGGGTGTGCTCGTCGTGGCTATAGCTCATCGAGAACGTCCCCGCGCCCGCGGTCATGCTTTTGAGTTCGTTCGCGTAATTCTGCAACTCGCCCAGCGGCGCGACGGCCCGGACGAGGCACTGGTCCACGCCCAGCATCAACGTTTCCTGCACGCGGCCGCGTTTGGTGGACATGTGCCCGGCGATGTCGCCCATGAACCGTTGCGGGGCCGTGATCTCTACCGAAACATACGGCTCGAGTAATTTCGGCTTGGCCTTCATGATCGCGTCGATGAACGCCTTGCGACCAGCCGTGATGAACGCGATCTCTTTGCTGTCCACGTCGTGATACTTGCCGTCGTAGAGGGCAACTCGGATCCCGCTCATCGGATAGCCAGCGAAAGCCCCCTCGGCGATCACCTGGCGCACGCCTTTCTCGACCGCTGGCCAATACTGGCGCGGCACCGTCCCGCCCACGACCTCGGTGGCGAACTCAAAGCTCTCGGGGTGACCAGCCGGGAGCGGCTCGATCCTCAGGAAAACCTCGCCGAACTGGCCTGATCCACCGGTCTGCTTGCGGTGCCGATGGTGCCCGTCGGCCTTGGCGGTGATGGTTTCTTTATACGCGACCTTGGGCTGGCTTGTCAGCAGTTCAATCCCGGCGTGCTTGAATTTTTCGAGCACTATCCGCAGGTGCAACTCGCCCAGGCCGCGCATGACTGTTTGATTCGTCGCCGCGATCCGCTCGACGATCAGGCTCGGGTCCTCGGCCATCATCTTGTGGCTGGCGTTGGAAAACTTCGATTCGTCCGCGTGGTTTTTCAGTTGGATCGCCAGCCCGTACATCGGCTGCGGGAGCGGCAGCGGGATCAGGCGAACGCTGTCCATCTCGTGGCTGTCGTGCAGCACGCCGTTGAACTTCAGTTCGTCAACCTTCGACATGGCCGCGATCTCGCCGGGCCCGACTTCCTGCACCTCAACGTGCTCCTTGCCCTGCAGCTTGAAAAGGTGCGGCACGCGGATCGCCTTCTTGTGGTCATCGATGTAGAGCTCGCCGCGAACCTTTATGGTGCCCTGGTGGACCCTGAATATCCCGAGTTTTCCGGCGAATTGATCGGTCGTGACCTTGAACACGTGCGCCAGAACCTTCCCGTTGGGGTCGGGCTTGGCGTGCCATTCGACCTCCTCGCCGCCCTCTTCGCCGCGACGCACGAACTCTGATGGGTTCACTTCCAACGGGCTGGGGCAGAGGCTGGCGAAGACGTGCAGAAGGTCGTCGATCCCCACGCCTGTCTTGGCCGAGCAGAAGCAGATGGGGATGAGGTGAGCCTGCTCGAGCGCCTTCTCGAAGGCCGCGTGCAGTTTCGTGGGGTCGAACCCCTCGCCCTTCTCTAGGTACTGCATGGTGAGATCCTCGTCGACCTCGATGACCTGCTCGACGATCGCCTTGTGGGCCGCGTGGACGCTGGAAAAATCAGCCTGATCGCCCTCTTTGTCCTTGCCGTTGTGCTCGAAGACGTTGATGACCTTTTTCCCTTTGAGGCTTGGCAGGTTTATGGGCAGGCAGATCGCGCCGAAGTCCTTGCGGATGTCCTCGACCAGCGTTTCCAGGCCTTCCAACGCTTCTTCGATCTTGCTGACCACGATCATGCGCGGGATCTTCCGCTCAGCGCCGACTTCCATGAGTCGTCGCGTGATCGAGTCCACGCCCTTGGTCGCGTCGATCACGACAGCCACGGTCTCCACCGCAGGGACGCACGCGATGGCGTGGCCGAGAAAATCGGCCAGGCCCGGCGTGTCGATGAGGTGGACGTCGTGGCCCTCGTAATCAAAGTGGACGAACGCGGGCTGGAGCGAGTGCTTGTGCAGGCGTTCTTCGTCGGTGTAGTCACAAACCGTATTTCCCTCCAGCACCGTTCCGGGCTTTTTGATCGCCCCGGCCGCGAAGAGCAGGCGCTCCACGATCGAAGTCTTCCCCGACCCGCTTGTCCCCACGAGACAGACGTTGCGGATGTCGGCTGGGTTTCGTACAGGCATGGCTCGGTCCTCCTGCCGCGAACGCGGCTTCAACAGCGGGCGCCCCGCCCGACCCACACAGCCACGCGGAGCGCCCCGGTAGCGATGCTCATTGTAAAGTTTTTCGCGCCGTCACGACAGTCGTTCGCTGAGGATTCCGTTCGCAATCCGTCAGCCCGGGTGCCGTGTTTCACCGTGAGCGTCGGCGCTGGCGAGGCCGGGTAGGCGGTCCGGTGGCCGGCCGCGAAGGATCCAGAGCCGATCTCTGCGCCGCTCATTTATCGCGCAGGCTGGTCCGGAAATCACGAGCTTCGCGCCGACCGCTGTTTGGTGTTCGGACAGCTCGACACAGACCGGAATCCTCGTGTCTTGGTCGTAGACAGTCTCGGCCTTTACGAGCCCGGTATACTGGTCGCTCGCTGGCGCGGTCCTACGGCGTTTCAAGGCCGTCCACGCACCAAACCAACGAGAGATTCATGGTCCGTGCGGACCGCGCATGCCAGTGACGGAGGAGCGATGCCAGAGAAGATAATCGAAACCAACCCGATCGATGGGCCCCCCGGGCCGCCCCCTGGCCAACCCTCTGACCTGCGCCGCTGCGTGCGATCTATGGGTGCCCTGCTGATCGTTTTTGCGATCATTTATGCGTGTTTTTATGCGGTATGGTCCCGCTTTCCGTACGTCGAAACGGGCGCTTCACTGGTCAAGCAGGGCAAGCGAGAGCTGGCGCGGACCGCGAACCCGTTCGCCGACGCCCCGCCGGGCGCGATCAAGGTGATGACATTCGGGCACAGCAAAATGCTCAGCGGGTTCATCCCTTCGCTCTTTGACAGTCGGATGAGCGAGGCGGGCGTGCCCTCGGTGTACTCGTACAACTTCGGGCTCCCCGGCGAAGAGCGATTCGTGGCCGACCTGGAGGTCATGGTCGAGCGCGGAGTGGCCCCGGACGTCGCGATTTTCATCGTGTCCTGGCCCGCGGCCGACGAGCCCGGCCCGACGTTCTTCCACTTCATCCAGAACGAGCGTGAGATCATGGAGCAGCTTTTCCCCTTCAGGCATCTGCCACGCGATACCGCGATCATGGCGATCGAGGCACGCGGGAGCCTGAACGGTTTTGCGCGCGTCTACGCAGAGGCCAGGCGGATCGTGAATCAGGTTCAGGTCAACCGCGGCTATTACTTCATCGCTCGCCAGAGCCACTACCCCAACGACGAGCTGCCCGACGTGTTTCGTTCCCCGGGAGACACCCCGCTCACACCTTACGAGCGTGCGATTCTCGGCGGGCCCGTGCGCGACCGTCTCCTGGCCCGGCTTGCCGCTCACAAGGTCCGCGCTCTTTTTGTGCCCAGTTACTACCGGGAAGGCGAGTTCGCCGCGCCCCCTCCGAGGAACCTCGCGTCGGCCGCGGCTCTCGAGGGGCGTGTCGGCGTTGATCTCCTAGGGCCGGACTACTGGCGATACCCCAACAAGCTCTTTGCCGATCCAACGCACCTCAACCCTCGCGGCGCCGAAGACTACACACTCGACCTGAGCAAGTTGGTGGCACCCTGGTTCAAACAGCAGAACCTCAAGAAGAACTGAATGGCGCATGATCTTCACCACCTTTCAATTCGTGATCTTCTACGTCGTGGTCTTCGGGCTGTACTTTCTGCTGCCCAGGTCGGCCCGCCATCCGTTGCTGCTGGCCGCCAGTTACTACTTCTACATGTGCTCGGTCCCGTGGTACCTCACCGTCATCATCGCCATCACGCTTATCGATTTTTTCACCGGGATCAAGATGGAGGAGGCGCGTTCGCACGCCGTCAAGCGGTTCTACCTCATCCTCAGCCTCGTCTCGAACCTGGGCATCCTCATCACGTTCAAGTACGCGGCGTTCTTCGCCTCGAACATCAACGACGTGCTGGGCATCGGCCTCCCCGTGCTCAAGCTCATCCTCCCGCTAGGCATCTCGTTCCACACGTTCCAGGCGGTTAGCTATTCGGTAGAGGTCTATCGCGGTCGGGTTCCGGCCGAGCGCAGCTTGATGCGGTACTCGCTCTACGTCGCGTTCTTCCCGCAGATGGTCGCTGGCCCGATCGAGCGCCCCGGCAACCTCCTCACGCAGTTTCACACCGACCACACCCTGAACTATGACCGCTTCAGGTCCGGCCTACAGATGGTGCTCTGGGGCTTGTTCAAGAAGGTGGCCGTCGCTGACCTGGTGGCGCCCGTCGTCAGCACCGTGTATGCAGCTCCCGAGCAGTTCTCAGGTCCGGTCCTCATCCTCGCGACGGTTCTCTTCGCCGTTCAGATCTACGGCGATTTTTCAGGCTACACCGACATCGCCATCGGCGTCGCCCGCATGATGGGCTACGACCTGATGATCAACTTTCGTCAACCCTATTTTTCCAAGAGCGTCGGCGAGTTCTGGCGGCGTTGGCACATCTCGCTCTCGACCTGGTTCCGCGACTATCTCTACATCCCGCTGGGCGGGAGCCGCGCCGGGCCACTGCACCGTCACGTCAACATTTTCATCGTCTTCCTGGTCTCGGGCTTCTGGCACGGAGCGAACTGGACCTTCCTTGCCTGGGGCGCATTGCACGGGTTCTATCTCGTCGTGGGCAGCCTGACCGAACCGATCCGTGCGCGTATCGGGGTGGCCTTGGGACTCAAGCGCCTGGGCCCGGTGCTAGCGATCTCGCAGGTCCTCACCACATTTGCTCTCGTGACGATCGCCTGGGTCTTCTTCCGTGCCGCCAATATTCACGACGCGGTTCACATCATCAAGACCATGCCCAACTGGAGCGGTTTCCATCTTACAGATATCTTCACGCTTGGGCTCCCGCGGTTCGAGATGGCGCTCGTCCCGGTCATGATCTCGACCGTGATCGTGACCGAATGGCTCCAAGCCTACAAGCCCGCGTTCATCATCCGCCTCTGGTCTCTACGACCATTCCGCTGGCTCTGCTACTTTGCCTGCGGCTTTGCGATCATCTTCTTCGGGGTGTTCGAGAAGATCGAGTTCATCTACTTCCAGTTCTGACGCACTTCAGGTTCTGACCCAGGTTCACGCGTCGCTCGAGAGTTGTTCAAAGCTCGTGCGGAGAGGGCTCGAAATGTCGCGGTCCCACCC
>CAZIMT010000039.1:0-21683 GCA_964540295.1 uncultured Phycisphaeraceae bacterium
AGCTCATCGAGAAGAACACGACCATTCCGACGAGCAAGAAAGAATCGTTCTCGACCGCGAGCGACAACCAGAACAGCGTGATGATCAACGTGCTGCAGGGCGAGCGCGAGTTCGCCAAGGACAACCGCCCGCTGGGTCAGTTCGAGCTGTCGGGCATCGCCCCGGCGGCTCGCGGCACGCCGCAGATCGAGGTCGAGTTTGCGATCGACGCCAACGGCATCCTGACCGTGACCGCGGCCGACAAGGGCACGGGGAAGAAGGCGGACATCAAGATCAGCAACAGCGGCGGTCTCAAGAAGGAAGAGATCGAGAAGATGAAGCAGGACGCCGAGATTCACGCGGCCGAGGACAAGGCGCGGCGCGAGCTGGTGGACCTGAAGAACCGGGCCGACGCGGTGATGATCCAGACCCGCAAGCAGTTGGAAGAGCACGGCGGGAAAGTTTCGGCCGAGATCCGCGGCAAGATCGAGTCGGCGCTGTCGAACCTTGAGACCAAGATCAAGGGCGACGACAAGGGCCCGCTGGAGTCGGCGCTGGCGGAGCTTGAGAAGGTGAGCATGGAGCTGGGCAAGGCCGTGTATGAGGCGGCGGGCAAGGAAGGCCAGGCGGGCGGGGCTTCAGCGAGCGGCGGGGCCGGTGAGGGTTCGGAGAAGAACGATGACGTGATTGATGCAGAGTTTAAGGTGAAGGAAGAGAAGTAGGCCGCGCCACGATTTGAGATGATTTGATTTCTCAGCGATCCCCGGCCTTTGCCGGGGATTTTTTTCGTACCATTCTTCGATGGATGCTTCTGTCAATGCTTCGCGCACGTTTGGTGTCGATGGTTGTCGTGCGGGGTGGATCGCTGCTTCGTGGGAAGATCTCGAGTCGGTGTACATTTTTCAAGATCTTCGCGAGCTGTGGGGTTTGCTGTCGCATGCCCGGCTCATCTTGATCGACATCCCAATCGGCCTGCCGGACGCGGTTCGCGAGTGCGATCGGTCTGCCAAGCAGTGTCTTGGCTCCGCGCGCTCCAGAGTGTTCTTTGCACCACCGCGTGCCGCGGTGAATGCACCTGATTACCCAACCGCCAACGCAGATGGGAGGCGCATTCGAGGGCAAGGCCTTTCAAAGCAGTTTTGGATGATCGGTCCCAAAGTACGCCAGGCCGATGAGTTGCTCCGCTCGTCGTCACACGCTCGCGGCGTGATCCGCGAGTGTCATCCTGAAATATGCTTCTATGGATTGGCTGGCGGCCGGGCTGTGCTCTCCAAGAAAAAGACAGCGGAGGGCTACGCCGAACGGATCGGTTTACTCGAACAGGAGCACTCGGGACTTGCTCAACTTGTCGAAAAGCATGTCCAGCGTTGGCGCGAGAAGGCCTCCAGAGACGATGTTGTGGACGCTTTCGTCGCTGCATGGACGGCGGCTGGTCCAGAGTGTGAGCGAAGAACACTGCCACCTCAACCAAATCGCGACGACTGCGGGCTTCCGATCGAGATGGTGTACCGGCTGCGATCCGCCCGCTGATCGTCACTCAGGGCTTCAACACCAGTTTGATAAATTTCTGGTCAGTGTGCGCACGGTATTTGAGGTTTCGTCTTTCTCCTTTCACAACCCGCCGAAGCGTCGTGAGGGAGAAAGAGGCTGGGGGAAGAGAGAAGGCTCTCAGGACGCTTCAATCCACGCTGTGCCCCGCAAGCTTGGCCTGGACATTTGGCGACAAACGCGGCACGAGTTCTCGTGCCGCGTTTCCGTTTTTTGGGGTGAGTCGCGCGGTCGCGCGGATCATCGAACGCGAGCGTAACCTCCTCGCACGATGTCCGCGCCTGATCTGCCACCGCCGCCGCCCGATACCGCGACCGAACGTCCGCTGGCTGTGCATCTGCACACGCGATGGATAGAACCTGAAGCGTTGCGCGGGTGCGTGGTGATTGTGATTGATGCGTTGCGGGCGAGCGTGACGATGACGGCCGCGATCCATCACGAGGCGGCGTGCGTGGTGCCGACGTTGACGGTGGAGGACGCGATCGCCGCCAAGGCGAAGCTGCTGGCCGGATCGGGGTCGCCCTCTGCGATTCATCTTCTTGCCGTGGACATCCTTCTCGGCGGCGAGCGTGGCGGGGTGCTGGTGCCGGGGTTTGATCTGGATAATTCGCCGCTGAAGTACACGCGCGAAGTTGTTGGGGGGAAGATGGTCGTGTTCACGACGAGCAACGGAACGGCCACGCTGCTGCACGCGCGTCACGCGAACATGATCGTGGTTGGTTCGTTCGCGAATCTTTCGGCGGTGTGCTCGGCCGTCGCCGATCGGCCCGAGCCAGTTCACATCGTTGCGGCGGGCACGCGAGATGAGATCAGCCTAGACGACATTCTGCCAGCGGGGGCGATGGTGGAGAGGCTTGTGAAAGCAGGCCGACAGATCGTTTCGGACGACTCGGCCCGCGTTGCGCTGGCGTGCTTTCAAAGTGCGGCGTTGTCGTCGGGCGGTTTGCTTGGCGCGATGCGATCGAGCCGCGGCGGGCGTGGACTAGAGAAGCTGGGGCTGGGCGCGGACCTTGAGTTCTGTTCGAAGATCGACACGCTGCCGACTGTGCCGAGGTTCGACGCTGCAACTGGCTTGATCGAACGGCTCGCTTGAACGCGCGCGTACGGGCTTCTCGTTACGTTCAGGTTTTCAACAGGCTTGGGCTTGCAGCGAGCAGCGCACCGAGCTGCACGATGAACAGCATCGCGGCTTGGGCTCGGTGCGAAAGTCGGTTCTTTTCCTGCGATGAAAGTTCCGCGCCGGTGCGAGCGAACTCGGGCGCGACGAGGAAAAGCGGGTCGTAGCCGAAGCCGTTCTCGCCGCGAGGAACGCTGCCGGGTTGGCCGATTCTTCCCAAGAATGTTCCGCGAACCCGCAGTATCGGCGAACGATTCTTCTCCAGCGAGTCCACCCGAGGCGGCAGCGCGAGCGCCATGACGCACACGAAGTTTGCGCCGCGCTTGTCGTCGGGCACGCCGGTGATCTCGCGCATCACACGCTCGTTGTTCTCGCGATCGCGCTGGGCGCGAGACATGCCGACCTCCCGGCCTTTGGTGCAGTAGTGGCTGCTTATTACGCCGGGCCGCCCGTCCAGAGCGTCGATCTCGAGCCCAGAATCGTCAGCGAGGCAGGGCAGTCCGGTCTGGGCGGCGTAGGAGAGCGCCTTGATGGTGGCGTTGGCCTCGAACGTTTGCCCGGTCTCCTCGGGCTCGCGCAGAGTGGTCCCGGGATGAGCGTCGGCGAGCCCGATCACTCGCAGCGGGAGCGGGCTCAGAAGATCGCGAAGTTCGTCGATTTTGTGAGGGTTGGACGTCGCTAGGACAAGTGTCGCGGGGGTGTTGAGCATCGGTGAGATGGTTGGCTTGGCGATGGTGACGAGCGAGCGCGGATTGATAGAACCTGCAAGAATCGGTCGTCGACAAGGCGGAGAGCATCTCGTGAGAGTTCAGCTCTCGGCGTTCGATGAACCACCCAGACTTTCGCGGAGCCTGAGGTCTGGCGTCCGGGTGATGGGCGATCATTATTCGAAGGAGACTTCACGTTAAGGACTTGGGCGGGCGACAATAGCGGCATGATGCTCTCCAACGAACGCCGCGTGATCGCGCGGGCCGCTGCCGATGCTCTTGAATCGATCACGCTGGCGCAACTGGAACGTGCCCGAGCGGTGGTTGGGTTCGACGGCTTCGTCGACTCGATCGTCCACGTCGTGGACACGCGGCACGCGATGACGCGCGAGGGATACTCGCCGATCAGGACCATCGGTGCCTTTGCCGCTCGTGCGGCCGCCGCCGCGGGGAAGAGCGCGAACATTGAGTTGATGACTCTTGAGAACCGGTTTGGTGGGAACGGCCCGTTGCTGGCGGGGGCGCTCGGGCAGCTCGGCGTGCCCGTGACGTATATCGGGGCGGTCGGGCAGCCCGAGTCCCCCACTTCGCTGCATCCGATCTTTCAAGAATTCGCGGGCCGATGCCGGGCTGTGCTGCCCGTAAGCCCGCCAGCGTTCACGGATGCGATGGAGTTTGATGACGGGAAGATCATGCTGAACCGCGCGGCCAACGTGCAGGGCGTGAACTGGGACTTACTGAAGAGGACCGTTGGGCTCGATGCGCTGCGCGCGATTTTCGCGGAGAGCTCGTTGATCGGGATGGTGAATTGGACCGTGATGGGCGGTGTGAACAGCATCTGGCGCGGGCTGCGCACGGAGGTGCTGGCGGTGCTGCCCCCGAGCGGCGCAGCGGCCCAAGGCGAAACCGGACGGCGCTCGATCTTCGTTGATCTCACCGATCCGGCCAAGCGCACCGACGCGGATATCGCGGAGGCTCTGGGCTTGCTTAGTGACCTGAACTCTCTGGTGCCGGTGACTCTGGGGCTGAATCTGGCCGAGGCGGAGCGGATCGCGCGAGTTGCGTCGGTTGGTTCCTTTGAACGTTTGAAAGACGCTTCTTTGGGAGAGTTGGTCGAGACTTCGGCGCTTGAGATTCGTTGCAAGCTCGGGCTGAGCTCGGTGGTCATCCACCCGCGTGAGGGCGCGGGCGCGGCGACTGCGGATGGTCGCAGCGCCTGGTTCGACGGGCCGTTCACGCGTTCTCCGAAGCTTTCGACCGGCGCTGGGGATCATTTTAATGGCGGGTATGCGTTCGCGACAACGCTCGGGATCGATGGCGCGATCGGGATCGACGCGTGTCTTGCGATCGGCTGCGCGGTCAGCGGCGCGTACGTGCGCGACGCTGAATCGCCGACCCGCCAGCGGCTGGTCGAGTTCCTCCGCGAATTGCCGGAGCCTGAGAGGTGAGACTCGAATCCATTTTTGTCTGGGATTCACGGCGTTAGCGGGATACGCTCGTTCTGACTTGACGCCGGACTCACACTTGAAATCCAAGAAAGAATCGCGATGCTCTTCGGTCAGCCCAATCTCTTTTCAGCGCCGAGAGAAGCCGTCGCATCGTGCGTGTGGATGTGCGTGCTGGCCAGCGGTTCGGGTGGGAATTGCACTGTGTTGGTGGTTGAGGGCGCGAAGGGTCGGCATGTTTCGCTGGTCGACCTCGGGCTTTCGCCGCGCCGCACGCATGGGTTGCTCGGCGAGTTAGGGATCCGGCTCGAAGAAGTGGCGAACGTGTACCTGACGCATTTGGACGCGGACCACTGGAATCCGGCGTGGATTGGCAAGCTCCCGGCGGGCGCGTCGGTCGTGCTGCATCGCCGGCATCTAAGACGAGCCGAGCGTGACGGCGCGGCGTACCAGCGGACCGAGCCCGCCGACGCGGTGTACGAATCGCCGTGCGGCTCGCGTGTGAAGCTCGCGCTCGCGGCTCACGACGTGCTCGGGAGCGCGGTCTTTCGCTTCGAGTTCCCGGGCGGCCGATCGCTGGGATTTGCAACAGATCTCGGCCGTATCACGCAGCCGATCGTGGACCACCTCGCGGGCGTGACGGTGCTCGCGATCGAATCGAACTACTGCCCGGAACTTCAGGCGTCGTCGCCGCGGCCCGAGTTTCTTAAGCGTCGGATCACGAACGGGGCGGGGCATTTGAGCAACCAACACTGTGCCGAGGGCGTCGCGCGCATCGGGCCGCGCGACCATGTGGTGCTGCTTCATCTTTCGCGGCAGTGCAATAAGCCCGAGCTGGCTGCGGCCGGGCACGCGGGCGCGGCGTATCGACTCACGGTCACGAGCCAGAGCGTGCCGACCGAGATTATTGAGATTGTTGAGAAGTCGGCTGAAAGACCGGCTTGTAACCTGGCATCCGAACTGGAGACGAACAGGGCAAGTCCGTCTCGACTCGAATCCGAAGCGTTCCCGGCTATTGTGTAGGTTCATGTCGCGTGCCGACGCCAACTCAATCTTGAACCAAACCAAGCGTCAATACGTCGCTTCATCTCCGGACTCACCGCACGCGGTGGTGCGCGTGGTCGACGCGATACGATCGCTGCTGGGTCTGCGGCGGCGTTTCGAGGTAGGCGGGGTTCGATACACCGAGCGCACGAGCGAGCCTCTGCACCGCGCGATCTCGCGGCGCGGCGCTGGCCGAAAGGAGTTTGAAGCGCAGTTCAGCGACGGCACGACGCAGCGGATCCGCTGCACGCCGACGCGGGTGTACGCGGACATCACGGGGCCCGAGCTGCTCCCCTGTTACGTGCTGGCGGAGCCGCTGCTTCGGCCCGGGATGCGCGTTCTCGACGCGGGCACGGGGACGGGGTATGGCGCGGCGTGGCTGGTCGAACAAGTTGGACCTTCGGGCGCAGTCGTGGCTCTGAGCCGCGATCGTGAGTCGATCCGTTACGCACAATCGCGCTATCGGTCCGGGAACGTTGCGTTCGAAGTCGGGTGGACCGATGCGCTGACGGGCGAGATCGATGGCGCGTTCGACGGGGTGATCGCGTGCGCGGCGCTCAACGCGGGCGACGATGCGGCGGCCGTTGTTGCGGAATGGTGGAGGCTCGTCGCGCCCAACGGTTGGATGCTTGTCGTCGCGCCGGTCCGTAAGACGGAGGCGCGGTCCGATGGTCTTGGGGAAGCGACGAGCGTCGCAGTTCCAACGACGGGTTCGGTCAATGACGGGGCTCGGATCTTTGCGCCCGAGGAACTCTCTGCGATCATCGCCGCGGCGTGCAACAAGCCAGCCGCGAGCGACGACGAGACCGACCGCGCGACGCCGAGGTTCCGTTCGAAGGCGAACTCGCCGGAGAGACTTGGTGGCAAGAGTTCGAGCGAATTAACCGACGATCCCGTTCCGGCGGCCGACGCGGAGATCGCAACAGCGTCGATCGTGAACTACGCCGCGGCGCTCGTCCGCAAGGTGGCGCGTTCGTGAGCAGTGCCACGATCAATCTCGCGATGGCGGAATTTCCCGCGAGAGGTGCGCTGCCCGGCGTTGACCCGCGCGCACCGTGGCAATCGGTCACGCTTGCGATGTCGGGCTTTGGAGATGCTCTCGCGCACCGACAGATCCTGCTCGATTGGTTCGAGTTCCTTGGCGGCAGGCCGGCCGAGGTCGTGTACGTGGACGGCGGCTCCAAGCTCGCGACCGCACGCCGCCTTATTGCGCTGCTGCACGAGGGGCTCATCGACAAGCTCGAACTGCTCAATCCTGCGAGCTGGGAGAATAGTTTCCATCGGTGCTATATCCAGGAGTACCAGTCCGGGGCGCTCGCCACCAGGCCTTACATCTGCTTCGTGAAACCCGACATGCTGCCGATGCGGCGCGGCGTTGATTCCTGGCTCTTTGAGGACCTTTTACTGCTGGAGCGGCCCGAAGTTTTCGCGATCACGACCACACACTTGATCGATCCGCCCACGCGGATCGAGAACGGGTACAACGTCTATGACTTCAACAGCCTGAACTTTTCGCTGATCAAACGCGAGTCGTTCCGGTCCGCGATGCGAGGACAGATCGGCGAGTTGATCGATCGCGGGTTTCGCGGCGAGTTTCCCGGGCACATCCGTTGCGAGGAGAAGTTTCGCCGAGCGTTGATCGAGTGGGCGTGGCAGCAGCACTGCGTCGATCACAAGCTCGTGACGCTCGCGCGTCCGGAGTCGGCCGACTGGACAATCTTCCATATCAACAAGTACGGCCGAAAACTGCTGGAGTACCGCCGCCACTTCCGCGCCCGCCACGGGATCGAAGCGTGCTTTGACATGCCCAAGGGCCTTTATCGCCCGCCGTTCTCTGGGATTCAACGTCTCGGGCGATCGCTGGAGGGCGTGGTCAGAGCGGTGCGTCGTCGTGTCATCGGCGGCTGAGCGCGCGACGGCGATCGACCGCGGGCACAGGATTCAAGCACGCGGGGTGTACGCACGCGCGATCGTGCAGCGTCATCCACGCCGAGCGTGGCCGCCACGCGGGGTCGGACCTGTAATCGGGACCGAACGCGATCTCTTGAACCTCGGACACGGTCACCAACGTTGCGTACCGGGCGGTGCTCTTGGCGTTCCAATACTCCGGCGAGCCGAGCACACGCTCGTTGAAGCGCCGGCGAAGATTCAGCACGTTGCGCGGCGTGAGCCTTTCGACCTGCTCCACCTCAGCGGCCAAGGCGGTGAGCACGAACGGGCCTGAGCTTTCCTTGAAGTAGATCCGATCCCCGACCGCGATCGCACCGAATGGCGCGATGCGATTGCGGGTCAACCGCGCTTCGACGGTTTTTCGGCCGGCAGCGATCGCGTCGGCGTAGATGGGGAGGACGATGGCGACGTGGATCATGGGGCCTCGAATCGGCTCAGCAGCGGACCACCCACCATCGCTCGAGACGTTTGCTCTCGAGAATCCGCTCGAGCTACGTGCCGCGAGCGCCCGAACGCAAGCGTTCGAGCGTGGACGTGGTGCTCCGTCCTTGCACCAGATCGACCAGCGCCACCCGGCCTCCGTAGCTCTCGACGAAATCAGCGCCAACAACTCTGTCCTTGGTGTAGTCGGCCCCCTTGACAAGGGTGTCGGGCCGCAACGCTTCGATCAGCGCGATCGGGGTCGGGTCGCCAAAGAGAACGACCGACCCGACGCTCTGCAACGCGCCGAGCACGCGGGCGCGGTCCTCTTGGGAATTGATCGGCCTGCCTTCGCCCTTGAGGCATCGCACCGAGTGATCGTCGTTGAGCCCGACCACCAGAAAATCGCCGTGCGCACGAGCTTTTTCCAAGAGTGAAACGTGGCCCGCGTGCAGAACGTCGAAGCAGCCGTTGGTGAAAACGACCCGCCCGCCTTTGGCGCGCTGGGCTCGGACCTCGATGGTCGCTTGCTCGAGCGTGCGGAGCTTTCCCATGTCCTTGCTCGCCAGATCGAGCAGCGAGTGGTGGATGCGTTCGAGCGAGATGGGCTCGACACCGAAGATCTCGACCTCAAGCCCCGCGCCAGCGTTGGCGAGCCGCACGCTGTCGTGCCATGTCAACCCGTTGGCCCGCGCCGCGGCGAGTCCGGCGAGGAACATGTCGCCCGCGCCGGTCACGTCGTACACATGCCGCGCGACGGTCGGGATCGCCGCAGGCTCGCCGCCGCGTTCGAGCAGCAGCGCGCCGTGACGATCGAGCGTCAGAACAACCGCTTCGAGCCCGAAATCGTTGAGCAGCGCGGTGGCGAGCGCGAGGTTATGTTCGACCGAGGCTTCGCCGTGTGTGCGCAAACCCGTGGCGACTTCCGCCTCGGTGCGGTTGGGCGTGATGACGTTCGCGCCTCGGTACTTCGCGTAGTCGTGCAAGCGAGCCGGGTCTACGAAGACCGGCTTTGCGGCCGCGCGACAGAGCTTGATCACACCTTGGCAAAGATCCTCGGTGCAGACGCCTTTGTCGTAGTCCTCGATGCACACGACATCGACATCGCGGATCGCGCTGACGATCGCGGTGAGCAGGTGCTCCACCACGGTCGCGCTGAGCGGCTCACGCGATTCAAAGTCGACGCGAAACATCTTTTGCGGGTGCCGGGCCTGGGCTCGGCCGATGAGATTCTGCTTGACCGTGGTGGGCCGCGACGGGTCGGCGATCAGGCCGTCGGCGTTCACACCTTGGGCCGCGAGCGCCGCCCGTAAGGCCGCAGAGTGGGCGTCGCTCCCGGTCACGCCGAAGGCCAGCACCGTGCCTTTTAGGGCAACAAGGTCCATGCAGACGTTGGCCGCACCGCCCGGACGGTCCTGCGATTCGGTGACGTGCAGGATCGGCACGGGGGCGTCGGCGCTGAGACGCTCGGCGCTGCCGTAAAGCAGTTGGTCGAGCATGAAATCGCCCACGACAAGAGCACGGAACGGCTTCCACGCAGAAAGGGCGGCCAGGAGCGAATCGGTCATAACGAGATTCTACGCGATCGCCACGCTGGCACGATCGAGAGCCAAAGCTCGCTGATCCGCGCGGCGGCGGCTCATTTCACGCACGATTCATCCGTTCGCGGCTTCGTCAAAGGCTTCGTCATCCTGCGCCCGAACTTTCGAGAAGGCCGCGGCGCGAAGGATCATCTCCCGTAGATATTCCTCGCCGCGCTCGAAGACCAATCTCAGCTCTGGCACCACGATCGGCGCGAGCTCCAGAAGCCCCGGCACGTGCGAGAGCTTCGACCAGTCCTTCGAGGTCACCACGATCGCCCCGGCACCGTGAACGCGAACAAGGTCCGCCACTCGACTCAGAGCCGCCTGCCCGTACGCGTCGTGATCTGGCAGCACGACCGCGCCGACCACGGTTCGGGCCGCGTCGCGGACCTGCGCGAGGAACGCGTCGGGGTTCCCGATCGCGCACGCGGCACCCACGCGCTGAGATGAGAGCCAGGGCACCGGCTCGGTCCTGACGCCGCCGCCGCGTTCGTACACGGTGAGCGATCGCCAGGCGTGCCGGCAGACCGCCGTGACGGGCCGCTCGCAGGCTCGTTTGAGCTTGTTCTCAAGGTCAGCAAGCTGGCCCGGGCTTACACGCTCGGCGCGCGTGATGACCGTCGCGCTCGCACGCCGCAGCGACTCGACCGGCTCGCGGAGCCAACCCGCGGGCAGCAGCCGATCCTCGAACGGGCTCGCGGTCGCGTCAACGAGCACGATGTCCAGCTCACGCCAGATCCGACGATGTTGAAACCCGTCATCGAGCACGACGACGTCGATGTCGTCGCCGGCGTCGCTCCCGAAGAGCCCGATCAACCCTTCGACGCGGTTGGGCTGAGCGACGATGGGCACCTCCGGGAACGCGCGACGGTGCTCGTCGGCCTCGTCGGACCTCGCGCCGGACTGCCCACCGCTGCGCCCGCCGTAACCGCGCATCGCAACGCACGGCGTGTGCCCCGCTGCGTTGAGCACCGCGAGAACATGCCCCACCATCGGCGTTTTCCCTGTCCCGCCGACGGAGAGGTTGCCGACGCTGATCACCGGACGATCGAGCTCGATGACGCCGACGCGCCGATCAAAGCCTTGATTTCGGCCCGCGATCACGCGCGCGTATACGGCGGCCAGCGGGAGTCCAAGCCACGAGAGCAATGCTGGCAGCGGGCCCCGGCGCCGGTGCATCGGTGACGCCTCACGCTTCGCCGGGCTGGCGGCGTTGGATGTTGAATCAAGTTTGAGGTCGATCATCCGCTCCCTCGCGCGGATCATTCCCGCTCTGTGCCCGCGTGCGCGAACCGGACTGGACCGTGGCCGCAACCTCACGCCGCGGGCCTTTGATCTCCTGCTTCAGCTCGCGCTGGATGCCGCGGTAAAGCCGTTGGGTATTGAGCAGGTCCATCACCGCCAGCATCACGATGATCCCGATCAGCCCCACCACCGCGAGCCAGATCAGCACGAAAAGCCGGGTGTTGGACGGCGTCGCCATCGCGAACGCGTACGCGGCTAGCGGCGTTGTCAGCAGCATCAGCCACCCGTTCACGACGCGGATCCGGCGGCGACTCGCGGGCATCGGCGCGGACGCCAGCGCGTTCAGGTGAGCTCCGATCACGATCAGCAGCGCGCCCGCGACGGGCATCACAATCCACGGCGTGATCAGCGGGCCTGGGCTGTAGGCCAAGAGGGCAAAGTTCACGTCGCACGCTCCGCCCTGGGTCGCACACCCAGGCTGGCCAGCCGCGGGACCAGCACACCCATCGGGAGCCCCATGATGGTCGTCGCGTCGCCCTCGAACCGGATCGGCCAGCCCGCGGTGATCCGCTCGCGCAGGTTGTAAGCCCCGGCCTTTCCCGCCCAATCGCCCGACGCAACGTACCTCTCGATCTCGTCAGTCGGCAGCGGGCCGACGTGAACCACCGCGCGATCAACAAACGACACACGGCGGCCAGATTCAACGTCGATCAGCGCAACACCCGTGACGACCGCGTGCGTGCCGTCGCTCAGAAGACGGATAATCCGCGCGGCATCTCCGGCGTCAACGGGCGTCCCGATCAACGCTCGATCTTTCACGCACACCGTGTCCGCGCCCAGGATCAGCGCCGGTCGGCCTCCCAGCTTCCACTCCAGCGTCGCGCCCATGGCCGCCTTGAGATAGGCGAGCGCCGCCACCCACTGCTCGGGCGTCACAAGACCTGGTTCCAGCAGCGAATCCTCGACGCCGGGGTGCTGGCTCAGGTGCTCGAAACCGAACTCGTTGAGCAACTCGCGGCGGCGCGGTGAGCGGCTCGCCAGACAGACCACCCGGCCGGGGTCGCCACGAGAGCCCGCGAGGGCGTCGACGGAGGTTGAGATTGTGTCGGCCTCGGAACGCATCGTCGAGAGTGTACTTCGGCTGAATCGCACGCGGGGAGGGAAGGCCGGGGGACTAAACTGCTCAGTATGCGAGCCCACCTCGTCCAGCTCAACATCGCCTGGGAAGACCGTCCGACAAACTTCCGCCGTGTGCTGGCGTTGCTCGAGTCCGCCGCGATGATGGCGGGAGATTTCGTCGTCCTGCCCGAGCTGTTCGACACCGGTTTTTCCATGAACACGAAGAGAACCGCCGACCACGACGGCGCGACGCTGGCTTTCCTGCGTGAGGTTGCGACGACGATGGGCGTGACCATACAAGGCGGCCGGACGGTGAAGAAGCCTGGCAACGTGACGAGGGACGCGAAGGCTTCGAACGAGATGACGGCGGTCGGCTCGGACGGGCAGATTCTGTGCCGTTACGCCAAGATTCACCCGTTTTCGCTGGGCCGCGAGCAGGATTTTTTCGTTGGCGGGGACACCGTGATGGTGTATGACCACGCTCCGCGAACGGGCGCTGAAAAGGACGCCAACACGGGCACGCCGCGGCCGCTGCGAATCTGCCCTGCGGTCTGCTATGACCTGCGTTTCCCCGAGCTTTTCCGGCGCGGCTTGTCCATGGGAGCCGAGGCCTTCGCGATCGGAGCGTGCTGGCTTGATACTCGGCAGGCGCACTGGCGGGCGCTGGCCGTCGCCCGCGCGATCGAGAATCAGGCGTTCGTCTTGGCGGTCAACCGCACCGGGCCCGACCTCAACGCGAACTACATCGGCGGCACGGTCGCCGTCGGCCCGCGCGGTGACGTGCTCGGTGAGCTCGGGGAGGATGAGGGTGTGCTTTCGGTGGCGATCGATCGCGACGAGGTTCGGCGCTGGCGCGAGAAGTTCCCGGCGTGGAAGGACGCGAAGCTGCCGATCTAGCTCGGCCCGGTCGATGAGTGTTCTTCGACAGGCGTTCTTTGATAGGTGTTCTTTGCCGAGGTTTGGGCTCAACCCATCCCCGCGACGTGATCGACCTCGTCCAGCGTCGTCACGCCCTCGGCCGCCAGCCGCCAGCCGAACTGCGCCAGCGTCGTGAACAGCCCCTGCTCGATGACCTTGCGCATGCCCGCGATCGTGGGCTCTTTGAGCACGATATCGCGTAGCTCGTTGTTGAAATCCAGCAGCTCGAACAGCGCCCGCCGGCCTCGGTAGCCGGTGCGCAGGCACTTGGCGCACCCTGTCGCCGAGTACACCTGGGTTTTGCCCGACAAATACTTTCCGAGCCGCGTCGCCTGGCCCGGCGTCACGCGCACCGGCTGCTTGCAGTGCTCGCACAGCACGCGCACGAGCCGCTGGGCCAGAACGAGATCGAGCGAATTGGCCACGAGGTACGGCTCGACCTTCAGGTCCAGCAACCGGAACACGGCCGCGATTGTGTCCTTGGCGTGAACGCTCGAATAGACCAGGTGCCCGGTCATGGCCGCTTGCATCGCGGTGCGAGCGGTCTCTTCGTCGCGGATCTCGCCGACGAGGATCACGTCGGGGTCCTGCCGCAGCACGCTGCGAAGAAGCGTGCCGAAGGTGTTGCCGCGGTGCTCGTCGATGGGGATCTGCGTGACGTGGTCGATCTGGTACTCGACGGGGTCTTCGATCGTCACCACGTTGCGGGCCTTGCGGTCGATCTCGCGGAGCGCGTTGTACAGCGTCGTGGTCTTGCCCGAGCCGGTGGGCCCGCAGGTCAGCAGCAGGCCGTGGTCTTGGGCGCACACCCTGCGCACGCGCTCGAGCATATAGCCCGCGAGCCCGAGGTCGGAGATGGAAGACGGCGCACCGCGCGAGTCGAGCACCCGTAGCACGAGCTTCTGTCCGTGGACCGACGGCGTGAAGCTCACGCGATAATCCACCCGGCGATCATCGAGCCGTGCCGAGTAGTGCCCCTCCTGCATCGCTTCCTTGGGGGCCTGCTTCATCTGGCAGATGTTCTTGATGAGCCCGTAGACCAGATCGCCCACGCGCCGGGGCAGTTCGGTGATGGCGACCATCTGCCCGTCCACGCGCATTCGGACGTGATAGGAATCGGTCTTGGGCTCGATGTGGATGTCGGTCGCGCGAGCCTTGGACGCCAGTTGCAGAAGTAGCCGCACCGCGTTGGCGCCGTCGCTCCCGCCCGCCAGCGCCAGCGAGGCCTTGCCCGCCGAATCCAGCAAAGCGATGAACTCTGGCTCGCCCATCTTGGGCGGCAGCGCGTCGATCAACCCGCTCAGGTGCCCGGTCCAGGTTGCCTCGTCCTCGGCCTCGTCGGGCACCGAGTCGGAAAACTCGTTGGTCCTCGGTTCTTTCGTCTCGACCAGGAACTCGTGGCTCCCGACCCGCAGCACGTCGCCAACGCTCAGGGGCGACTCGGTGATCTTCACCTCGTTCACCTTGATCCCGTTGCGCGATTCCAAGTCCTTGACGATGAACCCGCTCTTGCCGTCGGGGTAGATCATGCAGTGGAACCGGCTGGCCCGCTCGTCGCGGATGCACAGCGTGTTGTCGGGGTGGCGGCCAATGGAGATCTTCTCGCGCCCTAGCACGATCACCTGCGCGTCGCCGCGGATTGGTTTGAGTTGCAATATCGCCATGAGTCTGTTGGCCGCTCCCGACCTGCGCGGTACGTCAACCGCCGTACATCGGATTCCGTCGTGCTTGATCCGTTGGTCTCGAATGATACATGAGATTGAAAGCCCGCACACGACGGATCTCACGCTATCCTTGCCCGGCACAGAGATTACGCGGACCCTTCCCGGCTAGACTTGCTGCCATGATCGACCTCAAGAATCTGCGAGAAAATCCGGACCGCTACCGCCGGGGTGCCAAGCTTAAGGGCATCGCCGTCGATATCGACCGCATCCTGACCCTCGAGACCAAGCGTCGCGGCTTGCAAACCGAGCGCGAGCGTCTCCGGGCCGAGCAGGGCAAGGTCGAAAAGGACATCGGCCCGCTGCTGGGAAAGCTTTCGGGCCAGCTCAAGGCCGCTCAGAAGGCCGACCAGACCGACGACGCCGCCAAGCTCACCCGCGAGATCGATGACCTGAAGGCCAAGCCCGCGAGTTATAAGGCCGAGGGCGCGAAACTCGAAGCCGAGATCACCCAACTCGATCCCGAACTTCGAGAGCTGCTGCTCCACGTTCCGCTGCCGCCCGACGACGATGTGCCCGTTGGCTCGTCCAGCGAAGGCAATGTCGAGGTGAAGCGCTGGAACCCAGCCGGGTTTGACGCCGCCACGTCCTTCCAGGCACAGCGCGGCTTCGAGCCCAAGGGCCACCTCGACATCGTCCGCGATCTTAAACTCGCCGACTTTGAGCGCGGCGTTAAACTTGGCGGCTCGCGCAGCTACATCCTCACCGGCGACGGCATGCGTCTCCACCAGGCCGTGCTTCGTTATGCCGTGGATCTGATGACCAACACCAACGGCTTCTTGCCGATGAGCGTCCCGGTGATCGTGCGCGAGGAGGCGATGGTCGGCACCGGGTTCTTCCCCGCGGGCCGCGAGCAGGCGTACCACATCGAGGAGTCCAAACGCGGCGGCGGCTACGACATGTTTCTCACCGGCACTGGCGAGGTCGGCCTGATGGGCATCCACCAAGGCGAGATCCTCGACGAGAATATCTTGCCCCTCAAGTACGTCACGGTCAGCACCTGCTTCCGCCGCGAGGCCGGAGCGTCGGGCAAGGACACCGCCGGGCTCTACCGTATCCATCAGTTTGATAAGGTCGAGCAGGTCGTGATCTGCAAGGCCGACGAGCAGGAAAGCCGGCGCTGGCACAAGACCATGATTGGGTACGTGGAATCGCTGCTGCAGAGCCTCGGGCTGCCGTACCGCTTGCTGCAGTGCTGCACCGGCGACCTAGGCCCCAAAAACGCGGACATGGTGGACGTCGAGTGCTGGATGCCGGGGCGCGGCAGCGTTGACAAGGCTGGCCGAAGCAGCGGCGAATACGGCGAGACCCACTCGGCCAGCCGCTTGTACGATTACCAGTGCCGCCGCCTGAACATGCGTTACCGCCCCAACGGGGAGGGCGGCAAGGGCGAAACGACCTTCTGCCACAGCCTCAACAACACGGTGCTGGCCAGCCCGCGCATCCTGATCCCGCTGCTGGAGATTCACCAGAACCAGGACGGAACGGTGACGATCCCCGCGCCGCTGAGGCCGTACATGGGCGGGCGGGAACGGATCGGGTAGAACAAGATTGACCGCAGGTTTTCTGCTTCAAATCTATTTTATCTAGTGGTGCAGGTTTTTAACCTGCGTCTCTACCCATTGTACTTCTTACGCTTCGTATCGCCGTTCAATCGCCGTCCGCCGCCGCGTACGCCTCGATCACCGCCAACTCGCCCTCTTTCCCGTCCTTGCTTTTGCCGTGCTCCATGCCGAGGATGCCCTTGAACCCGCGCTCCTGGATGTGTTTGAAGACGTTGCGGTAGTTCACCTCGCCCGTCCCGGGCTCGCACCGCCCCGGGTTATCGCCGGTCTGGAAGTACACGATCTCTTCCCACGAGCGGTCCATGTTGTCGATTAGGTTCCCCTCGGTCACTTGCAGGTGGTAGAGATCCTGCAGCACCTTCAGCCCTGGGCTGCTTACGCCCTTGCAGATCGCGCGCAGCACGTCGCTGGTCGGGCAGAACTGGCCGGGGTGGTCGCGCCAGTTTAGCGGCTCGATCACCATCACCTTCCCCGCCTTCTCGCACACCGCGGCCGCACGCTTGAGCGTGTCCAGCACGCTCGAGAACTGGTGCCCCCAAGGGCGGCTCTGATCGACCCGCCCCACCACCGTCGTCATCCACGTCGCGTTCACGCGCTTGGCAACTTCGACCGCCTCGCCGACCTCCTTCACGAACCGGTCGGCCATGGCGGCGTCGCCCGTCGTTAGCGTGGGCTTCTCCCAGTCGATCCACGTTGAAACGAAGATTCCCATGCGAACACCGTGCTTCTCGCACCGAGCCGCGAACTTGTCCTGAAAATCTTTGCCGCGGCCTTTCATGCCGTTGTCCTCCCAGGCGTTGAACCCTTGGTCGGCGGCGAAGGAGATCTGATCAAGATCGTCCTTGGCGTGATTTGCGAACATCCCAAAGTGAGGCGCGTACGCGAGCTTGAACTTGCGCGGTGTGATACGAGCAGACGCGAAAGACCGAGGTGACAGGGTCGCGAAAGAAGTGGCCGCAACGCTCGCGCCCAGACCGGCGGCGGTGGTCGCAAGGAAATCTCTTCTGATCATTCTCAAAGTCTCCTGATGGGAAGCACGAGCCCGAGCCTCGAGAGTTCCGAACTCGATCCGAGTTCAATGCAAACCGGGACGCCACGCCCCGGCTCATGATCTTTGATTCTGCTCACTCAAATCAACAGCGTCCGCCCCGGTACGGCCACAGGCGGCACGGGCAACGAAGCGAACTCGTACTTTGCCGGTGCCAGGTTCTCCTTGGAGTTCAGCGCCTGCTCCCACGTCACCATCTTCCCGGTGTACGCCGCCATCCGACCCATGATCGCTGTCAGCGTGGACTCGGCGATCCGCTTGGCTTCGTTCAGCGGCTTCCCGTCCATGATGCTCTTGATCATGTCCACGTGCTCTTGCTGGTAG
Organism: uncultured Phycisphaeraceae bacterium; assembly: GCA_964540295.1. Taxonomy (GTDB): domain Bacteria; phylum Planctomycetota; class Phycisphaerae; order Phycisphaerales; family UBA1924; genus CAZCPB01. Next base: position 17,734 of record CAZIMT010000039.1, read on the forward strand.
GGGTTGACTTCGGAATCGCCTGAGTATTTCCACTTGGTCTTGCCGTCGATCATCGCCTGCCCCGAGCGCGTCAGCATGGTGCCCTCGGTCCCCTGCACGAACTCCTCGACCCGGTCCGCGCACCCTTCGATCTGGCGGCAGAAGCTGTTCATCGTCACGCCGCCCGGGTACTCGTACTCCACCGCGAAGTGGTCGAAGACGTGCCCATACTCGGGCCCCTTGCGGACCTCACGCCCGCCCATCGCCCAAGCCTTGAGCGGGTGCGCGTCGATCGCCCAGTTGCACACGTCGAGGTTATGAACGTGCTGCTCGACGATGTGATCGCCCGAGAGCCACGTGAAGTACAGCCAGTTCTTCAGTTGCCATTCCATGTCGGTCCACGCGGCCTCACGCGGGTGCATCCACAACGAGCCCTGGTTCCAGTAGCACCGCGCCGACAAGACCTTGCCGATCGCGCCGCCGCGCAGGCGCGTCATCGCTTCGAGGTAACAGTTCTCGTGCCGGCGCTGTGTGCCCGTCACGCACGCGAGGTTCTTCTGAGCCGCCTTTTCGCCCGCCGCGATCACGGCCCGGATCCCCGCCGCGTCCACCGCCACCGGCTTCTCGAAGAACACATGCTTGCCCGCGTCGATCGCGGCCGCGAAATGGATCGGCCTGAAATGCGGCGGCGTCGCCAAGATCACCGCGTCCACGTCGCTCGCCAACACCTGCTTGTACGCGTCGAAACCCACAAACTTATGCTCGTCCTTGACATCGATCCGGTCTGCGTGCGGGATGGTGTATTCGTCGCTCTTGAGGTTCGCCAGGCTGCTGTCCAGCCGCTCTTTGAACACGTCGCCCATCGCGACGATCCGGATGTTGGGCGAAGCGTTCAGCGAGTTCCCGGCCGCGCCGGTTCCGCGCCCGCCGCAGCCGATCATGCCCATCCTGATCGTGTCGCTACCCCGGGCGTGGAACAAGTTGCCAGCCCACGAGGTCGCGGGCACCGAGACCGCCGCGGCCGCGAGCGCCGAGGCCTTCACAAAGTCGCGGCGCGAGAGACCGACCTGGGACGAGTGAACTTCGGGAGTTCCGTTCGACATGAGACCTCTTTCAAAAAAATGACCGAGTCACACCGTGGCAGATCTCGACCGGGGATCGAACACGATGATCCTACCAAAGTCTGCGTTTTCTGCAACTCTCGTCTTCGTAGTCAGGTCAGTCCCCAGAAGCGTGCCCAGTTCCCCCACGCGAACAATTCAACATCCGTGTTGCTCCAGCCGCGGGCCGACAACGCCTCGGCGAGCCGCCAGAGATCACCGGGCGAATCAATCTCGTCGGGCAGCATCAATGCCGAGAGCCCGCCGTCCATGTCGCTCCCGAGCCCGACCGACCGCGTGTGCCCGACCTGTTGCACGACATGCTCGACGTGCCGCACCGCGTCGTCGATGGTCGCTCGTTCCCCGGGCTTCATTTCAGGCCTCAGAAACTTCCCGAAAAGGTTCAGCCCGATCACACCGCCGCGACCTGCGATCGCGCGGATCGTTTCGTCCGTGACGTGTCGCTCGTTCTCGCCGCCCAGTAGTGCCCGGCAGTTTGAGTGCGACGCGATCACCCGCCCCGGCAACGCGAGCGACTCTTCGGTCGCTCGTTGGCTGAGGTGCGCGAGGTCATGGACGACACCGGACTCTTCCATTCGAGCCAGAAGTGAGCGCCCGTCCGCATTCAACCCCACGCCTGAGTTCAAGTTCCCACCCGCGAAGCGCGAACCTCGCGCCCACGCGAGCCCGATCGCCACCACGCCGCGCTCCACCCACCAGTCCAGCTCCGAAACCGAACGAATCGGGTCCGCGCACTCCATCAGAATCAAGATCCGAGTCTGCTCTTCACTCGATCCCTCGATCCCTCGGTCCCTCGATCCCTTGCGACCCGCCTTCCTGTCCGCCCACCAGCGCCGATACCACCCGAGCTGCCGCACGCCGCACGCGTGAGCCGCCTCCGCGTTGCCCGCCGGATACCCGACCGCGTCCGACCCATCTGCCTCGGTAAAAATCGTACCGAGGCACGCGGCCACACGGCCTTCGCACAGCGACCGCAGCGTTACCGCCGCTGGCAAGTCCGGCCCGCCGCAGCGCTCGATCGGCGCATCCATATCACGCTCGCACTCGGCCAAGTACGCCAGGTCCAAGTGCGCATCAAACCACTTCAGGTATTCGAATTTCGACCCCTTTCCCGTGTTGTCCATCGCCGATCGTACCGCCACCGCGATATCCTTCGCCCATGGCGATCAAAGACTCCGGCACCACCGACCACGGCCAACCTCTCCCCGGAGAGGGCAACGACCTCCGACTCCGCTGCCCCAAGGACGCCACGATCATGGAAAAGATCGAGGTCGGCACCGTCATCGTCGACCGCTGCGGCAAGTGCGGCGCGATGTGGTTCGACGCCCTCGAACTTAAGAAAGTCCTCGCGCTCAACGAAGCGAGCAAGGCCGTGGGCAGGGACGCCAAGCACGCCCCAGTTGGCTCTATCGACCCCGAAGAAAAGCGGATTCATACCACCGGCCGAACCCCCGCTGGCATGGTCTGCCCGCGCGATCGCTCGATGCTCATCAACATCGTCGATCAGCAACAGCCGCACATCCAGGAAAAATCTTGCACGGTCTGTGGCGGTGTTCTCCTCGACGCTGGCGAGCTTCAGAACCTGAGCGAGTTCACGCTGAAAGAGAAACTCAAAGGGCTTTTTCGCCGGTGAATCAAGCCATGCGAACCGCGGACGATCAAAGACCGACCGGTGGCCGCTGAACCTCTGCGGATCACGATAAACTATCTTGTGCTCGTCTTTGACCGCGGTAGGGTGCCGTCGGTCACTCTTTTCTGGTGAACACGATGCGTACCAATTCACTATCTTTCGCTGCGTTTTCAGCGTTCCTACTCTCTCTGTGCTCGGCGCAGCTCACGCTCTCGCAGTTCAATGTCACGACCACGCAGCCGACCCTGAACGCCAACAACGCGGCGCGAGGCGGGTCGATCTCCGTCACGTTCAACCGCGCGGTCAACCCGGCCACGTTCTCGGCAACAAGCTTCAAAGTCTTCGGTAAACTCAGCGGCCTCTTCGACGCGCCAGTGGTCATTGCGGTCGGCGCATACCTGCGCGGGTTCGGGATCATCGACGCCGACGGTGACGGCGACGTGGACATCACCGTCACCAACGCGAACTCCAGCAACGTCTCGTTCATCCGAAACCTCGGGGCGCGGTCCTTTGCGGCACCAACGTTCTTCGAAGGCGGCGTCAGCGGCGAGTACGGCATGACGGCCGCGGACATGAACAACGACGGCATGCTCGACCTCGTCATCGGCGACCGAAACAACGAGCAGGTTAGCGTCATGCGCGGCAACGGCGGCGCAACCTTCACGCTCGCCTCGTCGCGCCCGATCGGCGGTTCCAACTGGGTCGTGGTCTGCGGCAACCTCAACAACGACGAGAACATCGACGTTTCCGCTGCCAACTCGTTCTCGAACAACGCCTCGACCCTGCTCGAGAACGGCAACGGCACGCACCAGCCCGCGGTCGTTACGCCGACCGGCGGGCACACCGTGTCCACCGACCTTGCGGACCTCGACGGCAACGGAAACCTGGACTAGGTGATCTCGTCGTACGGCGCGTCGCGCTGGTACGTCTAAAAAAACAAAGGCGCGAGCGTCTTCACCGCCGACGTCATCGTCTTGTTCCAGAACGGCTGCCCGTCGGATTTCGACCGCGACAGTTTCGTCACCGGGGACGACTTCGACGCCGATGTCCTCGCCTTCGAGGCTGGCTGCTGAATCGATCGGGTCGAGCCGACCGTTAGATCTTTACCTTCTCGATCCGTCGCCGCAGGCTCTCGGACTTGCTCGACAGTTGCAGCACCGCCGACGAGGTTTCGCCGGTGCTGCTGCTGAACTGGTCGGTGATGCGAGCGATGTCGCTGA
>CAZIMT010000040.1:0-21472 GCA_964540295.1 uncultured Phycisphaeraceae bacterium
GTCGTACCGCTCCTCGTTGAACACCTTCGCCATCCCCGCCGCGATCGCCAGCAGCGTCTTGCCAGTGCCCGCGCTGCCGAGCAACGTCACCAGGCGGATCTCGTCATCCAGCAGCAGATCCATCGCCATCGTCTGCTGCACGTTCCGCGCCATGATCCCAAACACCGGCTTCCGCGGCCCCGTCACCGGGATCACATGGTCCGTGTCCCCCAGCCGCCGCCCCAGCCCCGTGTGGTTGTCGTCCTTCTCGTCCTTAAGCACCACATACTGATTCGGCAACAGCTCACGCAGGTACGTCTTGCCGTCGGGCGTCGGTGCCATCAGATGGGCCCGCAGCCGCTCCAGCGGCAACAGCCGGTCGCGGTACAGCTCGTCGATCAATTCGCCGTCGGTCGTCATCGAGATGAACCCGGTGTACAGCCGATCCGCGTCCACCTTCTGGTTCTCAAAGTCCTCGGTCTTGATCCCCAGCGAGTCGCTTTTGATGCGGGCCGACAAGTCCTTGGACACGAACACCGCCCGGTGCCCGCGCCGGTGCAGGTGCCACGCCACCGCGATGATGCGGTTGTCGGGCATGTCCTCGCGGATCGCCGCAGGCCTCTCGTAATCGCTCACATCAATGCGGATCGTGCCCGTGCGGGCTGGCGTCGCATCCGTCCCACCAGCTCTGGAGCCACTGCTCGGCGCCGTCGACGCCGCGGCCCCGACCGTCGGGCTGAATTCTCCCCACTCAACCCCCGCCGTCAGGCTCCCCATGTTCCGCAAGCGGTCCAGATGCCGGATGCACTCGCGCGCATTCCGCCCCAGGTCGTCGTCCTTCCGCTTCATTTTGTCCAGCTCTTCGATCACCGAAAACGGGATAATCACGTGGTTCTCTTGGAACACAAACAGCGCGTTGGGGTTGTGCAGCAAGATGTTCGTGTCAAGCACGAAGTGCTTCACGCCCACGCCCGCCTCGTCAATCGGCGGCGTTCGATCGTGATCCGTCGGTGCGTCAGTCGGCGCAACAGAAGGCAGGCCGTTCTCGGCAGACCCATTCCCATCGTGAGGAAACGTGCGCTGCTCGAGGTCCGGGACGCTCTTTCGGGCGGTGGGTGTTGATTTCATCGTGCGAGCGTTCTTCTTCGCGATCTTTGCCGCGGTTTTTCTCTCGGCCGGGAGGTGGCGGGCTCAACGCCCACCGCCCCGGTCGCACGTCTCTCTTCTCTATCGGTCAGCCAGCCTCGATCTCGAGGACATTTCCAGCCAACCCTCTGGGGAAATCCTTGGGTTCACAGCCCCAAACCTACCCCCAGCGTACACACCATCACCTCGCTCGGGTAACGAAAATCGCCGCCAACGACCGCCCACGCGCGCAACACTCGATCGCATCGTTCCGCCGAGCCTCGATTCACCGTTCCGTGCGCAAGCGATCGATTTCCTGTTGCCTGAAAATTTCAACAAGGTTTCACAAAGCGTTTCACGTCGAGCTTACGAGTTCAGCAAGCCTTTAAACTCGAAGAACTCGAAGAACCCGAAGCGGACAAAGCCCAAGTCCCCCACAGGGACTTCAAGTCCTTCGAGCCCTTCCACTTCTTTTGAGTTCAATCCCCGCCTTCCGCTCACCAAGCTCGTATCACGGTACGAACGCCGCCACGATCAGGATCGCCGCAATCACGCACGCCAGCGAAACTTTGATGATCGTCGCCGCGAGCCGCCCGGTCGCCGCACCCGTGCCCACGCGAGCCGAGTCACGCCACGATTTCCCTGATTTCCCTCTTTCAACCAGCCCGGCCGCCAGCCCCGCGCCGATAATCGCGCCCGCGATTGTCCCGATCGGGAACAGCAGCACCGCCGACCCCAGCACCGCGCCCACGATCGACCCGATCACCGCCGCGATCGCAGCCGCCTTGGACCCGCCCGCACGCCCCGCACCCGCCGCCGAAGCGAACATCTCCAAAACCTCCGCCAGCGCCGCGATCCCGATCGCGATCCCCAGTGTCCACCAGCTGAACAACTCGGGTCGCCACAGCTCGCACCCCACCGCCACCAGCACCGCGAGCCAAGTGCCCGGCAGGGTGACCAGCGTGAGCACAATGCCCAGGAGTGCGCCGATCGAGACGATGACACCAGCGAGGATCGACATACCGCATTATTGTTGGGAAAACCAGCTCGCGCATTGACGCCAAGCCCGTTTGGCGAACTTCTTTCCCACCGCCAGTCGATCAGCCCCTGCGTCGGCTCATCAATCAGCTCATCCATCCGCCAGCCCATTCACCCGCTCAGGAGACTGCCGCAGAGTCCAAACCAAGCCCGGGAGCGTTGCCAGAAGCCGGGCCAGAAGCCGGGCCGAAAGCCGGGCCGGATTCCAGAACCCGCCCTCCAAGCCCCAAGGCTCGCGCGATCAGTTCGCCGCGCGTCGACGCTGCCAGCTTGCGGTGCAGCGACTTCACGTTGTCGTGTACAGTGTGGTGGCTTCGCTGGAGCACCGCCGCGATCTCAGGCATGCTTCGCCCGATGATCAACTGCTCGAGCACCAGTTTCTCGCGGTTGCTCAGCCAAGATCCCTTGTCCGTCCACGTCCGATCGAGCGCCAAAGATGCCTTTCGCGCCACCAGCGGCAGGCACGCCGAAAGCACGTCCGCGCACACCGCTGTCGAAGATTGATCTGCCCCTAAATCTGCCGGATCGCCTAAATCTCCCACATACACCGCGATCCGCCGGCCCAGCTCCGGGGCTCCGATCGACGCGACCCCCGCGACAACTCGTGTTGCCCGAGCACGGTCAAACACCGCGAGCGGGCTCGAAAGTTGCCAAGGCTCGGCCGCCGGAGCCAACACCGGGAATTTCGGCAGCAGATCCTCCGCCCTGACGGTCAAACCGGCCCCACCCACCACACCCCTATTCAGATCACCATCCAAACCATTCTCAACACTGTCAGCAAAGCCGTGCTCGGAACGAGCCAACTCGGGCGCCGAGAACTTCGAGCGCGACTCTCCAAACCGCACCTCCGCCCGATCCAGCGCCAGCTCGAGCGGGGTCCATCCCAAGTGCAGTAACCCTTCAAGGCCGCAACGCATCTCTCCGTCTAACGCACCTCTGTCCAGATTCCTGTCCTCACCCGTGCTCTGAGCCGAGCCTGCTCCGCTCTGCGCTTTCGAGAGCCGTCCCGGTCCTTCGCCGCCCGACCGGACCGCCACGCCCAGCCCCTGCAGCCTGCGGATCGACCCATCCGCCATCGCCGAGCAGACGACGACCACCGATGCCGAACGCGCAAACAGCCCGCCCAACGCCTGAGCCGCCGAATCGCACCAAGACTTGGTCGGGATCGTCGGCAGCCCGCACACCGTCTCCACGATCGACGCGGCCAGCCCGAACCCCTGACTAGGGGAACGATCGATATCGTGCTGGTCTCTTGCCATGGCTTGCTCAGCGCAAAATGTATATGAAAGTCGAAGATGGTCCATAGTGCTCCGAATAGTACACCCACTCAGGGTGTTCATCGAAAACCCAGAAAAAATAATGAAAAAGTCTGTTTCAAGCCTGAATGAAGACCGGCTCAAACAGCGGCTTCCTGCTCAATGTAGTCCTTCGACGTTGGCAGAGCAGGCGCATAAAATTATTTCCTGATCTATTTAATATTTGAAAAAACACCCTAATTAAGCCTTGAATTCCTCAACTAATAGCACAAGATTGTGTGCCCATCGTGAACGCACCGCAGCCGGATCGCTCTTGCTGACCGCCGCCGACGTCGCCGACGGACTGGAAGTTGATCGCTACCATGTTAGGGTGCGGGAAGGTCGGCGGTTCCGACGAAAAAACGCGCCGGGCTAGCTCAGCATCTCGCCACAGCACGACAGGAGAAGCGAAATGGCGTCAGGGTCAGGAAACACCGAACCGCTCGTTCAGGGGGGTTCTCGATCATCCGAAGCGGATTCAAGGCCTACCGTGCCAGCACCTCGCAATGCAACGACCAGCCCGGTACGTGCGCACACAGAAAATGAGAGCGCTTACACAGCACCGCGCGAAACGAGATCAGAAGAGATGCCACAGCGTTCGATCGTTATCATCGGCGCCGGACCCACCGGCCTGGGCGCCAGCTACCGCCTCAAAGAACTCGGCTACACCAACTTTCATCTTTACGAGAAACACCCCTACATCGGGGGTTTGGCCCACAGCTTCGTGGACCCCGCTGGCTTCACTTGGGACATCGGCGGGCACGTCATGTTCAGCCACTACACCTACTACGACCGCTGCTTCGACACCCTCATGGGCAGCGACTACACCCTCAACGACCGCGAGAGCTGGGTCCGCATGATGGACCGTTGGGTGCCTTACCCCTTCCAGAATAACATTCGCCATCTCCCTAAAGAGGTCACCTACGAGTGCCTCAGCGGGCTCGTCAAGGCCCAGACCGGACGCGGCAAGGTCAAGACCCCGGCCGACGCCACCAACTTCGGAGAGTTTATCGACGCCGTCTTCGGCGACGGGATCGCCGCCCACTTCATGAGGCCTTACAACTTCAAAGTCTGGGCCCACCCTCCCGAGATGATGAACAAGCACTGGATCGGCGAGCGCGTGGCCGTCATCGACATCGACCGCGCCATGAAAAACGTGGTCCTCGGGCTCGACGACTTTGGCTGGGGCCCCAACAACCGCTTCAAGTTCCCTCTCAAGGGCGGCACCGGCGAGTTCTACCGCCGCTTCGGACCCGCCCTTGAAGGCCATTGCACGCTCAACACGGAAGTACAGTTTATCGACGTGGACCGAAAGGTCGTGACCTTTACCGACGGCCAAACCGTGAGTTACGACCAGCTCATCACCGCCATGCCGCTCGACGTCCTGTGCCGCGACATCCTTACGGGAAACGTCCCCGCCGAGATCCGCGCCACCGCCTGCCGCCTGCGCCACTCGGCCGGGTTCATGGTCGGCATCGGCATCAAACGCCCCTGCCCTAGCACCAAAAGCTGGATGTACTTCCCCGACGCCAACTGCCCGTTCTACCGCGTCACATATCTGTCAAACTACTCCCCGTTCATGACCCCCGAGCCGTACACCACCGACGCCGACGGGCGGCGCAACGGCCAGTTCTACTCACTGCTCTGCGAAACTAGCGCAAGCGAGTTCAAACCCGTGAACGAAGCGACGATCGTCGAGGACACCATCCAAGGCCTGGAGAACGCAGGCATTCTAGAAAAAGGCGAGCGAGCCGAAATCGTCAGCACCTGGCTGCACCGCGTGGAGTACAGCTACCCCACGCCGACGGTGGACCGCGACGAGATCCTGGCCGAGGTCATCCCATGGCTGGAAAGCCGGCAGATCTTCAGCCGAGGCCGATTCGGTATGTGGAAGTACGAAGTCGCCAACACCGACCACACGCTCATGCAGGGCGTCGAGCTAGTGAACCGCCTCGTCCTAGGCGAGCCGGAAACGACAATCGGGATGGTGTACACGGTCACGGAGGACGGCCGACAGGCGGCGGTTCACGAGCGCGCGGCGGTGGCGGGTTCAGGCGAGAAGCGCCTCAACGCCGCAGGCAAAGCGCTCGCGCCCGCAGCGGTAGCGCCAATTAACATTGTTGTACCGGGCCGCGAGGGCGCAGAGGTCGCTCGTCGCTGAACCGCACGGCCTGGTCGTAAGCGGTTGTGGCTACGGGGCTTACAAAAACCTTAAGAGCCGATGGCAGTTTGAGGTATCTCCAGATACCCCCGGCTTGGCGCGCCGCCTACGTTCTGACTGCTCGTCCGGGAAGCGAGATGCGATCCTTCTCTGTTCTTCGCATCCTGCGCCAAACCCCAGTTTGTCAGGGGTTGGTTTGTAGGGTCTATGCCGATTTTGTAATTGACATGTTCGTTCGGGTGGTACTTTCTGCTTTTTGATGCACACTCCCATTGCGGGGCATCTGTTTTTTTAGTCGGGGGATTCAGTTGTGAATCCTGAGACGTTGTGCTTTGACCGCAGGACGCGGGCTGGTGGGCTATGAGTGCGCTTACAAGACAACCCGATTCGCCTTTTTCCGTGCCAGACTGGCAGGCAGAGGTAACACAGCTCCTCGACGAGCATCACTTAGTCGCCTGGTCAGCTCAACCTCGGAAGCGAGTCCACTTCGCGGCCTCGCTGAGCCAGTTTTTGGGAAGCCTCCGCGACGCCGAGGTCTGCGCCCTCTACGGGCGGTTCATCACCGATTTAGACTCTTTCTGCTGTCAGCTCGAGCAGTCGGTCGTGGGGCCGGTCCTTGAACGGCGGATCGATGGCCTGAGCGGCGTGGCATCGCTGCTTCGCTCGCGTCAGACGTTCCAGAACCGCGTCGCCAGCCGGTACCGCTACTACATCTGGCACGACGCCGACGTACTGCTGCGGCAGGATCCGTTGTTGTTCGGGCGGCTCGCGGAAACCTTCGCCGGGATCGCGGCCGAGTCTGAGTACGTCTCCGACGACTTGCTGCTTATCCACCGCGCCGTGTTCGTGGGCGGGCCTTCGCTGGACCTCTACGCCGAGCACCCCGAGGGGCAGTTCCAGTCGTGGGTCAAGGACGAGCACCCCGAGCCGTTCTGGCACGTGGTGACGGGGCTAGATCGGCCGCCCGTGCTGCGGTATCAGATCGACCTGTTGGGTAAGTAGCCCTTTCAACTCGCGCTATCCAGGTTCCCGGGTCCCTCGCCCGAAGCCTCGGTGCCCTGATCCCTGATCCCTGATCCCTCGATCCCTCGATCCCTTGATCCCTGATCTCTCGATCCCTCGATCCCCGCCTTCTCCTACCCTTCCCTCATGCGGATCATCGCCGGTGAGTTTCGTTCGCGCAAGTTGATGTCGCCACCCGAGGACGCCCAGACCAGGCCGCTGCCGGACCGGGTGAAGGAATCGATCTTTTCGATCCTCCGTGGCAACATCGAGGGCGCGGTGGTCTACGACGCCTTCGCAGGGACTGGCGCGTTCGGGTTCGAGGCCCTGAGCCGCGGGGCGGCTCGTTGCGTGTTCGTCGAAAAAGACAAGCGCATGGCGAGCGTGCTCGAACGCAACATCGAGATGCTGAGCGTGCGCGACCGGTGCGAGCTGGTGGTGGGGGACGTGCTCGGGCCCGGCGCGCTGGCGCGGTGCCCCAGGCCAGCGGACCTGGTTTTTCTTGATCCGCCCTACCCGCTCATGTGCGATCGCTTGGGGTCCAAGCGGATCAAGGGCCAACTCGCGCTGCTGGGCGATTGCTTGAGCGACACCGGTTTCGCCCTGCTGCGCACGCCTTGGCCGTTGCACTATGCGCTGGACGACGCCGTGTCAGAAATCGCTGAAGACCCGGCGGGCGAGCGAAGGGCGCAGCGCTCACGCGGCAAGCGCGGGCAGGCCGACGAACTCGGTCAGGCGACAGACCGTCGGGGCACCAGGCCCGAGCGCCGCCGCGACGAGCGCGACGAAGGCGGCTGGCAGGAGGTCTGGTCGATCAACATGGGCGGGCCGCTGAAGCTGGACATGGACGGCGGGGTGCTCGACGAGGAAGCGGGCGACGAGGTCATCGAGCCCACCGAGCCGCCCCCGATCGTCGCGCCCAAGCACACGCTCGTCGAGATCGATCTCAAAATCGAAGAACTTCGCGGCCCGGAAACCCACGAATACAGCGGAATGGCGGTGCATTTCTATATGAAGAAGCGTCCGGCCTCTTAACCGCCGCCCTATTCCAGCACCAGCCCGTCGTACCCGAGCCGCATGGTCTCGGGCAACGTCTCGTCCGTGGCCGCATGGCCTAGGTCGTGCGACATGTGAATGAAATAAGTTTGCTCGGCCGCGATCCGCTCGGCCGCGTTGACGGCCTGATCGAGCGTGAAGTGCATGGGATGGTGGGTGTGCCGCAGCGCGTCGAGCACCAGAGTCCTCAGACCCTTGAGCTTCCCCCACGTCTCGGGCGGGATGCCCGAGACGTCGGTGCAGTACGCGAGCGGGAAGGCAGAGGTCGCGCTCGCCAGCGCTGGCTGCGCCACATCAAACCGATATCCCAGAATCGGCAGCTTCCCGTGCAGCAGTTTGATGGGTGTGACGCGAAGCCCGAAGAGATCGAACGGCTTGTCGGGCTCGATCTGGTGCGTGATCAGCGTCGCGACGAAGCTGTCGTTGACGTTGTTCTGGCGATCAAAGATGTGCTTATAGACACGCCGCAGATGGTCGAGCGTGTGACCGTCGGCGTATAGGTCGATGGGCGCGCGCATGACCGCGTTGAAGCGCCGAACCTCATCGAGCCCGAAGGTGTGGTCAACGTGGTTGTGCGTGAAGAGGATCGCGTCGCAGCGGGTGAGCTTGGCTCGCAGCGCTTGCTCGCGCAGGTCCGGCCCGGCGTCGAGCAGGATCGTGCGTGACTTTCCGGCCGGATCGCTGAATCGGATCACGCCCGCCGTGCGCAGACGCCGGTCGCGCGAGTCCTCGCTCATGCAGACCGCGCACTCGCAGCCAATGGCGGGAACGCCCGCCGAAGTACCCGTGCCGAGGAACTCAAACCGCATCATCGAGCGTACGCGACCCGAGCCTACGCCACACGAGCCTCATCGCGCCCCGCCCGCAGAGCGGCGTGTACCGGCTCGTCGATCCTTACAGTCCGCGTGCGACCACGTCGCAGAAGCGCCCGCACTGAACACGCTTGTTCAGCTCACGCTCGGTCAGTTCTCGGGCCCGCGACCCCATCGCGTCCAGTTCGCCCTTGGGGGTGCTCACGATCTCCCCAATGACCTCGAGCGCGCGGCTTACGTCGCCGTGCTCGATCAGCCAACCGATCTTCTCGTCGCGGATAAGGTCCGAAACGTGGCACGGGTCGGGTCCCAGCAGCAGGATCGGCCTCTGCACCGCCATCGCGCCGTAGACCTTGCACGGGTGCACCACACCGACCAGCCCGTTGCCGATGCTCACGATGTGTACGTCCGCGGCGCTCAAGGAATACTTGATCGTGTCCAGCGGCTGGTAGGGCAGGCTGATGATGTTCTTGGGCTTGTGATCGGCGATCGCTTTTTCAACTTCCTTCTTGCCGATCCCGCCGCCGATGAACATGAACACGACGTCGGTCTGGTCCTGCATCTTGAGAGCCGCGTCGAGAATGGTGGTGATGGGGTTGGAGAGCGCGTGGTTGCCGCTGTACATGATCACGAACTTGCCGTCCAGCCCGTGCTGCTTGCGGAACGGGTTGTTCTCGTGCTTCACGACTTCCAGGTGCCCGTCGTGCGGCCAGGGCGGCATGATCTTCATCTTCGCCGAGACGTCACGCTTCTTGGTCAGCCGGGCCGCCATGAAGCGGTCCAGCGCCACCACGTCCGAGGCTTGGCTCAGGATCAGGCGGTTGAACCAGTCGTACGTCCGCACCAGGAACGCGTCGGGCTTGAGCTTACCCAGCTCCACCATCTGGTCGGGATTCAAATCCATCACCCAGTACTTGATGGGCACGCGGCGAAAGAACGCGATGAACATGGCCGCGGCGGCGCACATCGGCGGCGAGGTGCTGACCAAGATGGCCGACAGCCCGGGCGTGAAGAGCCCGCGGAAGATCGACTGGAACATGAACAGGAACCCACCCAGCAGGCGCAGCGCGATCGACTTCTTGCCGAAGCTCGACCACGGCAGGCGGCGGATCGTCACGCCGTCGCGAGTCTCGTGGATCGGGTACTCGACCTTGGGGTCGTCGTAGCCGTTGGCGCTGGCCAGCACGCGCACGCCAAACCCGCGGAGGGCCAGCTCGGCGGCCGCGTCGTGCATGTGCTGCCCGACCGACGCGGGGTCGGGGACGTACACCTGAGAGAGAACAAGGATGGTCTTTTTCGAACGTTGGTCAGTCACGGCAATACACCTGTCGGCGGCTTTGAGGCTCGTGTTCACTCGCGAGATCTGTCGAGATCGGTCAGGGAGCACGCGCCGCTGCGGCGTGGATCCGAGATGCCCGGGTTACTTCGCGGGCCCGCTTTCGAGCCGCCTGAGGTACGTCGCGGACGGGAAATGTCCGTCTTGGACAACCACCGCAGACTCCACCCGCCGAGGTCGGTACTTCGGGAAGATTTCCTGCATCGCCTTCACCTCCAAATGGTGAAGCATCGACATCGAGGCCACAATGGTCCAGGCGTTGTTCATCACCAAGAACGCGTGCAGCAGCGTGCTCTCGCGCGTGAAAAACACGTCGTCGGTCAGGATACCCTGGTTGTAGTCGTAAGGAAAAAAGATGTCGTGGAAGTGCGCCCACACTCCCGGCGCAAGCCGCGGCAGCACCTCCAGCATGATCCTGACCACCTCGCTGCCCGGCTTGACGGTGTGGGTGGAATCGACGAACAGAAGATCACCCGGTCGAAGGTCGGTCAGCTGCTCGAGGGCCACCTTCTGCGCCATTTCAGGGATCAATTGGATGCGACCGGCATCGTGCTCATCGCGGAGCACCTGGGTCGGGTATGGCTCGATGCACACGACCTTGGGCATATACCCCGCGTCCGCGGCCGCTTGCAGAATGATCGCCGTGCTCACCCCGCACCCTACCTGGACGATCTTGGCGGGCTTGTGCGAACGGATGAAGCAGTACAGGAACTCGGCCTCGATCGGGCCGTACCCCGCCTCGCCGTTGCGGCGGATCGCGTCGCCGTGCACGTCCATCGTGCGGCGCTGCTCGGCGGTAGGCCCGCAGCTCGCGCGAACCCACGCGAGCTGTGCCGCGGTGTCGGTCCCGAGGACGCCCACCATGCTCATGGGGGCACGCCAGAACTTTTCACGACGCATCATCGCCAGGTCCGGGATCTCCGAATAGAAATGATTCGGCGTGATGTTCATCTTGAACCGCTGCCCCGTTTCGAGGACAAAGCGAAGGAAAGGGACGATTCTCGACTTCAAAAAGTGCATGCAAACTCTCCCCAATGAAATGGAACGGGAGGCAGTTTAGCGGGTTCACAGCCCGACGCCGCAGCAAGACTCTGTGAAAATACGAACAAGGCGGCTTGCGCGAGGTATCGGGCCGTCCAGAGCTCGACCCGGGTCGGGGGACATGCTTCCTTGAGGGAATGTTGTTGACGCTGACGTCTCGAATTCGGGTACACTTTCCAGATGTCCGCCCCGCAGCCCTCGGCTGCGTTTCCGTGATAAGGTGACAGAGTGCCCATGAAACTTGGAACCCGCGTGCCCCATTCAGAGCGTTCTTGTGCGTTCACGCTCATCGAACTACTCGTGGTCATCGCGATCATCGCGGTCTTGGTGGGCATCCTGCTGCCCGCTCTGGGCCATGCGCGCCGCGCTGGCCGGATCACGGTCTGCCAGGCCAACCTGCGCTCCCAGTCCACGCTGGTCACGCTCTACACCCAGGACTACAAGGAAGCCATGCCGCCTCGTTGGCTCGCGTGGAACCGTCCGAACGGCGACGGCGACTACGAGCGCAGCTTCTGGCTCATGAACCGATTCCTTGCGCTCTGGCAGGGCAACGAGTTTCCCGATCCCGAAGAGGGCGCCGACCGCCCGTGGCCGATCCCGCAGGGCGTGTGGCGATGCCCTGAAGTCCGCGATGAACTGCAAGTCCAGACCCACTCGGGCTACCAGCACTCATCCCCCAACGGCTGGCTCTTCAGCCAGGCCAACATCGACGAGCAGCACCACACGCTCAAGTTCTGGACCGACGCACTGCCGGGCTGGGAATCGCGCTCCAGCCCCAAGGCCTGGCGAAAATCTTTCTCGCCTCAGTTCCCCAACGAGGTTGTCGAGTTCTCTGATAACGTCTCGTACTGGGTCACTGGTCACGGCCACCGCGACGCCCGCGAGTCCGTCGCGTTCAGCTACGACGTCGTGGCTGGCGACACGCCACGCGACGATCGGAACGCCGGTCATCACGACGCGACTTCACGCCAGCCAGCGGTCTTCCTCGACGGACACGCCGACGCCTTGCCCATCAACCCCGATTACTGGCTCGACGAGTCCAGCACTTACGCCGGCCCGTCGGGACAGTATCCCAGGACGCTCTTCGCAAAAGAAGTGAAGCGATTCATGTGGTTCGTCAGCTCCCGCGACCGGCAGCCGGGCGAATAATGTTTCTGATCTGTTCCCGCGTTCAAAGACGCCGGGGCCGAAGCTTTGCGTAGGCCCGAGTCGAACACACGAGATCGCACGAATTTCAGAGTCCCGGTGTCAAACCATCTCTACGCCCCGGCGAACTGCCGCTTGGACCACGCGACCGTTTCGGCGATCCCTTCTTCGAGCGTCGTGATGGGCGTGAAGTTGAGCACCTCGCGAGCCTTGGTCAGGTCGGCCAGCGAGTCGCGCACGTCTCCCGCCCGGGCCGGATCAAACACCGGACGAACCTCCGAAACCCCGCACGCCTTGGCGATCAGCTCCGCCAGTTCCAGCACGCTGGCCCGCTTGCCCGTGCCGATGTTGATGGTCTCGCCGCGCAGGTTCTTCTCGATCGCCCCAGCCTGCAGCAGGGCGAGCACGGCGTTGCTCACCGGCGTGAAATCGCGCGTCTGCCGCCCGTCCCCATAGATCAGCGGCGGCTGCCCGTCGAGGATCCGCTTGGTCATCGCCGCGATCACCGCCGAGTACGCCGAGTCCGCGGGTTGCCTTGGTCCAAAGACGTTGAACAGCCGCAGCGAAACAGTCGAGATCTCGTAGCTCGACGCGTAAGCCGTCATCAGGTGCTCGCCCGCCAGCTTGCTCGCCGCGTAGGGCGACATCGGCAGCGGTGCCTGCGTCTCAACCTTCGCGAGCCCGTCCGCGCCAGCGCTGCCGCGCTGCTCGCCATAGGCCGACGACGACGCGGCGTAGATCACGCGCCCGACCTTGCTCTCGCGAGCCGCCTCGAGCACCCGCAGCGTCCCCGTCGAGTTCACCGACCACGTCCGCTGCGGTTCCTTGATCGAACGTGGCACCGAGCCCACCGCGCCCAAATGAAAGACGAGCTTGGCGGAGGATTCGAACGGGCTGCCCGTAGCTTCGCCGCGCACCGCCTCGCGGACCGCGTCGTCGTCGAGCACCGAACCGTGAACAAACCGCACACGTCGAGGCTCGAGTTCGATCAACGAGCCTAGGTGCTCGAGCGTGGAGTTCGACAGGTCATCGAGCACGGTGATCGACGCGCCCAGCGAGATCAACGCGTCCACGAGATGCCCGCCGATGAACCCGGCCCCGCCCGTCACGCAGACCGGCAATCCCTGATAGTGCGCCCGCAGGCGTTCGACCGTTGCAACTGAAAACTTCATGTGGGGCGTATGTTACAGCGCAGCGACTCACGCTCGCGAGCAATGTTTTCATTTCACCTCGTCGGACTTCTCTGTTCGGATCTCATTGGGGTAGCCGCAATCGGCCGATATCGCCACGAGGCCCTCGCCTTGCCAGTTTCCTCGGTCCTTTCCCGACCGCTGATTTCAGGCTCGTTCCAAAGAAAAGAGCGCTCTGGCGAGCCTCGCGAAAGGGCCAGCCAGAGCGCTCTGGGTCGTTGAGGGACTGCGAACCGGGCCGCCTTAGCAGCCAGCCTCAAAGTCGGTCACGTAGGCGTCAAAGTCCTCGCCAGTGACAAACCCGTCGCCGTTGTAGTCGGCCGCGAGATCGCCCGCCTCGAACGGCACGACATAGGCGTCAAAGTCCTCGCCGGTAACAAAGCCATCACCGTTGAAGTCAGCCGAGCGGACGGTCACGACGACCGACACGCACGCCGAGTTGCCGCACCCGTTCTCCCAGCGTGCGAAGTAGGTGGTCGTCGTCGTGGGAGATGAGATCACGAGCGCCGCGCCCGTGCCCACGAAGGTGCCGCCGCACGAGCCGCTGTACCAGCGAAGCGTGTCGCCCGACCCGCCAGCCGCGGTCAGGGAGATAGTACCGGTGTCACTCGCGCAGAAATTGGTACGGTCCGAGGACGCGGAGGTCGGCGTGACCGCCAGCAGGTTCACGACCACCGCCACCGAGCCGCAGTTGGTGCTGAACACGCTGTCGCTGTTGCGCTGAGCGCGAGCGAAGTAGGTGGTGTTCGCGGCGGGCGAAACAACCAACGGGCTGCCCGAGCCGGCGAGCGTGCCGCCGCAGCTTCCGGTGTACCAACGGACCGTCTCGCCCGAGCCGACGGTCGCGGTCAGCTGCGTGGTCTGACCATTGCAGACGGTGCCGGGCGTCGCCAGCACGCTGGTCGGCGTCGCGGGCAGGCCGGGCGTGATGGTGAAGTTGGCGTTGGAGATATCAAAGAAAATGTTCCCGACCGCCTCGACCCTGACGCGAGCCGTGGTCGTGGAGATGGTGGGGAGCGTGACCACGGCCGAGCCGGTGTTGGGAGTGCTGGCTAGGAGCACCGTCGGGAACGTAATTCCGCCGTCAGTAGAGAGCAAGACCCGCACGTTCGCGCAGTTCACCGGCGCGGCGTTGGTGCTGGTCACGTTCCAAGTCACGGTGATCGAGCCTGATTGCGTCCCGGCCGCATTGGGGAACGTGACGACGAACGGCCCCGCGGCCGTGGTGGAGGTCACGGTCATAGTGTCGCTGAACACCCCGCCGGTGCCAGCCCTGTTGTCGCGGACGGTGCACTTGAACTTGATCGCGCGGTTGGTGACGGGCAGGCGCTCGCCCTTGGCGAAGGTGTTGGCCCTGAGGTTGGTGTTGTTAGGGATGGTGCGGGTGGGGTTGGTGGTGCCGGTATACGAGCGGATGAAGGGGCTGGTGCCGTTATCGATGAAGATGCCACCAACCGCGCCCTGGGCGACACCCAGGTCGTTCTCTTCCCAGCAGTAGGTCAGCACGTCGCCGTCGGCGTCGCTGCTAGACGCGGGCGTCAGCGCAAATGGTGTGTTGGCGGGGATGGTGTAGTTGAGCCCGGCGTCAACGACAGGGAAGTTGTTACCGGTGGCGGTGTTGGACGAGCAGGTCTGGCTCGCCGCGTAGGCCAGAATCTCTTCGTGGCTTCGGAAGCCGAAATAGGCACTGCTATTGCTCTGCGTATCGTCGGGCGAACAGATGCCAGCGTAACCCATGATCGTGGTTGCGGAGCCGACCTCGTAAGCGGTGCTGGCGTTACGGTTGCCACCGGAGCAGTTGCCGCCCGTGCCGTTGAAGTTGTGGTTGCCGCCGAACTGGTGGCCCATCTCATGAGCAACATAATCGATATAGAACGGGTCGCCGGTGGGGCTGGGGAGCCCCGTCACGCCCCAGGCTTTGTTCGCCGCTTTGCAGACCACGCCCAGCCCCGCGACCCCGCCGCCGCCGGTAGAAAAGACGTGCCCGATATCGTAGTTGGCGCTGCCGATGATGGTGGTCAGGTTTGTCTGATTCTGGCCCAGCATGGTGCCACCGTTGTTGTTGGTGTACGGATCGGTAGCGCCGTTGGTGTAGAGGATCGACGTGTTGTTGGCGACCAGCACGAGGCGGATGGCGCACTCGAGCTCGTACACGCCGGTCACGCGGTTGATCGCGGTGACGATGGCCGCCTGCGCGCCCGCGACGGTCCCGCCGCCGACCGCCAACGCGTACTCGCCCGTGCAGGCGTTGGCGAGGCGGTACTGACGCCGCGTCGCGCCCGAGGTCCGGTCGTTGAACCCGTTGTCCTTCTTAAGCTCCGCGGGCAGCTCGAAGTGCCCGGTGGTAAAGCACGCGAAGCCGTGCGTGTTCCTCAGCCCTGACTTGTGGTAGCTGGTGTACAGCACCGTGTCGTTCTTGGTGTACGGGTCGATCCAGTAGCTGCGGTCCTGGTTCGGTCCGCCGCCCGCGCCGCCAGCCGCCAGCACCTGCGCGTGGAAGCCCGCCGGGGTGGTGTCAAGCCGAACGACCGCGGTCGGATCGTCGATGCCCTGACCCATGTACGTCTTGATCTCCGGGAACTTGTCGGCCAGCCCCTGTTCCATGATCGGCGAATCGACGATGCGGAAACGGTGGAACGTCCCCTCGGGCGTCGGCAGCGTGATCACCACCGCATTGCGGTCCGCGTCGGGCGTGTCCTCTAGCGGCGCAACCTTGAGCTTTTCTTTGAGCGCGACCATGTTCAGCGTCACCGGCTGGCACACGTCGGGGCGGATCCAGGCGTCGAGCGACGCGTGATTGGCTGGCACGCTGTCGAGCGTGATCCACAGCCCGTCCCACGACGTTTCCCCGGCGAACGCGCCAGCCGCGAACCCAGTTGCCACAGCGCCGATGACCGCAATACGAAGCGAACGAACACACCTGTTCATGCTTTCCCTCATTTCACATCGATCCCTAGAAACTGTTCAACACCTCTCGGCTTGAACGAAACTTTACTTCACAAGAACACGCTCAACTTCAGGCCGAACACCATCACCCGGCACGGATCGGCCGCTCCATTCACCACCCCATTCAGCATCCCGCGCCAAACGCCAGCGCGTACGCGTCAAAGTCTTCGCCCGTCACAAAGCCATCTTCATCGAAATCCGCCGCGAGCAGCCCGGCCTCGAACGCCGCGACGTACTGGTCGAAGTCTTCACCGTTCACAAACCCGTTGCCATCAAAGTCGGCCGGGCACGCGATACGCAGATCGCCCGTGGCCACGACCGCGTACCCCTGCTTCACCCCCGCCGAGTTCACCGCCGTGCCGCGCACACGAACGGTGTACACGCCTAGGGCTGGTGTGGTTCGGATCACCCGCTCGACGTTGTTCTTCGCGTCGGCCGTGCCGCCCGTGCTCGATTGAACGCCCGTAAAAACGTTGCCCTTGTACAGCGTGCCGAAGGGGTCAACGACTTCGAGGTCGAGGTTGTTGATGATCGGGTTGGCCGCCCCGACCGCGGCGGCCGGGTGCGTCGACGCCAGCGTGATCTCCAGCGGCACGCCGCTGCTCGTGACATTGAACGTGTACTCCGTGAACTGTCCCGTGGTGAGCCCGACGCCGTTGCGAACGTCGCGCACGAAGAGCTTGCGAGCATCGCCCGCGAAGAAGAGCGAATTGTCCAGCAGCACCCGTCCCCAGCCCTCGCGGTTGCTGGGGTACCCAGAGATCCCGGTCATATCGACCGACGTGTTCACCAGCACCGCCTTGAGCAGCGCGCCCGAGGGCGTCAGCGCGTCCGACGAGCTCTTGTTCCCCGACGGGTACCACCCCTCGGTGAAGTACTGACGCACCAGCAGCCCCGCGCCCGACACGGCCGGGCACGCCATGGACGTGCCCGTCAGCGCCGTGACGCCGCAGGTTGAATTGGAGTTGGCCGACACCGTGCCGCAGCCCGGCGCGTAGACCTCGGGCTTGCGGCGGCCGTCGGCGGTGGGACCGGTGCCGCCCGAGCAGTGATTGGCCTGGTTTGGTGTGTCCTGCGAAGCGCCGACGCCCAGCACGTTCACCGAGTTCTCGGGTGTCTTCGCGGTGGCCCCGTTGGAGACCGCGAACGCGACGAGGCTGTCCTCGTTGGCGGCCGTGAACAGGTCGATCTGGCGGCACCAGTTCGTGTAGCTCGTGGTGCCGTCGTCGCCCCAACTGTTGCTGTGTACGCGAGCGCCGTCGTTGTGCGCATCCTGCAACCGCAGCGCGAGCGACGTGCCCGAGCCGCTGATCGCGCCGAGGTTCGTGAAGCTCAGCTTGGCGGCGAAGGCGATGCCGTCGTGAGCCGTGTAGGTGCCCAACGGGGCCGCGTCCCCCGCGAGTGTCCCGGCCGTGTGCGTGCCGTGGACGTCCGCCCCGCCCGCGCTCCGAATAGCCAAAACCTTGCGGTGGCTGGGTCCGACGGGGACCGAGTCGTCGAACATGCAGTGCGACTCGTTCATCGTGCCGTCGATCAGCCCGCCGACCTGCCCTTCGCCGCGGATGCCCTTGTTCCAGATCGGGGTCTGGTTGGCGACATTGCTCTGCAGGATCCAACGGTTCGAGTCGTTGCGGAGCGTGGCCTCGGGCCCGTCCTCGATGAACTGGACCGTGTCGAGCAACGCGAGCGCCGCGACGTCCGCAGCCTTCATCGTCGCGTCGATCGCCCACTGGTCGCCCTGCGGGTTCACGCCTCGGACCTCGCCGCCCAGCCGCGTGATCTCGTTGATCGCCGGGCGAGTGTCGGCGTTGTCAAAGCACAGGACCGTCACCTCGGCGAGCCCTCGCGCGGCCAGCTCTTGCCGGTGCTCGGTGCGGTACGCGCGGTTGTTGATCTCAGGGTCGAGCTTCCACGCGTTGTCGTACGCGCCAAGCCACGACACGAAGCCGATGGCGCTGCCGGGCTGATTCACGAGCTGCGCGAGGGCGACGGGCGTGAGGTTCTCAAGCGCGACGATGTAGGCGTGCTCGGGGAGGTACTGCCCCAGCGTGATCCCGGCCTTGGTCAACGCCGATTCACGCGCTGCGGTCAGCGAGCCGTCAAGCTGAAGGACATAACGCGAGCCCTGCGCGACCGGGGCCGCGTTCGCACCGACCGCGTTCAAAAGGTTCGCGCGCAAGGCGGTGTCGATCGCGCCGACACGAAGCTCGAGCACGCGAGGTTGCGCAGGCCCCGAGTCCGCGCCGGAGGCGGTCGCCTTGGCGGTGGAGCCGATCGAGATCGACAGCCCGGCGGCGAGGGCGAGGAGTAAGGTCCGTGTCGAGGTGCGGGCGCGGTGATGCATCGTCAGTGGCTCCCAAGCTTCAGGGCTGGCTGGTGGTGAAAAATTGGTCAGGGGGAGATAAGCAGATCAACAATCCGCACCGAGTCTACTGGAAGATTCGCTCTTCGCCAAGAGAACTTGCGGATATTCGGACGCAGACTCGGTTTTTTCTTACAGCGGTTTCAGTTCAACTCGAGCGCGCTGCGAAAAGAGCCTGGTGCGCGAGCGTAAGATTCTTCCGATAATTCTCACGGGTGCGCGAAAGTTTCGCTCAGTCTTTGGCGTTGGGTGCTGGCTCGACCTTCGCCTGGGCCTTGGGCTTGATGACAACCCGGACTTTTCGGTCCTGCCCGTAATACTTGGAAAAGACCGTGCGGATCTCTTCGCCGCTGAGTTTCTGCAGATCGTCGGGCGTGGCCATCAGTTGGTCGAGGGTCGTGCCGCGGAAGGTCAGCCCCTGCAGACGCTGGCTCCAGAACGCGGGTTCTTGCAGTTCGCGCGAGACGTCGGTGGCGACCTGCTTGCGGGCGACGACGAGTTCTTCCTCGGTGGGTCCGGACTTGGCGAACGCGGCGTACATCTCGTCGAGCGCCACGGCAAGTTCGTCAGCCTTGGCGGGGTCGGTGGGGGCGGCCGCGAAGAACATGCCGTAGCCGGGGTAGGTCTCGCCGGGGGCGCTGCGCGGGCGGATGGAGTAGACCAGTTGCCGCTTTTCGCGGATCTCGGCGGTCATGCGTGAGGCCAGCACGCGCGAGGCCATGTCCATCGCGAGGCTGTCGAGGCGGTTGATCGCGTCGGGCCCGAAGAACCCTGCGAGAACCTGAGCCTTGGGTGTGCTGGTGGCGTACTCGACGCTCGCGGTCTTTGATACGGTGGGCGGCGCGATGCGGCGCGCGTCGGCCAGCGTGGTTGAGGCGATGCGGTCGCGGCTTGAAAGACTGCCGAGGTAGAGCTTGACGAGGTCGAGCGCGGGCTCCTTCTCGATCTCGCCGACGATCGAAACTTCGATGGGCGAGGTGGCGATCAGCTTCGTGAGAAACTCCTGCGCGGCGGCGAGCGTAAGGGCGTCGAGCTGTGGCTTGGTGATGCCGCGCGGGCGTGGCTCGCCAGCGGGGTAGACGGTGTCGGGAAGCACCAAACTAAAGACGCCCGCGGCATCGTTCTCGCGGCGTTCGATGGCGATCGCCTGCCTGGTCTTCCACTGCTCGAACGAGGTCGGTTCGATCTTGGGATCGGTGAGCATGAGGTGTGCGAGCTGCAGGCCGGGCTCGATCTGGTCGGGCATCCCGCTGATGCGGAGTGTGAGCGCGTCGGCAGAAGCCTGCCCGATGAAGGCGACGTTGCGGGCGTTCATGAGATCGCGAATCTGGACGGAATCGAGCGTGCTGGTGGCGGGGCTGGCCCAGCCGACCGCGGCCGCTCGCGCGAGCCCGCGCGTCGCGGAGGTTTCGAGCAGCTCGCCGCCAGCGAGCGAGATCGTGATCGTGACCTGATTGTGGCGGAAGTTCATGAACCGGTGGTGGACGCGGACGTTATTGGAGAGCCAGCCTGACCAGACCGACGACCCGACGTGCTGAGTAAGATCGCCGATGGTGCCCGGCTTGGGCAATTCGGTGAGCAGCGAGCTCGCGCGTTCGCGGACTTCTTCGACGCTGGGCGTGACGCCCATCATTTCCGACGCGACGGTGACGAGTTCTTGCTCGGTGACCGCGCCGAGGCTGGGCGGGCCGGTGAGCGTAAAGACGACGCTGGAAAAATCGAGAAGATCGACGAGGCGTTGAGAGACTTCCTCGTCGGTGATGGTGGGGAGCATTCCCTTGCCTAGTTCGAGCTCCTGAGCGGCGGACATGAACGGCTCGCCGGAGGTTACGGCCTCGTTGATGGCGCGGATGGCGAGCGGGCCGGGGCGGTTCTGCTCGGTCGCTGCGCTGGATTCGGCGGTGTGGAGTGCTTGCTCTTTGACGTCGGCGATCTCGCGCGGCAGCAGGCCGTGGAGGCGGGCGCGCTGGATCTCTTTGGTCAGGTCCGCGAGCGCGAGCTTCCAGTCGCCGGGCTTGGGGGTCGCGGAGACTTCGATCTGGCGCAAGGCCTGCCCGAGCGTGCCGACGCGAGCCTGGGTGCGAAGTGATTGCATCTCGCCGAGCTTGATCTTGGTCTGCAAGCGGAGGTTGAAGGCTTGGACGGCGAGGCGGTCGACGAGCTGGTCGCGCCATTGCCGCTGGGTCGTCGCGGGCGGGCGGAGTGGCAGCACGCGAGCCAGGCCGACGGTGGCTTCGCGAACTTCGAGGTCGGTGGCGACGATGGCGCGCACGCCCTGCGTGGGCTTGGTGCCGGCGTCGGGCGCTGGGGGGCGCTCGACGGTTCTTCCTTCGCCGAAGGAGGCGGTGATCTGATCGATAATGAGCTTGGGGTCGGTGTCGGCCAGCACGATGACGGTCATGTTGGACGAGACGTACCAGCGTGAATAGAAATCGACAAACTCGGGGCGCAGGACGTTCTCGATGGACTCTTGCGTTCCGATGGTGGCGCGCTTGCCCAGCAGCGATTCGGGGGCGAGCCGTTCGAGAAGCAGGTCGTTGATGCGGCGTTCGCCGCTGAGCCCGCGGCGGCGTTCTTCAAGGATGATCTTGCGCTCGTTCTCGATCTCCTGCGGGCTGAGGTCCAGACGGAACGCGACGTCGGAGAGGAAGGTCATGGCCTTGGTGATGGTCTCTGGCTGACAGTTGGACATGCTGAGCTGGTAGGTGGTTTGGTTGTAGTTGGTGAAGGCGTTCTGGTCGCGTCCGAAGGTGAGCCCCAGGCTTTGGAAGAACGGAACAACGGAGCCGGGCGGGAAGTTCTTGGAGCCGTTGAAGGCCATGTGCTCGAGGTAGTGGGCGAGCCCGCGCTGAGTGTCGGTTTCGTTGAGTGAGCCGGCGTGGACGTGGAGCCACATGGTGGCCCAGCCGGGCGGGCTGCCGTGCTTCATGACCAAGTAGGTGAGGCCGTTAGGGAGTGTGCCGGTGACGAGGTTGGGGTGGGT
>CAZIMT010000041.1:0-20972 GCA_964540295.1 uncultured Phycisphaeraceae bacterium
CTTCTCTTCTTCTCTTCTTCTTCAACTACCTTCTCTAGCGGGTCAGGTTTTCAACCTGTCTCTCCCTGCCTTTTCTTCAGCTCTTCTCTTCTCAACTTCCCATCTCACCTCAACCCTTCCGCCACCTCACCATGCAATTCCTTCAATTCCTCCGCCCGCGCCCGCGGCATCACCAGCGTCGCATCCTTGGTATGCACCACAATCAAATCCTCGCACCCCAAGAGCGCCACCGTGTGCCCGGCCACCGCGTTCACGCTCAGCGTGTTCTTGCACTTCACCGCCACCGTCGCCCCCGCCCCCGAAACCCGCATGCCCTTGGCGTCCGCAACCACCGTCTCGGCATAACTGGGCCAACTCCCCACATCCAGCCATTTCAAATCCATCAACACCGTGCAGATCGTGAACTCGCGCTCCTTATCCTTCGCCGCAGGCTCCATGATCGCGTAATCAACACTAATCTTGGGCAGCTTAGGATAAACATCCTCAAGCGTCGCTTTCTGCTTCTTTGTCCCCCACGCCGCCGCCACCTTCATCAGCATCTCGTGGTTCTCTGGCTTGAACTTTTCCAACGCTCGCAGAAATGTCTCCGCCTTCCACACAAACATCCCGCTGTTCCAACCAAACTGCCCCGATTGCACATACGCCTGCGCCCGCGGCAGGTCGGGCTTCTCCACGAATCGCTCGACATGAAACGCCAGGTGCTGCCCCTTGATCTCAGAGCCCTTCACGCCACGGATCGGAGTCCCGCGCTCCACGTACCCAAACCCCGTGGCCGGGCTCGTCGGCTTGATCGAGAACGTCACCAGCCGGTCCGCGTCGTCCTCGATCAATCGGAACCCCAGGTCCATACGCTCGCGAAAAACGTCCTGCGGCTCGATGATGTGGTCGGCCGTCAGCACCGCGAACACAGCCTTCTTATCAATCTTGTGCAGCACCGCCGCCGTCAGCCCTACCGCGTTCACCGTGTCGCGACCGCAAGGCTCGCCCAAGATCCGCTCGTTCCCGGCCTTATCCGAAAAGTCCTCGATCTCGGCCCGAATAATCTCGCGGTACGACTCTGACGTGCAGATGTACCGATGCTTGCGATCGATCAGCCCCTCAAGCCGAGTGGCCGCGAGTTCCAGCAAGCTCTGCTGCTCGGGCGAGGCTTCGGCTTTCGCCTCAGACTTGGCCTCAGCCTTGCCCTTCGCTTTGGAATCCGCCTTCGATTCCGGCTTGCCCTCGCTCGCCGCTGGCTGAATGAACCGGATCAACTGCTTGGGCCTGTCCTTACGGCTCATGGGCCATAGCCGTGTGCCCGCCCCGCCCGCCATAATCATCGCATACCGACTCATGGCCGGGAGGATACCGGGTCGGACCTCGCTCTGGCGTTTCTTCTTTGAAGAATGCCTCGCCGACGCACAAGATCTTGCATACGCCCCGACCCAACGACCGACGAGGTGCTGCGGCTCCTTCAAGATTGGCCTTTGTAAGGGTAAGTTACTCGGTCGTGGCACAGGCTCCAAAGCTTGCTAGACTTTTGTCGGTTCATTCCGAGGTGATCCCCCGGCCTCGAACAGGTCGATGAGGACATGAAGGCAGCCGGCTTCATGCCGGAAAAAGATATGGCAAGAGTCAAACACGCTGCGGTCTGGTTGATCCGTTCCGGCCCGACCGCCTGGGAAGACGAAGGTCGCTTGGTCGGCTCCGCAGACATCCCTCTCGGGGAGGCAGGCTTCAACGCCGCCAGAGACCGAGCCAAGTCCGTGTTCGGCCAAAAACTCTCCGGCATCATCACCGCCCCCGGAGAAGCCAGCCTCCAAACGGCACGACTCATCTCCGAGCCCTCGGGGGAAAAAATCAAAGTCATTCAGGAACTCGCCGACCCCTCACTCGGCCTCTGGGAGGGCATGCGCGAATCAGACCTCGAAGACCGCTCCCCCACCGTCTACCGCCAGTGGAAAGACGACCCCTTCACCGTCAGCGTCCCCAACGGCGAGCCCATGGACGATGCACGCGACCGAATGATCGAAGTCCTTCGCCGCCTCGTCCCCAAGTACGCCTCGGCCACAGGCACCCTCGCGGTAATCCTTCGCCCCACCGCGTTCGGCATGGCCCGCTGTTATCTCCAAGGTCTGCCCTCCACGCAACTCTGGGAACTCGCCCATGACGGCGACGGCATCGAACGCCTCACCCTCGACTGCGACCGCCTCCGCGAACGCCTCGGACTGCCCGCGGTACTCACCAACGTTGAATCTGCAATCGAAGCCTTGCCGGTCCGCTCTTCGATCAAGCAAGCGATCCGCAAGGCCGTCAAGCCCGCCGCCGTGCCAGCCCAACGCCCGGTTTAATCCCTCAGCACAGTGTTTTTCTCCGCCAGGAGTTGGTTCTCTCATTCGCGCGAGCGTTCTCGGACGATTAGAAAGATTCGTCGCCGGTTTCTCCGACGTCAACAGGAAAGAAGTTCTCCATGGCCCAAGTCGCCGCATCCGCTCGAACGTGGCAGGAAGTCCGCCCGACCCGCAAGTCGGCCATCCCTGAAGGCCTCTGGCTGCGCTGCCCGTCTTGCGGAAAGATGGTCTACCGCAAGCACCTCGAGGCCAACCTCCATGTCTGCCCGGAGTGCAGCCACCATTACCGGATCGGGGCCGCCGAACGCGTCCGCCAACTCGCCGACCCCGGCACGTTCCAGGAAATGTTCACCGGCCTCTCGCCGGTCGATCCGCTGCGCTTCAAGGACCTCAAGCCCTACAAGGACCGCGTCACCGCCGAGCAGATCCGCACCGGCGCAACCGACGCCATCAAGGCTGGTCGAATCTTCCTCAAAGGCCGCGAGGCCATGCTCTGCTGCCTCGACCTCACCTTTATGATGGGCTCCATGGGCAGCGTCGTCGGCGAGGTCATCACCCGCGCCATCGAGACCGCCACCCCCGGCCACGAGAAAGACGGCCAAGAAAGGCCGGGCCTGCCTCTCGTCATCGTCAGTTGCTCGGGCGGCGCACGAATGCAAGAGGCCGGGCTCTCCCTCATGCAGATGGCCAAGACCTCGGCCGCGCTCGCACGCTTCGACGACGCCGGAGGGCTCTTCATCTCCGTCCTCACCGATCCCACCACCGGCGGCGTAACCGCCTCTTTCGCCATGCTCGGAGACGTCATCCTCGCCGAATCCAAGGCCCTCATCGGCTTCGCTGGCCCGCGCGTCATCCAGCAGACCATCCGACAGGAACTCCCCGAAGGATTCCAGCGAGCCGAGTTCCTGCTCAAGAGCGGCATCGTGGACCGCGTCGTCACCCGCCAGAACCTCCGCACCGAAATCGCCCGGGTGATCGACTACGCCGGGAAGTAACACCTCGAGACGAACGTGTCGAGTCAACAAGCAGGCGAACCACTTGGCACTCTCACGAGGCGCGGCGATCAGCCCTCACGCTGAAAAAAAGAATGCTCAGCCCGGCGACCACGCCTGCGATCTCACGCCCCTCCCGCCCTCACGCCGGTGGCAGGCTGTCCTGTGCGGGCTCGTCCACGCCGTGCTCATGGCCGCCGCGTTCCCGCCCTTTGGCCTCTGGCCCACCGTCTTTCTCGCGCCGATCCCGCTTCTTTGGCTGGCTGTCCGCGCCACCAAGGTCAACCAAGCCGCAACGCTGGCCTCCCTGGGCGTGCTGCCGCTCTGGCTCTTCGAGATGAGCTACGTCATCCCGATCTCCTCCGCGGGATACCTGCCGCTGACGCTCTATCTCTCGTGCTTCACATGGGTGTTTGTTGTCGCGATGAGCCTGATCATTCGCGGCTGGCCGCGAGCCCCGTTCACGCTCGCATTCCCCGTCGTATGGATCGGCGTGGAGGTCCTGCGCGGCGACGTCGTGCTCGACGGGCTGCCCTGGTTCTCGCTCGCACACCCGCTCATCGACACCCCGATCCTCTCCAACCCGGCTCGCCTCGTTGGCGCGAGCGGAGTTGCATTCCTCGTGGCCAGCGTGGTCGGGGGCATCGCCAGCGTCCTCGTCCGCCGCAGTCACGCGCGCGAGAAGAGAGAAACATTCTGGTGCCTCGTGGTCCTCCTGGTTTGGGTGGCGGGATCCGTTCTGGGCGGACAAGTCGCTCCGCCCTTGGGCGACGGCCAACCCATCCGCGTCGCCATCGTCCAGACCAACCTGCCTCAGAACAACAAAACCAACTGGACTTTCGAGCAACGCCTCACGTTCATGAGCCGTTTGGAAGAACTCACCAAACAAGCGGCTAGCGGCGGCACGCTCGGAGAAAAGCCCGACTTCATCGTCTGGCCCGAGACCATGTTTCCCGGCCTGTACCTAGACGTCGAGTCTCTGCGGGCGCAAGAGAAAGCGGGCCTTCACCACGAACTGCTGCGCAGCGACGGAACAACCGAAAAAATTTTAGTCAACGTCTTCGCCTCGCGCCTTTTCGAACTTCAGAGATCGATCAACATTCCGATGGTCGTCGGTGCCATCGGGGCCGACGATCCCAAGGTCGTCGAGGCCAACGGCGGCGTCATGCTCCAAGCCCGACACCGCTACAACAGCGCTTTCATCGTCAGCCACGGGTGGGTCGAGCCCGAACGCTTCGACAAGGTCGCTCTCACCCCCTTCGGCGAGTACATGCCCCTGATCGGGCGCTGGCCCTGGCTCCAGAGCCAGCTCCTCGCCCTGGGCGCACGAGGCATGTCGTTCGACCTCGCCTCGGGCACCAGATTCTCGCCGCTGAACTTGGACCTTGGCAAGGGCAAACCCCAGATCCGCTTCGCGACCCCGATCTGTTTCGAGGTCACCCGCGACGAGCACTGCCGCAAGCTCGTCTTCGAGGGTTCGCAGCGCCGCGCCAACCTCCTCATCAACCTCACCAACGACGGCTGGTTCGGGTTCTTCAAAGCGGGTCGGCTACAACACTTGCAACTGGCACGCTGGCGCTGTCTGGAACTGGGCACCCCGATGGCCCGGGCCGCCAACACCGGGGTTTCGGCCCTCATCGACACCCGCGGCCGCGTGATCGCCTCGGGCATCGACGGCCACCCGAGCGCAGCCCACGTTGACGGGGTTCTCTCCGGCCTCATCCCGAACATCATCGAGGACACGCCGTACGCTCGGTTCGGGGACTGGATGTCGTACCCCGTTCTCGCGATCGCGGGGATCCTCACCGCGGTCGCCTTGCTCAAGGACCGGCGCCGCTCCAAGGCTCGCGCGGTCGGGGCCTGAACAGGAGTTCGCTCAATGCTGACCAAATCGCAAGCCGTTTTTCAGTTCTCACCCTTAAAGACCGTGTTTCGGTCGCTCGCGGTCTCTCTGCCCCTGCTCGCTTTGGGTTGCGCCAACTCCCGCCTCGCGCATCAGTACGGCGCGGGTCGGGCTCCGGCCGTGACGGCCTCGAAGTTCAAGGACCCGGTCGCCCTCGCCGCGCTGCGCGAACGAGCGGTTTCCGTGATTGAGTCGGGCGTCCGAAGCCCCGAGGCCGAGGTCCGTGCCAACTCCATCGAAGCGGCGAACAAGCTCCCGGCGAGGATGGAAAATCTTGTCGCGCTCGGGCTGACTGACACCAACGAGGGCGTGCGCACGGTCTCGGCGATGTCGGTCGGCCGGTCCAAGCTCGACCGCCTCACCCCGGCCGCAAACACGCTGCGGAACGACCCGTCCCCGTACGTGCGCTCGGCCGCGATCTTTGCGCTGGCCATGAACGGACGCGAGGTGGACCTGTCCCCGCTCGCGACGATGCTCAACGGCGACGGTTCCACACGAGTGCGCGCGCACGTCGCGTTTATTCTGGGCGAGCTCGGCAACCCGTCGGCGGCCCCGATGATCAAGGCGGCTGGCCGACAGAACGCCGCACGGGCGGCCAACGCCGGGCAAACCGATACCCAGCTCATGCAGTTGCAGTTCGCCGAAGCTCTCGTCAAGCTGACCAACGACGGGTCATCGCTCGAGTCGCTGCGGGCGGCGCTGTACCCTTCGAGGCCTGAAGAATTGGAGGCGACGGCGCTGGCGGTGCAGATCCTCGGGCAGGTTCGAGACCGAAAATCGGTGGACAACCTGATCTATCTTGCGTCGTACAAGGACGAATCAGGAAATTTGTTACCGGCCGAGGTGCGGCTGTCGGTCGCCGGTGCTCTCGCGCGGATGGGCATGCCGCAGGGGGCGTTCATGGCGGAGCAGTACTGGAAGACCGAGATCCCGGCCGTTCGTGCCCAGTGCGCGTACGTCTACGGCGTGACCGGCGGGCCTCAGAATCTGGAGCGGCTCGAAACTTTGCTGGGCGACGCTGAAGAGCGAGTGCGGGTCGCCGCCGCTGACGGGGTGCTGACGCAAAACCAAGCTCAAAACTAGGCCCGAAATGACAGTCGGACGGTGCTTTGAACCTGGGACCGGCCTCGCACCGTTCGTCTGATTTAGACCGCCGCCCCCCCCCGACATCGCGGGCCTTGGGGTCTAATCGATCGTCCGGGAATGAGAATCCTGCGGTCGATGGAACCGCTGCGAGTTCTCGAGAGAAGGGTGTGTTGAGAGCCGAGACCGGGCCCGGGCGGAGATCCCGCCCTTGAGTTTTCGCCAGCGCGGGCCCGCAAACGCTCGCTCGGAGCGCGAGTTTGGAGTCGCGTGGAGCGGCGGACGGCGAGATTTGCCCAAACCGTGGATGACGGTTCGCTGGAAAGGTGTTACCATACCGGCCCGGGTGCCCCCAGACGCGACCCGGTGGCCGCGACGAGGCTGGCATGATCGTCGCGGATCGTTGCTTTGCGAGTGGTGTTGTCGTTTGGTTTGTGGATACGAGTAGGATGAGCAGGGTCGGCCTTGCGCACGAGCGCGAGGATCGACGCAGCGGAACGAAGTTTGACGCGGCCCTTGGGCGGGCTGCGGGTGTTTCTGAGGAGTTTAACGTGCATATTTTGACGAAGTTTCTCGTGGTGTTTGCGGCCGTCCTGAGCATCTTCCTTGCGGCCCTGACCATCGCGTACTCCGCGAACGCCGACCGGATCACCGCCGGTCTGTCCGGGGCGCAGGCCGACCGTGCCGCGGCCTTGGCCGGTCTGCAGGATCAGAGCACCCGTTTCGGCAACGAGCGAGGTCGGTTCACCGACTCGATCCAGCAGCTCTCGCGCGACATCGCCAGCCGCGACGCGATCACGAGCGAACTGCAGGCCCAGAACTCCAGCCTGCTGGCCCAGAAGAATAAGGCCGAGGCCGAGCGGCAGGCTATCTCGGGCAAGATCGCTGAATTGGGCGAACTCGCCAAGACGCAGGCGGCCCTGATCTCCTCGTACAAGGAAGAGGTCACCAACCTTCGTAACAACGAGCTCAAGTCTCGCGGCGAGTCGCTGGCGCTCGAGTCCAAGGTCAGCGAGCTCGAGAGCCAGAAGGAAGTCCTCGAGAGCACGACCCGGGCGTTGCAGGAACAACTGACCGAACTCCGGGCCGGGGCGGGCGGTAGCGGCACACGCGTGGGGAGCGCTGAACTGCTCGGTAGCACACCCTTCGTCCCGCGCGGCCCGCTGATCCAAGCCCGGATCGACCAGATCACGCTGGACAAGGCCTCAAGCAAGACACTGGCCAAGATCAACGTGGGCAGCAACGACCAAGTTCAAAAGAACATGAAGTTCATGATTGTCCGTGGAAACGAGTTTCTTGGGAACCTGATCATCGAGTCCACCGATCTCAAGTGGTCTGTGGGTCGGGTGGACACCCTCGATCGCAAGGTCGAGATCCGCGAGGGCGATCAGATCCTCAGCCGAGCTAGGTAAGCCGCGTGCATCGAGGATTGAGGGTCGGTTTGGATCGGACGGGATCGACAAGATCAAGGGTTGAGGAAAAATCTAGCCCGAACGCAGGGCTAGGGGAGTCTCAAGTATGAGTCAGTTCGGAATGCAACTCTCCGGCGGCCGTGGCAAGCGGTCGGCCTCGCTCGACGTGTATTCAGCTCTCGCGTTCATCGCCGTTACGTTTCTAGCCACCGCTTGCGTGATGATGTGGGTTGCGGGCAGCAAGGTCGGCGTCGACGGCAGCCCCTTCCAGCTTCAGGAGGTCGGCAAGATCTCGCTCAAGAAAGCGGGCTAACGAACGCGACCAAGGTTCACGAGCTGCGGTGAGTTCAGGGGCGGGTGGTTGGTCGGACCGGAGCTTGACAAAACCGGGTTCGAACCTACATTTCTAACCCCTCCACGCGGCTCTGGGCTTGGAGCAACGGTTTTCAGTTTTCTGGCAGGTTTGTGATCGAGTTCTTGAAGGGGTGGTAGCTCAATTGGTTAGAGCACCGGACTGTCGATCCGGATGTTGCGGGTTCGAGTCCCGTCCGCCTCGTTTACGAAGCCCCGCTCGACGCCCCGCAAGGCGGCCAGAACGGGGTTTTTCGTTTTTTGCCCTTCTCGACACATGAGAACTTGCCTTTCGGCGCTTCGAGTCATTTAAAACGTGGGTCGATAGCCTCCGCCGGTCAGGCCGCAAGACCGCAGGTCACGAGCACAATGCAGCCGTTGATCGTGCGTGGCGTGCAGTGCTGCCCGCCCTTGGGGATGCGCATGGAGTCGAAGCGATGCATGACCTTCCCGCCGAGTTCGAGGTCGCCTTCGAGCACGAGGCACTCCTCGACATCGTGATGGTCTTGACTAGGGAACGCTATGCCGGGTTCGAGCTTGATTCGCAGCGTTGAGCGGCCGCGAGCCTTGTCGATGAATAGGTTGCGCCCGAGACTGTTTGGAATCCGTGAGCCAAGCTTCGAGAGATTTTCTGATACGAAGTTTTCTCGACAGACAGGCTAGATTCGTGTACGGCGTGCCACCCTCGGTGAAACGAGTAAGCGGATTTTTCCACGAAACAAAATCCCTGCCCTCCAGTCGCGTCGTAACTCCTGCGGTTGACGGCGCGGTCAGCGCACCAAAATGCCGTGATCCCCTGAGACCGGCTGATTGAAAAACGACGGTGCGAACGCCGTCGCGAGGTGGCCGCGCGCTGTCGAAGGCCGTTGACCGCTAGGAGTTCTCAGATGAAGAGTTTCAAAGTTCGAGTCTCTCTCCTAATGGCGTTGTCGCTGACCGCGGGCACCTGCCTTGCGATCGCACCATCAATGGCGACGTCGATGGTGCCCTCGTCGCACCGCGAAGCTGCGGGCGTCTGCGAGACCCCGAAGGTGGACGCCACTGACTTCTACATGTTCCGCAGCTACGAGCCCGCCCGCGAGAGCTTCGTCACCATCGTCGCCAACTACATCCCATTCCAGACGGCCTATGGCGGCCCGAACTTCTTCTCGATGGACCTCGACGCGCTCTACCAGATCCATATCGACTGCGACGGCGACGCCAAGCCTGACCTCACCTTCACGTTCTCGTTCCAGACCCAGAACCGCGACATCGCCATCAATGTCGGAGGCAAGCGGATGTCGATCCCGCTCTACAACATCGGCGGGATCGGCCCCAACCCCGGCGACAACGCCAATCTTAACATCATCGAGAACTACACCGTCGGCGTCTTCCAACGCGACCAGCGTTCCGACTTGCAGAACGCGGCCATCACCGACGCCGCCAACGGTTCCTACAGCTTTCTAAAGCCCTCGGACTCTGTGGGCATGAAGTCTCACGGTGTGTACGAGGACTACGCCCGCAAGCACATCTACAACATCAATCTCCCGGGCTCGACGCACAAGGGGCGCATGTTCGTCGGGTAGAACAAGGACTCGTTCGTGGCGAACCTTGGCGAGATCTTCGACCTCGTCAACACCAACCCGCTCGGGCTCGTCAACGGAGAGGCGAACCTGCTCGCCGACGACAACGTCACCTCGATCGTTCTGGAACTTCCAATCAGTTACCTCGCCCGTAACAAGGACCCGGTGATCGGTGGCTGGACCACCGTGAGCCTTCGGCAAACCAAGATCCTTAAGCAGAACCCAACCTTCAACAACACCAACGACGACTTCGAGCCGTACATCTAGGTGTCGCGCCTCGGGCACCCGCTGGTCAACGAGGTTGTGATCGGGCTGCGCGACAAGGACCGCTTCAACAATTCTCGCCCTCGCGACGACGGACAGTTCGCGAGCTATGTCACGAACCCGACGATGCCCGTGATCATCCAGACTCTCTTCGGCCTCACCCCGCCATGCCTGCCGCGCAACGACCTCGTTCAGATCTTCCTGACCGGCATCCCCGGGCATAACAGCCCAAAGAACGTGAAGGCCTCAGAGATGCTGCGCCTCAACACCAGCATCGCGGTGAGACCTCAGGGCTCGCAGAAAAACCTCGGCGTGCTCGCTGGCGACCTCGGCGGATATCTCAACGGCCGCCGACCCGGCGACGACGTGGTCGACATCGAGCTTCGCGCCCTCATCGGCGCAGTCATCTCCGACTCCGCCTGCGCCCCGGACGGGCAGCGGCCGCTTACCGACGGCGCGTTGGTGGATGATTCGCGGCAGAATCGCCAACGCGGCCTCAGTGCTGATTGCGCTCACCGGGTTGTACTGGACTGCCCAGCGAGTGATGTTCGGCTAGATTACTTTCGACTTTCGGCTTGTGTTCGAACGAAAGAACCTCGTGGCCACGTGCGGAGGTTTTCGGCATTTTTTCCGTGCGGACGCGGCGGGCTCTTTTCTGCAAACTTCGCGACTGCGCGAGATAGCTCGCGCGATCAATCGACGCTCGGTGGTTCATGCTGAGCGAAGGCTCACCGTCTTGCGGCAGGCCGGGCGTGGTCGGCGGCCGGTGGTGAGAAGAGTCGGGGCACCGTCACTCGCCGCGTGATCCATCGAGGTTCAGTCGCTTTCGATGATACTCGGAACTGCCGAAGATGCTCGCGTCCAGTGCATGGAGGTCGTACACGGCGGTGAATCGCTGAGATGTAGCCGCGGCGAGGTACCGGCCCAGGGGATCGAACGCCACCGAGACGACCTCGACTCCGCCGGTCTCGAGCGTCAGGAGCGTGCGAAGAGTTATAGAGTCGAGCACTTGCACGATCCCGTTCTCGTCGCCGATCGCGAGCAACAGGCCGTCGGCGGAGAACGCGATGCCGGGGATAAGACGGGTCGACGCGCGAACGTTGGCACGGCGTGTCATCGTGCTCACGTCGAAGGCCTCGACCGTTCCTTCGTAGGTCGTCGCCACGAGCGAGCGTCCGTCGGGGCTTATCACCACTCCCCAGGGAGACGCGGACATCGAGAGCCGCTCAACCGGCTTGTAGGTCTGCGAATCCCAGACCTGGAGAGCAGCCTCTGGTCCCGATGAAACAAAGAACGCGCCGTCGCGGCTGAAACACACACCCTCGACGCGGCGGTCTTGCTTGACGAGCGACGCCACGAGAGTTCGCGTTGCGAGATCCCAGACTCTGATCACGCCGTCCTGATGGCCGACGACCATTCGCCGCTGCAACGGGTCAACGTCGAGACAATAGATCTCGCTCGAGGAACTCTTCATCAACGCCAGTTCTTTGCCGGTGCTCGAATCGATCAGTCGGACCGCTCCGTCTGCGCTCCCCGCGAGGAGCGACTTGGAATCTGCGAGGAAGTGGACCGCTCGCGTGCGAACGTTGTTGCCGAGAACTTGAACGGTGGCCCCTCGCTCGCCCGTCGCGGCGTGGTCAACGCGGATGGTGCCGTCGCCGCCGCCGATAGCGATCAACGAGCTGTCGGGCGAGTACGCGACGCTGAAGCACCACGAGTTGAAACCCTCGATGCGTGAGAATGCTGGCTCTGGGCGGGTGTCGAGCGACCGGATCGTCCAGTCGGCGTTCACGATGATCACGTTGGACGGTCCGTGCCAGCCGGCGGCGTTGACCGCGAACCGCTGCCGACCGAGCATCATCGAAGGTGTGGCACCGCCCACCGGGTACACAAGACTGCCACCCCCGGTGTAAAGAGACTTTCCGTCGCGCGACAGAGCGAGGGCCGCGGCGTTCGCGGAGCGCGGACCTTCGAGGGTGGTCGCAGCGCCGCTGACCAGGTCGTGCATGGTCACCCGGCGATCGCTGTTGGCGATGTAGAGTGTTTCGCCGTCGGCCGAGAAGCAGACCGAGGTTGAGGAGCCGATGCTGGTTCCCGGGACGTCGCGGATCAGCGTGCCGTCGGGCGTGCTCCACACCCGGGCCGCGATCTCCGACCCACGCTGCCGCGATGCGGAGGCGAGTCGCGAGCCGTCACGGCTGAAAACCAGCGCCGAGAGAGTGTCGGGGTGCGCGTCCCACGACGCGTGCTCGGTGTTGGTCCGCGCGTCCCAAAGGTGGATCCGCTTGCCCGATCCGCCCAATGCCAGCCAGGCTCCGTCCGGGCTGAAGGCGAGACAGGTGATCGGTTCGGCCGGCCCGACGTCGTCCCAAAGCAGACGTTGCTGCCCGCCTTCGTCCATGGACAGCAGCGATATGCGCCCGTCGGTCCGGGCCACGGCGATCGTGCGCGAATCGGGCGCGATCGCTAGTGCGACCGGACGAGCGCCGAGCGCTTCCAGCGTGCGGATCTCCTTCCCCGTAGCGCCCGAGTAGACAACCACCTGATTGCTGCGCAAGGCCAGCGCCACGATCGAACCGTCGCTGGACACCGCGCTGGACAGCGACGTCGCGCGGCCCTGCGCGGTCCAGAGAACGGGGTTCCGGGCGTAGAGCTCGCGCAAGGCCCACCGCGGGACGGGCGAGCCGGGCTTGTCGAAGTACTCGGCCCAAAGAAGGTCCTCGGCCAACGGCACGTTCCCGAGCGCGCCCGCGAAGCGCCCGCGTTCGATGTTTGACTGGGCGAGTTCGTCGTAAAGACTGGTGTTGGCCTGCTCGACCAGCGACCTTGCGGCCTCAGCGTCCTGCTGCGCGGCCGAGGCCTCAAGCGCCAGACGTCGCTCGGTCCGCGCGCTGATCGCGGCGTAAAAGCTGAAGGCCGCGAGCGCCGTCGCGAAGACGATCGACGCTCCCACCGCCCAGCGGTACCGGTTCAGATGTTTCCGGAGCACGTAGAGCGCGGAATCTTCTCTAGCGTGGATCGGTTCGCCGCGCAGGAAACGGCGGATATCGTCGGCCAGCGCGGCAGCGGACTGGTAGCGGCGTGCCTTGTCCTTTTCCAAGGCTTTGGAAACGATGGTGTCGATCTCGCCGCGGAAGACTTTGCTCACATGGCTGAGCTTGGTGGGCGCTTCTTCCTTGATGAGCCGGGCCGCCTCGGGGATCGATCGGCTCCCAAAGTCCAGCGGCAGCCGCCCAGTGAGTAGTTGGTACAGCACCACACCCAGCGCGTAGACATCGCTGCGCGTGTCAACCTCGCTCGGGTCGGCCAGAACCTGCTCGGGGCTCATGTACGGCAGCGTGCCGATGAGCTGCCCCACGCTGGTCTGCATGGTGGTGACGCGGAGGTCCGAATCGGCCGCACGTGCAACGCCAAAGTCGAGCACTTTGGGCTGCCCGCGTTCGTCCACAAGGAGGTTGCCGGGCTTGAGATCGCGGTGGATCACGCCACGCAGGTGAGCGTGGTTCACCGCGTCGCAGACCTTGGCAAGCAGTTCAAGGCGGTCGCGCGTGCTGAGCTTGTTGATCTCGGCGTAGGTATTGAGAGGGGGCCCGTTGACGAGCTCCATGGCGATGAACGGCCTGGGGATCTCGCCCGGGGAAGCCGCAGCCATGCCCGCCTCATAGATCTGCGCGATCCCCGGGTGGTGCAGCCGACCGAGGATTTCCGCCTCGTGCTCGAAGCGCCGGAGCAGGCTGGGCGTCGCCAGCCCGCGCCGGATGATCTTGAGCGCTACTGAACGCCGGGGCCGGTCCTGCACCGCCACGAAAACGCTGCCCATGCCGCCGCGCCCCAGCAGGCGTTCGATCTGAAACCCGCCGAGGTTCATCCCGGGCTTGAGATCGTCCTCCATATCGCCGTGCATGTTTCCGAAGCCGATATTGGCTGCCTGCAGCTCGCGAGCGTCGAGAAAATCGTCGGCCTGGGCGTGACAATCGAGCAGCGAACGCACCTCGCGCAGCACGGTCGTATCGCTTTGGCTGCGTTGCGAGATCTCCTGATCCCAGCGCTCGCGCGGCAGATCCGCGACCGCCAAGAAGATCTCCTCGGCACGACGCTGCTTCTCATCCGGTGGGCCCTGGTTCATGCGCGAGTCCCTTCGGAATCAATCTCGGCCGACTTCTTGATCTGACGCATCAGCCACGCTTTGGAGAATGTCCACTCGTTGCGGACGGTGGCCGACGACACGCCCAGAGCCGCCGCGATCTCGTCGTTGGTCAGACCCGCAAAGTACTTGAGCATCACCACGTCGGCCTTGCGTCGGTCGTACGCCGCCAGCTTGTCGAGCGCACCATCGAGAGAGACCAGATCGGTGCCGATCTCGACCGGTGCCACGATGTCCGCGGCGTCCAAGCCCTCGTGCCGTACGCCCCCGCCGTGCTTGATGCGCTTGCGATGTCGGGCCCGCTCGACCAGGATCCTGCGCATCGCCTGAGCCGCCGCCGCGAAGAAATGCCCTCGTGAGTCCCACGAAATGTCCTTGCTGCCGACCAGCCGCAAGTACGCATCGTGCACCAGCGCTGTCGCCTGTAGCGTCTGCCCCGGCTGCTCGTGGCTCATGTACCCCTGGGCTAGCCGTCGCAGCTCGCCATAAACCAAGGGCAGCAACTGGTCGGACGCGCGCGGGTCGCCCTCCTTGGCAGCGTGGAGCAACTGGGTGACATGCGTTTGATCGGGTTCTTGAGGCATAAGCAACAACCGCACGATGACTAGGAACTTTCACGCGGCCGACACCCTGTCCGCCGCGCCCAGACGCGCCGGATAGAAGAACAAGGCCCGGCACCACCGAACAACCTTTGGATCATACCACACGCCGGATTTAGCGCCTTTGGTCGGGCGTGGCGCATGGGCGGTAGACGCTCGCGTCTGACGCGAGAAGATTCTTTTCCGGGGAAACCGATGAGCATGCTGATGAACAAACAAGAAATGTTCGAGATACTGCCGCTCTGGGGCCAGGCTCTGGCAGCGGCTCGGATGGCGAGGCGCGGGATCTTGGCACTGGTCGGAAGCATCCCGAGCGAGAACCTCGCCGCGGCACTGGCGGCGTGCGACGAGCTCGAGCGTTGCGCCCGCGATGGTCAGGGCTGGCACGCCCGCCACACCGTCTTTGACAAAGGCCTGTCAGCGCTCCGCCAGCGTGATTCGGTCTTCGTGTTGCACGCGCTGCGCTGGGCGATCGGTGCCGCGGCCGCGGCGGAAGGGGCGTGGGACTTCCCCGTCGATGGCACCGTCACGATCTCGGCTCGCCGCGCGATTGAGGGCCTCGGCAACGACCCGCGTGTCGGCACGCTTCAAACCGCGATCCTGCTCGGAGCCGACGCCGATCTCATCGCCTTCGCCTGCGACGAAGTGGGCATAGGCCAGTACGACGCGCTTACCGCCCAGGTTTTCGGCCGCCTCACGCCCGTTCACCCCGTCATCCTCTCGGAACCGCTCATATCTCGAAAGTATGACTACCGATGAACTGAGGTGCCACCATCATGACCGCGCTGCCGGGCCTTCATGACTGCCGACCGCGACCCGACACCAGATGGGCAAGCGATTCGATGAAAGACCGCGTTGCGCTTTGACGGTCAACGCGAAATCTTTGAAAAGAGTTAGCGCCCCTTCGAAGCGGCGACGCATTGCAGGTCACAACAGGCCGTAGCTCGAAGAGCTCGACCATCAAACCCGGAAACTCACCAAGAAAGGCTCACTCATGGCACGTTCGATGTCTCGCGCAATTATTCTGCCCACGCTCACCGCGACGCTCACGCTCCTCGCCGGGCAGGCGATGGGGCAATCCTTCAATGTCGATCTCAACAACGCCAGCGGCAGCGGGGCTGGCGTCCCCGCCAGCTCCTTCGGCGCGGCCGCAGGGCAGCCCGGCTTTTGGAACTCGGTGACCTCGGGTACGGCCGCCACCTCGACGCTCGGGGATCTCAACGGCTTCGTCTCAACGACAACATTCACGCGCGACACCGGCGGCACATTCAAGGGCGCTGACGATGTCGGCGTGTCGGGCGAGGCCGCCAAGCTGATCGAGGACTACCAGTCGCTTTCGGGCTTTGGCACGCTGTCGTACTCGTTCAACAACCTAGCCTTTGGCACCTACGCCGTGTACACCTACGCGGCCTTGCCCAACGGCGGCGGCAACACCAGCGGCGTCACCGTCACCAACACCTCGAGCAAGTATCAGTACGTCGGCGCGAACGCGCTCTCCAGCAGCAAGTTCATCCCCGGCACCACACACTCGATCCACATCGTGCAGGTGAACGCGGGCGGCAGCGTGACGATCAAGGTCGCCGACTCCTCCAGCGGCACCGCCCACGTCGGCGGGTTCCAGCTCCGCAAGATCGATAGCACCCCGATCCGCTTCTACGTCAACGACAACTCGCCCACCGACCTCGACGGCACGAGCTGGGGCACCGCGTACCACGACCTGCAAGTCCCGCTGCTGGCCGCAGAGAACATCGGCGGATCTCACGTTGAGATCTGGGCCTCGCAGGGCTTCTACTACCCGACCGCGGGCGCGTCGCGCACCGCGACCTTCAAGATCTTCAGCGGCGTGAAGCTCTATGGCGGCTTCGCGGGGACCGAGACATCGCTGACCCAACGCACGACCCCGTGGTTCTTCGTCACCGCCATGTCCGGCGGGATCGGTGCTAGCAGCCAGACCGACAACGTCTACCACGTCGTTGACGCCAACGACGCCGACAGCACCACGCTCATCGACGGATTCTCGATCGCTCGCGGCTACGCCAACGGCAGCGGCGACGATTCCGAGGGCGGCGGCATGACCGCGAAAAACTCCTCGATCACCTGCCGCAACGTCAAGTTCCTCTCGAACTACGCGGACGCCGAGGGCGGAGCTGTTCTCTCCACCGGCGGCGACCCCAAGTTCATCAACTCGCTCTTTTTCAACAACTGGACCGGCGGCAGCGGCGGCGGGATCTACCACCACACCAGCGGCACCGCCGAGTTCGCCAACACCGAGTTCCTCAATAACCGGGCCGTTGGCGACGGCGGCGCGATCAAGCTCCTCTTCTCTTTCGGCACGGTCGAAGGGTGCGTCTTCAATGGCAACAACGCCTCGTCGGGCAACGGCGGCGCAATCAACATCGCTGGCAACACCGGCGTCGGGCTCAACGTCCGCATGTCCACACTCGCCAACAACGTCGCCTCCAGCGGCACGGCCGGCGGCATCTACGTCTCGGGCGGTACCGACGCCAGCATGACCAACTCGATCCTCTGGAACAACACCGACGGCGTACCCAACACCGTCACCAACGCGCAATACACCGCCGTGACCGGGCAGGGCTCGTTCGTGACCGCGGCCAACAACACGATCCAAGGCATGGACGCCGATCCGCTCTTTGTCAGCATCCTCGGCACCGATGGCATCCCCGGCAACTCTGACGACAATTTCCGCTTGAACTCGTTCTCGCCGTGCATCGACGTGGGCAACAACACGTTCGTCCCGAGCGACACCTACGACCTCGACAACAACTTCAACGTCTTCGAGAAGTGGGCCGCGGACATCGACGGCAACCCGCGCTTCGTGGACGTCCCCTGGGCCGCGAACCTGGGCGTCGGGCCCGGCGCGATCATCGACCGCGGGGCCTTCGAGCACCAGTACACCCTCTGCCCGTCGGACTTCGACGGCGACGGCTTCGTGACCGGCGAAGACTTTGACGCGTACGTCGCGGCCTTCCAGCTCGGCGTGATCGCCGCCGACTTTAACGACGATGGCTTCGTGACCGGCGATGACTTCGACGCGTTCGTCGCTGCCTTCGAGAGCGGGTGCTGAGTTCTCTGGATGAGACCAGCCCTTCACCTGCTCGACCGAGAAACGTAGTGCCAGAACAACATCGGCCTTTCGGAGAGCTGGATGTCTCGGCAGTAAACCGGTGATTCTAAAGTCGTCTACGAGGGCTGGCTTCATCAGGAAGCCAGCCCTTTTTCATTCGATCCGACGTGCCCGGGTTCGACCTGATCGGAAAGAAACAGTTGCAACACGCATCAAACGAGCCGGGAGTATGCGAACTCAATTTCTCTGAAGGAGTAACGACCACTTGAACCGAGTCCGATCTAGTCGTGCGCTGGAAAAGCCGGGATCCCGGCCACCCACGCTAAGGTCCGAGGCGCTCCCTTGGGGGAGTCCTCATGCAGGAACCGCCGGGGCCGTGACACGACCCTCCGCAACTCGTCTTCGCTCACTCTCGCATCAAACTTTCGCAGTGCTTCTCGCTCGTCATCGTCGATCGGGATGTACACCCACGCCTGCGGATCGTCGCCGTCTGCCCAGTCCACTCTCTCGCAGAACGCTTGAAGAAAAGTCTGCCCGCACGCCCTGCACTGGCGCACCGAAACCATAAAGTGCGATTCATCCACGAGCGTGCTCGCGCGCTCGCCGGTGCGAATCGCTCGCCGCGCAGCCTCGGCGTTCTCGCCCGTGCATGGGCAACCACCAGCACCAGCACCAGCGTCCAGCATGGCTCGCTCCTTGATCGAATTCTGCGCACGCGTGAGTCTCGCTTGGGCGCACGCCGTGCTGGACGCCAAGCCGTCCGCCGACCAAACAAGTCCGGCCATCCCGGGTTCTCGTTGCGGTTCGAGAACCCGGGTGGCCGGTACGTGATCAACTCATTTTTCGGCCGAGCCGACCGCGGCTCAACCCCCGGCGGGCTTTCCGGCGTCCTTCATTGCTTCTTTGATCGCGCTCCCGATGCTCGATCCAAGGTCCTTGGCCGCGCCCTTGAGCCCGTCCACGAGCGCGGACTTGAGCTTGTCTTCGGTCTCGTCGAACTTGTCGCGTGTGGACGTGGGGCAGTTGTTCGAGCCGTCCAAGCTCTTGTAAGTGAACGCGATGCCCTCGTAGCTCAGCGCCACTTCTTCGGTCTCAGGAAGCTGCATGTTCTCCGGCGGCTTGTTGAACCGCATCACCAGGCGGATGGACGCGATGCGGACGCCCGTCATGACGATCGTGTAGTGATTCTCTTCTACTCCGCCCGTCGGCGGCATCCGCCACATCTCTACGTTCACCGAGCCAAACTTCGTGTTTTCGGCCAAGGCGGTCTGCATCGGCGCGGACGACAGGTCCACACTCTTGGTGACGATCATCGCCCGCGGCATCACAGTCTTCGTGGGAAATCCCGACTCGGCGTCAGCGACCGCCCCCATCGTGTGATCGACCGCGAACAAGCGGATCTTCCCCTCGCGACCCTGCTGCCTGACCGAACCCTTGATCTTGCCATCGAAACTCAGAAATGCATCGAGCGCCATGATTTGAACTTTCGGAAAAAAAGCCTTGAAAACTGCGTCCCACGAACCGCGGATCGCACACTAAAAAACGCGCGGGCACGCCCTGACTGAGCGAGTGCCCAAA
This sequence comes from uncultured Phycisphaeraceae bacterium, assembly GCA_964540295.1. GTDB lineage: Bacteria > Planctomycetota > Phycisphaerae > Phycisphaerales > UBA1924 > CAZCPB01. Next base: position 19,304 of record CAZIMT010000041.1, read on the forward strand.
TTCCATGTACTCAAAAACTCGGAACTCAATCCTTAAGCCAGCGAAGTTTCCGTGGGAAGATCCCGAACCTGCATCGCCAGCATTGCTCCTTCAAAGCGACCAACCCCGTCCTCCCACTGCGGCTCGTGACCCCAGACCAGGACCGCCGCAGGCCGTCCCGCCGCCTGGCACGCCGCCGCGATCGCAAACCCCGACACACTCACCGAGACGAAACCGCTCACCGTTTCATTGAGGTACAGATACACAAGCCGATCCCAGGACCGACATTGCAGGACCGTTGCCTCTCCAACAACCATCCCCGCACGCCGCTCGACCTCGCCGCCCAAGCGCTCGGCCGCCTCCGAGACCCTTTCGAGAAGACGCGCGGACGGCAACCCGCCGCCAGAGACGGACACGATCGGACCCGCGCGCGCACCCGCGCTCATCGCCACCGTTGCACCAGCGGCCCCGGCCGCCAACGTCAAGAACGCTTCCCGCCGACTCACGTCGCTCATGCCTTGTCTCCAAAAAATTGACTTCACAAGGAAATCCAAACCGACAACAAACCAACCGAGATCCTTCTTTCTTCTCGCCGCCCGCAGATTCGGGCCTGCGAGGGTTTTCCATGATCGCACCTCCGAGGCCCGAACAACTCATCGATCACCCCCTCATGCGTCGAGGGGGGAAATCGCGGTCGGGCAAAGTCCAGAAAATACCTTGAAAACCAAAGCTCTGTCAACCGCTCGGGTTATCAGCGAACCCCGGCCGGACGAGGAACACGGAAGACTTGCTCCAACCCCCGGCGTCCCTATACTGCCACGTCCCCGGATGGTCGATGGGCGGGGGCACGGCCTAGGTGTGCGTTCAGCAGGCCGTCACAGCCGTTTTTTTAAGCATTGACCACGGGTGAATGTTCGCTCCGTGGTCCTCACCGAAGCGCCCTGCATGGCGTGGAGCCGCCGGATCCTCCAACACTGTTTTTCAGTGCTGGCAGACCCGCCGATCGACCCTCCCGCCGGTGTCGCTGCACAAGGATTTTCGCCATGGTCATCGCCCCTGCCGTCGCCCCCGCCTCGCCCAACACCTTGGTCCAAGACCTGATCGAAGCGGGCATCCACTTCGGGCAGCGCTCGTCAGGGTGGAACCCCAAGATGGGGCCGTACATCTACGGCAAGCGCAACGGCATCCACATCATCGACATCAAGGAGACCATCAAGGGTCTCCTGCTCGCCAAGAAGTACATCACCAAGCTCGTCAGCGAGGGCAAGGACGTGTGCTTTGTCGGCACCAAGCGTCAGGCCAAAAGCGTGCTTGAGCAGCGCGTCGGCGACATCAAGCAGCACTATGTCACCGAGCGTTGGCTCGGCGGCACGCTGACCAACTTTCGCACGATCCGTCTGCGCCTCAAGCGCCTGCAGGAACTCGAAACCATCGAGGCCAACGATAACTTCGCGAGCTACTCCAAGAAGATGGAGAGCCAGCTTCGCCGCGAGATGAAGAAGATCAAGCGGAACCTCGACGGCATCCGCAACATGGAGAAGCTTCCGGGCGTGATGGTGGTCATCGACGTCCGCAAGGAAGTCACGGCCCTGCTCGAAGCCAAGAAGCTCGGCATCCCCACCATCTGCCTGCTCGACACCGACGGCGACCCCGAGATGGCCGACATCCCCATCCCCGGCAACGACGACTC
>CAZIMT010000042.1:0-20639 GCA_964540295.1 uncultured Phycisphaeraceae bacterium
AGTCTTGGCTGGCATCTCAACGCCGCTGGTGCTCAGCGTGCACTCGATCGTGTCGTTCGACTTCGCGACGTCTATCGTTCCGGGCTGGCACACCACGATCTTCCCGCCCTACTTCGTCGCGGGCGCGATCTTCGGCGGGTTCGCGATGGTGCTGATGCTGCTGATCCCGGCCCGCGAGCTGTACCCCAACATGAAGGACTTCATCACTCTTCGCCATCTTGAGAACATGGCCAAGATCATCCTGACCACGGGCATGATCGTGGGCTTTGCGTACTCGATGGAGTTCTTCATCGCGTGGTACGGCGGGAACAAGTACGAGCTCTACGCTTTCCAGAACCGCGCCTTCGGGCCGTACTGGTGGGCGTACTGGACCATGATCTCGTGCAACGTGCTCAGCCCGCAGGTGTTCTGGACGCGCTGGGCGCGGACCAGCCCGCTGGCGATTTTCATCGTCAGCATCTTCGTGACCATCGGCATGTGGTTCGAGCGGTTCGTGATCATCGTGACGAGCCTGCACCGGGCGTACCTGCCCGGCGAGTGGGGCATGTTCCACCCGACGCTGGTGGACGTCATGATTTTCGTGGGCAGCTTCGGCGTGTTCCTGACGCTGTTCCTGATCTTCCTGCGGGTGCTGCCGGTGTTCGCGATGGCGGAACTCAAGGCCGTCCTGCCTCAGGCCAGCCCGCATGAGCACGGGCACGGGCAGGATCATGGACAGGATCACGGGCGCGGTGACGATCACGGTCATGACAAGGCTCACGGGCACGAGCATTCGAAGGGTGGGAAGCACTGATGTCCAAGAGCGGACGCCTTTACACGACCGAGGCCGGGGTGCCGGTTCATGGCATGATGGCCGAGTTCACGACCCCCGCGGCCGTGTACCACGCCGCAGAAAAATTCCGCGACGCCGGGTACACCTACTGGGACGTGCACACCCCCTTCCCGATCCACGGCATGGAAGACGCCATGGGCATTAAACGCACCAAGCTGCCGATACTCATCGCGGTGATCGGGCTCACGGGAGCCGCGCTCGGGCTCCTGATGCAGTGGTGGATGTCGGCCGTGGACTACCCGATGGTCACCCAGGGCAAGCCATTCTTCTCCGGGCAGGCCTTCGTGCCCATCACCTTCGAGATGGGCATCCTCTTCGCGGCGTTCACGGCCCTGATCGGCATGCTTGCAATGAACGGCCTGCCGCGGCACCACCACCCGCTCCTCAAGAAAGAGCGGTTCCTTAACACCTCCCAAGACCTCTTCATCATCTCCGTCGAGGCCCGCGACGCCAAGTTCAACCCCGACGAGACTCGCCGTCTGCTCGAAGCAGTCGGCGGCGCGAACATCGACCTCGTCGAGGAATAAGCCGACTGCTCTCAAAGCCCGCTCGAATCTTCCTTGTTTTTCACCGCACCCGCGGAGCCGACCCATGACCTGTAGCGCACCCACCACATCCTTGACCAGAGCCGCCGCGATCTTGTCGTGCGCGGCTCTCGCGTCGGCGGCTCTCACCGGCTGCCGCGGCGACCGCTCCGACAAGCCGCCGCGCCAGTTCTTCCCTGATCTGGACGACCAGCAGAAGTGGAAGCCGCAGACCGACTCGACGTTCTTCGCCGACCGTCGCACGATGCGCAAGCCCCCGGCCAACACGGTCGCGTTCGGGCGCGCGTCGTTCGTGAGCGAAGAGCCGTGGGCCGATCACTGGATCCAGGAGCGCAAGGACCTGCTCAAGGCCGACGCTGGCTATTACGAGGGCAGGGGGACCGACGGGCTGTACCTGGCTCGCATGCCTGTCGCGGTCGATGCCAAGCTGATCGAGCTGGGCAAGCTCAAGTACAGCATCTACTGCGTCGCCTGTCATGGCTACACGGGCGACGGCAAGGGCATGATCGGCACGCAGTGGTCCTACGCCCTGCCCAATTACCACGACGCCAAATACAAGTCGCCCGACCCCAACGACGCCAAGGCCGAGTTTTGGAAGGACGGGTATATCTTCCATGTCGCACGAGTCGGCGTGATCGATCCCAGCGGCCTGCAGAAGATGCCCGGCTACGCTCACGCGCTCAGCGAGGGCGACGCCTGGGCCGTCGTCTCGTACATCCGCGTGCTGCAGGAATCGCAATCGGGCTTGCTGCAGGACGTCCCCGAGTCTGAACGTCAGGTGCTCGAGCGCTCGCGTGCGACGGCTCAGGCCGCTCAGCAGCCGCCGTCTTCAACTGGGACCGCCGCCCCTGCGGCAACGACCACCTCCGCAACGACCTCTCTCCCGGCGGCCCTCGCGCCCAAGGTTGAGCACGGCAAGACCGACGGAGGCAAGAACCCATGACTCACATGACCGCTGATGCTGCACACGCTGGGCACGCTGTTCCCGGCCGCGTGAACTACCCGCAGCTCCGCGACGCGAACATCACACTCCCCGTCGGTGCTGGCAAAGGCAAGGCCATGGCCTTGCTCGTCGTCGGAATCCTCGGGCTCGTCGCCGTTGTCGCGGGCGGGTTTCTGGGCACGGGTGAGGACGCGCACCTCCAGACCATCCACGCGATCGCGGCGTACCACTTCGCGGTGATGTCGGCCTTGGCGATGACGCTGGGCTGCCTCTTCTTCGCGCTCGTCTTCCAGCTCACCAACGCTGGCTGGACCGGGACCATCCGCCGCCAGTACGAGAACGTGGCGACGCTCGTGCCGATCTTGGGCGTGATGGCGTTGGTCGGCATCGCGGTCGACACGATCATCGGCCGCGGGCACAGCACGCAGCTCTTCATCTGGCTTCACCCGAGCATGCACGACAACGTTGTGCTGTCGCACAAGACCGCGTACCTCAACCCGATCTTCTTCATGATCCGTGCGGCCCTGTACCTGGTGATCTGGACGTACCTCGCTCGCCGGCTCTACGCGCTCAGCGTCGAGCAAGACCGCACGGGCGATCGCTGGCTGACCGCCAAGGCTCGCAGCATGGCCGCGTGGGGAATTCTCGTCTTTGCGCTCAGCACCTCCTTCGCTGGCTTTGACTGGCTCATGTCGATCGATTTCGGGTTCTTCAGCACGATGTGGGGCGTGTACTTCTTCGCGGGGGCCGCGTATTCGTCTTCGGCCCTCATGCTCCTGATCTTCGCTCGGCTCGTCAAGACCGGCAAGCTCCAAGGCGTCGTGACTCGCGAGCACTTCCACGACATGGGCAAGCTGCTCTTCGCGTTCACGGTCTTCTGGGCCTACATCGCGTTCAGCCAATATTTCCTGATCTGGTACAGCAACATCCCCGAAGAAACAGCCTTCATCAACGCGCGCGTCGAGGGCGGCTGGCTGTGGGTCAGCGGAGCGTTGTGCGTGCTGCACTTCGGGCTGCCGTTCCTGATCCTGCTGTTCCGGGGCGTGAAACAGAACCCCACGGCCATCAGCCTGGTGGCGATCCTCTCTCTCGCGGCCCACGCGCTGGACCATTTCTGGATCACCCGTCCGGCCGTCTATTCACGCCTCGGCGGCGCGGACACGATCGGGATCGGCACGGTCTGGATCGACATCGCGGCCGTCATTGGCGTCACCGGGATTGTTGGGTTTCTGATCGTTCGGAAAGTGTGCGCTGGGACGCTGGTGGCGGTGAACGACCCCCGGATGGACGAGGCCATGACGCACCGAAATTACGTCTGAGAATCATGGGTTTAACGTGAAGTTGAATGCGGAATTATTTGAGAGTAAACGTGCAGCTTCGTACCGTTGCACAGGAACGAATCCGATAGGGCAGTAGAGATCGAACCCAGTTGGTAGGCAAAGTGAACGGCAAGGTGGGTCAGTTGGTCAGGCGAGGCGGATCGTCGGACCGGACGCGGGAGTCAAGGTTTATGAGCCATCACGAATCGCATCACGTCCCGATCGAGCACGGGCACCCCGATCAGTGGCACCAGCACTCGGCTGTCGAGGGAACGCCGATGGCCGAGCACACGGCCATCGCGTCGCCCGGGACGTTGCTGCGGGCCTGGCTGGTGATCTGTTTGACGGTCGTCGGCCTGGTGTCGATCGTGGCGATCTACTTCGTGAAGTACACCACCGAGCTCAAGCGGAAGACGGTCGAGACCACGGTGCTCTCCAAAGGTTACAACGAGTACAAAGGCCTGACCGACAAAGACCTCACCAGCTACGGCTGGGCCGACGCGACCGCGGGCACGGTCCGTGTTCCCCTAGACAAAGCGACGGAGCGGACGATCGAAAAGTACAACAAGGCGACCGGGAAGTAGTTGGAAAGCAGTTGGAAAGTAGTTGGAAAGCAGTTGGTCGCGTCAGCCTGCTCATTCACGGTGGGCTCTGGCTTATCAGGAATCGAGTTTGAATCCATGAGCGTTCTCCAGAACATCATCCAAAGGACCGACCGCACTAGCCGCACAGGTTCTGGTGGCCGCGCATCGCTGATGACGCCGCTGTTGACGCCGCTGTTCACGATGCTGCTGACGGTGGTGCTCGGATTGGGAATGGGGCTGAGTGCGGGCCGAGCCTCGGCCCAGGTTTTAGACAAGCAAGTTCCCGCCAAGGCTCGCGGCCTAGACGTCGTCGAGCACTTGGGCGCGACCCTTCCGATGGACCTGGAGTTCGTGAACTCCAAGGGCGACACGGTCAAGCTCGGCACGTACTTCTCTCCCGCGCTGAAGGCAGACGGCACGCCCAACGGCGCGACAGGCCGCGCACGCGGGCTTGGCAAGCCGATCGTCGTTGCGATGGTGTACTACAGCTGCGAGACGGCCTGCTCGGTGGTGCTTTCCAAGATGTCCGAATCGTTCGGCACGCTCGATTACAAGGTCGGGCGTGATTTCGACGTGCTGACATTCAGCTTCAAGGAAGAAGAGAAGACCTCGGACGCGGCCGCCGCCAAGTCACGCTACATCGACGCCCTCACCCACGGCAGCAACGACCCCGGCATCAAATCAGTCACCAGCAAGGGCTGGGAGTTCCACACCGGGTCGGTCGAGGCCTGCCAGACTCTGGCCGACGCGCTCGGGTTCCAGTATCGCAAGCTCGACAATGGCGAGTACAGCCACCCCATCAGTATCTTCGTGGTCACGCCCGAAGGCCGGATCTCGCGGTATGTCTACGGGTTCGACTACGACCCCGGCATCATGAAGATGGCGCTGCTCGAAGCGTCCAACGGGGCCATCGCCAAGTCGATCACCGACCGCTTCCTGCACCTGTGCTACAAGTACGACCCGACCGCGGGCGTGTACACGCTGCAGGCGTTCCGTGTGATGCAGATCGGCGGGATGCTGGGCATGGTCGGGATCGCGCTTTTGATCCTGACGCTGCGGTTCAACGAGATGGTCAAGCGGCGTCGCGAGCGGCGCGCGGGGTACGACCCCAGGGCCGACGCGATCCGTCGCCGCGAGCAAGAGCTTGAGCGCGAGCAAGGGCTTCAGAACGAAATCTCACGCGGCCCCCAGGCCGCACCGATCGGCACGAACATCAGCGCGGCCACGGACGCGCCAGCATCAGGTCTGGCATCGGGTCTGACACCGGGTCTGGCATCAGGTCTGGCACCGGGGGTGATCTCATGAGTCTTCTCAGCACGGTCTTGGTCAATCTTTCAAGCTCCGCCCCGGGGCTCTCGGGCGGCCTGGCGCGCGACCATTTCTTCTCGCTCTCCTCGCCCACGCTCCTTGCCCAGGGCTTCCTGGAATGGCTGCACCTCCTCTTCTTCCGCGAGCAGTCTCGCGGCGTGCACGGCAACGACTCTGACGAGTTGTTCATGGATATTTGGTGGCTCAGCGTGTTCTTCTTCGTGGTGCTGATGGTGCTGATGGTCTACTGGACCATCAAGTACCGCCGTCGCTCGGGGACGATCGCCCAGCCCAGCGCCTCGCACAACACGCCGCTGGAAGTGGCGTGGACGGTCATCCCGCTGGGCATCCTCGCCGTGATCTTTTTCAGGGGCTTCCACGGCTACATGAACCACGCCGTCGCACCCGCCGGGGCCATCGAACTCGATCTCCAGGCTCAGAAATGGGACTGGCTCGTCACCTATCCCGACGGAGAGACCAGCCCCGTCAAGAAACGCGTCGGCGACAAGGACGTCCCGATCTTCGTCGTCCCCGCGGGCGTCCCCATCCGGATGAAGATGCACTCCATCGACGTCATCCACAGCTTCTGGGTGCCCGACTTCCGCGGCAAGTTCGACGTGATGCCCAACCGCTACACCAGCTACTGGTTCCAAGCCGACCAGCCCAACCCAGACCCCACCAACGTGCCCATGAAGCTCAGCGACGGTACGGAATTTACGGCGTACGAGGATCACTGGATCTTCTGTGCCGAGTATTGCGGCGACTCGCACTCGGAAATGACCGGCATCATCCGGGCCGTCCCCGAGGACGTGTATAAGAAGGTGCTTAAAGGCTGGGGTACCGACGGCCTGTCGCCAGTTGAACTCGGCAAGCGCATGTGGGCCACCCGCTGCTCCTCGTGCCACTCTAATGACGGGAAAACCGGCACGGGCCCAACTTGGCAGAACATTTACGGGCACGAGGTCGAGTTTACTGACGGGACCAAACTGACCGGGGAACAACTTTCTGATGACGTCGAGTATGCCAACTACCTCCGCGAATCAATCCTGTACCCCTCGAAGCGGATCGTGAAGGGCTACCCGAACCAGATGGCCTCGTTCCAAGGCCTGCTCGATGAGAAGCAGATCGTGGGCATCATCGCGTATATCAAAACCCTGAGCGACAAGGCCCCGACTGCGGCCTCCGCCGTCCCCGCCGACACCACACCCGCCCAATGACCGATCGAGAAACCGACCACACGTATCCACTCGCCCGGGCCTGAACCCCCGGCCGAGACGACCGCAGGAGCACGACCATGACCACGCTCGACAACGCCAAGCTCGGAGCCATCCCCGGACACGGGCCCGGCCACGGGCACGACCACGAGGGGAGCTACCTCACCCCCAAGGGCGGTTTCTGGACCACCGTCTGGGATTGGTGTACCACTATCGATCACAAAAAGCTGGGTGTGATGTACCTCGCGTCCGTGCTCTTCCTCTTTTTCCTCGGCGGCGTTGCGGCCATGGCCGTTCGGCTTGAACTGCTCGAACCCGTTCGCACCATCGCTGGCGCGGACGGCGTGGCTCGCGTCACCGGGCAGCTCTTCCAAGTCGATGGCTGGTCTAAAGAAGCCAACAACAACATCTACAACCGCCTCTTTACCCTGCACGGCACGATCATGGTCTTCATGGTCATCGTCCCGGGCATCCCTTCGGCGCTGGGTAATTTCTTGCTTCCGATCTTGATCGGGGCCAAAGACGTCGCATTCCCGCGGCTCAACCTGCTGAGCTGGTGGGTCTACGCCCTGGGCTCTATGTTCGCCATCATCTCGATCATCATGGGCGGCGTGGACACCGGCTGGACGTTCTACACCCCCTACTCGACCACCACCGATGCTGACGCGATGAAGGTCGTGTACATGGTGCTGGCCGCGTTCATTCTCGGGTTTAGCTCGATCCTGACCGGGCTGAACTTCGTGGTAACGGTGCACAAGCTGCGCGCCCCCGGCATGGGCTGGTTCGATATGCCGCTGTTCGTGTGGGCGATCTACTCGACCGCGATCATCCAGGTCCTGGCCACGCCGGTCATCGGCATCACGCTGCTGCTGCTCATCTTCGAGCGCCTCTTCAACGTTGGCATCTTCGACCCGCGGATGGGCGGCGACCCGGTTCTGTTCCAGCATTTCTTCTGGTTCTACAGCCACCCAGTGGTGTACGTGATGATCCTGCCTGCCATGGGCATCATCAGCGAGATCATCTCGGTGCACTCCCACAAAAAGATCTTTGGGTACCGTGCCATGGCGTTCGCCTCGCTGGGCATCGCGGCCGTGTCCTTCGTCGTGTGGGGCCACCACATGTTCGCGTCCATGGGCGAACTGGCGTCCACCATCTTCTCGGCCCTGACGTTCCTGGTAGCGATCCCCACCGCGGTGAAAGTGTTCAACTGGATCGGCACGCTCTACAAGGGCTCGATCTCGATGAACACGCCGATGCTCTACGCGTTGATCTTCCTGTTCCTGTTCTCTATCGGCGGGCTTACCGGCCTGCCGCTGGGCGCGCTCTCCACCGACCTTCATCTCACCGACTCGTACTTCGTCGTCGCTCACTTCCACTACGTCATGATGGGCGGCACGATCATGGCGCTCGTCGGCGGGCTGCACCACTGGTGGCCCAAAATGTTCGGCAAGATGTACAACGAGCGCTGGGCCATGATCGGAGCCGTGCTCGTCTTCATCGGGTTCAACATCACGTTCTTCACCCAGTTCTTCCTGGGCACCCGCGGCATGCCGCGCCGCTACGCGACCTATGTCGATGAGTTCCAGACCCTGCACCAGATCAGCACGCTCGGATCGTTCATCTTGCTCGTCGGGTTCCTGGTCCACCTCTTTACCTTCATCCATTCGCTGGTCGCGGGCCGCCCCGCTCCGGCCAACCCATGGGGCGGGTTGTCCTTGGAATGGACCGTCGAGAGCCCGCCCATCGAGCACAACTTTCACAAAGAGCCGATCGTGACCCACGGCCCGTACGACTTCGACACGGAGATCCCGCCGGGGTGGGATCCCAAGGACTATCCGGTGCCACCTGGTGCCAAGCCCGGCGGGCACTGAACGGCATCACGCAAAGCCCTCTGACGATTCAAGCTCTTTGACCGCGGAACGAAGGAACGACGCATGACGACCATCGACACACAGGCGGGGAACGGCGGTCACGGCACGCCCGTCGGGGCCGCCGACGACAGCCGCCCGCTGCATCAAAGGTACAAGCAAGCCAGCCACTACCGCTCCAAGGAAGAAGAGTTTGACGCCTGCAAGCTGGGTATGTGGCTCTTCCTGACCACGGAAGTGCTGCTCTTCGCTGGCATCTTCTGCGCCTACGCCATCTTCCGCATGTTCTACCCCCAGGCCTTCTCCAACGGCTCGGCCCACTTGGACTGGAAGGTCGGCAGCATCAACACCGTCGTTCTGCTCATCTCCAGCTACACCATGGCCACGGCCATCCACAACGCCCAGTTGAACCAGCAGGCCAAGCTCAAGTTCAACCTGCTCGTCACCATCGCCTGCGGCCTCGCCTTCGTCTTCATCAAGGTCGTCTTCGAGTACATCCCCAAGTGGTCTGGGTACTTCCTAGCCATCGACCCGGCTCTGTCGCACCACGAAAAATCTGGCATCACGGCATGGGGCGGCCTGTTCCAGTTCGTCGAGGGCTATGGCGGCAAGCGCCCCGGCAAATGGTTCGACTACCCCTTCGCCCAAGACCCTCACGAGCCCATGTGGTGGAGCATCTACTACAGCGGCACCGCCATCCACGCACTCCACGTCGTCATCGGCGCCTCCCTCATCTTCTACGTCTACCTCAAGGCTCGCAAGGGGTTCTACGGCCCGAAGCACTACACGGGCGTCGAAGTCATCGGGCTCTACTGGCACCTCGTCGATCTCATCTGGATCTTCCTCTTCCCGCTGCTCTACCTAGTCCACTAAGCACAACCGCCAAGAGCACCGCCACGTTCCTCGCTCGGTTTCTCGCACGTCCTCGCACCGTCCCCGGTTTATCAAGGTCTCCAGTTCATCCGAGCCGCATATGACCACCAAACACGTCAACGCTCACGAAAACTTGGCCAAGGACGGAGCCGGGCAGGTTGACCCGCACGGCTTTTCGCAGGGCCATCACCACGGGCACACCATCCTGCCGCTCGTGCTGCTGCGCGTGGTGCTGGTCGTGCTGCTGCTCCTGACCGGGCTCACCGTCTTTGCCGCCCAGGCCGAGCAGTGGTTCGTGAACGAGTTCCACGTCCAGATCCCCACCTGGTTCAACGTCGCGATCGTGCTTGTCATCGCGACGATCAAAAGCGTCATCGTCGCTGCGTATTTCATGCAGCTGAAGTACGACAACCCGATCAACACAGTCCTGTTCCTGTTCTGCCTCTTCGGCTTCGCGCTCTTCCTCGGGTTCACCATCATCGACCTTGGAGGACGCGATTACGTCTACGCCGAAAAAGGTAAGGAGATCACGCCCGGCGGTACCGGCAACCTCACCCGCAACGAGATCGTCAACGGCAAGATGGAAAAAGTCTCAATCACCGGCCCCATGTACCTCTACCCGCGCCAGAAGAAGATCGAGGAACTCGGCCCGCAGAAGTTCGCCGAGCTCGAGCGCGAAGCCCTCGCTCACAGTCACCCCCACAAGCCCGCACCCAGCCCGTGGTCCCTGACCTCCGCCAACATGAGCCGCTCCAAGACCGGCACCACCGGAGCTCTCGACCTCACCCCACCCGAGCCCGCCACCGGCACGCACGGCGAATCTCACTAGACCCGCCAGATCAGCCTTAGATAGGTCGGCTCTTGGTAGGCTGGCTCTTCGAGCCGAATCTTCCTCCTCGACGCCCTAATCTGGTTTGATGAATGAGTGCTTAGGCGGATTCCGAAGTGTCGGCTCGGAGAGCCGATCTATTCTGAAGGATCTCATGATGCCTATCCGTCCCATCGCTTGGTCTCTCGCCGCGGTCTCCGTCTTCGTGCTGATCTTCAGCGCTGGCACCATGGCTCAACGAGTCGCGGCGTTCCACCGCGACAACAAACGCGCCATCTACGCCTTCAAGCCCGTCAACACCCACACCTTCGAGTACGCCAGCCGACCCGTCACGCTCTCCGACGAGGACGACGCCAACGGCATCTGGAACCTCAAAGTCGCCTATGGCACCGACGAGCTCAAGCTTCGCGTGACCATCCCGGGCGACCGCCGCCTCCCAGGCCTGCTCCCTCACGAGGACTGGCTCCGAGTGCTCCGCTTCGCCAAGGCCACCGGCAACTCGCTCGACGAACTCCGGGCAAAGATGGAATCGGGCGAGGTTCCTGATCGTCTCGTGATCGTCACCCGCACCCCGCCAGCCGGGAGCGATCCGGGGAGCTGGGGCGAGGTGGATCGCAAGGCCTGGAAGTTCGACTTTTACGAGTTCAAGCCCGCTGGCGGCTTCGACCACGAACGCAAGTCGTTCCCCGTCACCAAACGCTACAACCTGTTCGCCAAGAAGCCCGCGCCCGCTCTCAACTCGCCGCCCGCGACTCAACCGCAGCGCGACGACGAGGCTCCGATTGTCAAAGGTCGGCCTACCGACCAACTGCAAGAGAACACTTGGCAGTTCCAGGCCGCCCTGATGGTCATGCCTCCCGCGCGCGGCCCGAACCCACAGTTCGCCAACGACGGGTTGCACGCCATGGGCTGGACGCTCCCCGTCACCAGCACATCCATGCTTGTGATGATCGGAGCGCTCATGGTCGCGATGGCACCGAGAAAAGCTATAGCCGCGGTATCTTGAACGACCCTCGCGCACAGAGATCTTTTCGTCAAGCCCCAGGGGAGTAGTCGGCTCGAAGAGCCGACCTACCAATTCAGGGGCCTATCCGAATATCTCTACTTGAACACCGAATCGATCTGCCCGCCCTGCATATAGATCTTCGCGTCGTTGAGCAGCTTGGCCAGGATCAGGTTCATGACGATTATCGTGACGAAGCTGGCGACAAAGCTCTCGGTGGTCGCCCGCCCTACGCCTTCTGCGCCGGGCTTGCAGTGGAAGCCCTTGTAGCACGAGATCAGCCCGATCGCGCCACCGAAGAACAACGCCTTGACTAGCCCGTTCACGACGTCGAACCAGCCAACAAAGCTCTCGGTGAAGTACCAGTATTGGATCGGGTCGGCCGAGTAATACTTGGTCGTGATAAGCCACCCGCCGATGATCCCGCACATATTCGAGATAATGGTCAGCGGCGGGATCATGATGATGCACGCCAGCACCCGCGGCACCACCAGCACGCGGATCGGGTCCGACGCCATCGCACGCATCGCGTCGAGCTGCTCGGTCACACGCATCGACCCAATCTCGGCCGAGAGCGCACAGCCCACACGCCCCGCCAGCATCACCGCCGCCAGCACCGGCCCGATCTGCTTAATGATCGAAACATTGATGACCCCGCCCAGCCGGCCTTCCTGCCCGATTGACGCGAACTGCAAGTACCCTTCGATCGCCAAGATCATTCCGATGAACGACCCCGTCAGCGCCAGCACGGGGACGGACATGGTGCCTACCCAGAAGAACTGACGCCAGAGCCGGTCGCGCCGACTCCAAGTCCGCACAGCGCTGAGCCCGACCACCGTGTTGCCGACAAACTTGGCGAAGCGCCCAAAGCCCGACAGGTGGGTGTGAAGCGCGTCGAGACAGACCCAAATCCGCGCCCCGAGCGCGCTGATCGGCCGCGTGAGCGGGGAGGCGTGCGGCGTGGTGGGGGGCTGGGCCATGAGCGGAAAAGGTTAGGCTTTGCAAACTCGGGGCATGTCCTCTGGCGCGCGAGCTTCGCTCTCGATCTCAACAGCGATCTCGGCGGCATCTCGCACCGCCAACGAGCGAAGAGCTCGTTACTTCGTTCGAGACCTCCGGCAGGATTCCGCCCGCTTCCCCTCGTACACTGCCCGTCCCGGCTCATCCCGGCTCGCAGCGTCGGAATCTCCTTGATTTCGTCGTTTACATCGCGGTCGGGGCCGCTGTTTGGTTGATCGATCTCACGGTCCTTTTCAGGCACACACCATGGCGCACGCGACCACCAAAGACCCCAACGTGTTCATCCTCCCCGACCTTGGCGAGGGCGTGCACGAGGCCGAACTCATCAAGTGGCGCGTCAAGCCGGGCGACACTGTCGCCGAGCACGACATCCTGGCCGAGATGGAAACCGACAAGGCCCTGGTCGAGGTTCCCAGCCCGCGCAGCGGCAAGATCCTCACGCTCCACGGCAGCGAGGGCGAAACGCTCCACGTCGGCAACCCGCTGGTGTCGTATGAGGGCGCTGGATCAGCGCAGGCCGGACCCGCGCCCGCGAGAGCAGCCGCACCTGTCGCCGCATCCGCTGTCGCACCGGCCACTCAGGACAACGGCCATCACGACAACATCCACGACGACATCCATGACGACATCCCCGAGCCCGGCGCACGCACCGAAGACGCTGGCACCGTCGTCGGCAAAATGGGAGGCCCCGCCGCGGGCGTCTCCGCCGCGCCCGGCAAGGCTCTCGCGACTCCCGCCGTGCGCCGTCTCGCGCGCGACCTTGGCGTTGATATCGACGCCCTCCAAGGCACCGGCATCGGCTGCCGAGTCGTCGAGAAAGACGTTCGCGCCGCCGCCGCACGCGGCACAGCTCCTTCGTCCAACTCCCAGTCTGCATCGAGCCAGTCTGCCTCGACCAAATCGAGCGGCGCGAACGTCTCGCCCGCGTCACCTCGTTCTTCTTCCTCTCCGGCTCGTGTCCCTGTCGCCGCGCCAGATTTCTCGCAGGCCCGCGCGTCCACCTCCGCCGCTCCCGACTCTATCACCCGCATCTCCTTCCGAGGCGTTCGGCGCACCATCGCCAACCGTCTGCGTGAGTCCGTCAACCGGGCCGTCCACTTCAACGTCATGGACGAGGCCGACGTTTCCGCGCTCGACTCGCTCCGCAAAAAGCTCGCGGCCGCCAGCGGCGAAAAAGTCAGCTTCCTTCCTTTCGTCGCCAGCGCCATCTGCCGCGTGCTGAGCAAGTCCGACTTCCGCGCCATGAACGCGACCGTCGAAGAGAACCCCGAGAACCCCAAGGACGAGCCCGCGATCCTGCAGCACCGGGCAGTCAACCTCGGCATCGCCACCGACACGGACACCGGGCTCATGGTCCCCGTCATCCGCGACGCCGACGGCCTCGGTGTTCTTGAGATCTCGCGCCACATCGCCAGCATCGCCAGCGCCGCTCGCAACCGCTCGATCTCGCGCGAGCAACTCATGGGCTCGACCTTCACCATCAGCAACGTCGGCAGCCACGCTGGCCGATTCGCCACCCCGATCATCAACTACCCCGAGGTCGCGATCCTCGCCGTGGGCCGGGCTCGCCAAGCCCCCGTCATCCGCCACGGCGGGATCTTCGTCGGCAACCTGCTCCCCCTGAGCCTCGCCTGCGACCACCGCGTCGTCGACGGCGCAACCGCGGCCCTGGCGCTCGCCGAGATCATCGCCATGCTGCAAGACCCTGAGCAGTTGCTCGGCCCGGCCCGCGGCTGATCCTCCCGACGCCCGCCCCGCACGACGATTCGGTACGCTCAACGTCCACGGACTTCTCGCCGTGCGCACCGAAACCGCTGTCCCCGACCATGACCAAGGGCTGGCTCGAAGCCGCCAGTAATAGCGTCATCGCCGTCAGCATCCTCTTCTGGCTCTCGCACGTGCCTTTCATTATCGTGGGCTGTGCTTTACCCAATTTGACGCCCACAATATTCGAGATATTTTTATCTTAAATTATTACTGATCCACGCCATGATGAGGTACCTTGTGGCGTGTAACGGCGTGGCGTTTCTCAATCTTTCAGAGTCCTCGCGCGATGTCCCCGAATCATTGAAACTCGTAGAAACCATGAGATTCAATTCAGCGAGCGCCACTGCGTTTCGAATGTTGATCGTCGTGGCCGCGGTTGCGTTGTCAGTCGGGCTGGCGAGGGTCGCTCGTGCGCAGTGCGCCCCGCGCTGAGTGCAGGGCATCGGCGTCCCCGGCATCGCTGGCACGCTGACCAATCAGAACGTGAGTGAGGTCACGATGTGGGACCTCGACGGAGCGGGCCCGCTCCTCGCGTTCTTGGTCGTCGCGGGGCGATTCACCACCGCGGGCGGCGTTGCCGCGAACAATATCGCTACCTGGAACCCAGCCAACGGCGCGTGGGCCGCGCTGGGGTCGGGCCTCACGAACGGGTTTACCGTCCGAGCCTTGGCGGTCATGCCTGATGGAACGCTTGTCGCGGGCGGCGACTTCACCACCGCTGGCGGCAACCTCGCAAACCGGATTGCTCGTTGGAACGGAATCACCTGGTCGCCGCTGGGATCTGGATTCACCGACTCGGTCAACGCCCTCGCGGTGCTGCCTAACGGCGACCTTGTCGCGGGCGGAAGTTTCCTGAAGGCAGGGACCGTCACGACGAACTTCATCGCTCGCTGGAACGGCTCAACATGGTCAGCGTTCGGCACCGGGCCTACGCCGGGGTTCGATACCGTCGTGAACGCTCTCGCCGTGCTGCCAAACGGCGACCTGATCGCGGGCGGCGATTTCACGGCGACCGCAACGAGTCTGCCGCTCCAACACGTCGCCCGGTGGACCGGCAGCGCCTGGGCACCCTTGGGCTCGGGCGTGGGAAACGCGTTTGACTACGTGGCCGCGCTAGCGGTCTTGCCCAATGGTGATCTCATCGCCAGCGGCGTCTTCACCACTCCCACGAATGTGATCGCGCGTTGGAACGGGAGCGCGTGGTTGCCCCTAGGCGCGGGCATCACAGGCTCGGGGGTGGTATCTCTGACCGTGCTTCCCAACGGCGATTTGATCGCGGGAGGCTTGATTACCGGCGCGGGCGGAACGTCCGCGAGCAACATCGCCCGTTGGAACGGCGGCACATGGTCCGCGCTCGGGGCCGGGGTCGGTCCGACGATCGTGTACACCGTTGGTGTGCTGCCCGGCGGCGACGCCGTCGTCGGCGGGCTCTTTGCGAAGGCGGGAGGGGTGACGGCCAACAACATCGCACGATACAACTTTGACGCCGCGAGCATCGCATCTCAGCCGCAGAACGCGATCGCCTGTACCACGGGCAACGCGATGTTCGCCGTCGCTCCCGCGGGCACCGGCCCCTTCACCTTTCAATGGCAGATCGAGAGCGCCCCCAACGTCTGGACCAACGCCAACAACGGCACGCTCCCCTATCCCGGCGGCACCATCACCGCCAGCAGCGTGACCAGCGACACGCTGCTTCTCTCGCTCAATGTCCTTCCCACCGCCCCGCCCGTCCGCTTCCGGTGCGTCGTCGCGAACACCTGCGGCACCACCACCAGCAACCCGGCCACCCTGACCATCTGCTCCGCTGATTTTAACTGCGACGGCTTCGCCAACGGCGATGACTTCGACCAGTTTGTCATCTCCTTCGAGGCGGGCGACGCAACCGCCGACTTCAACCACGACGGCTTCGTCAACGGCGACGACTTCGACACCTTTGTCGATTCGTTCGTCGCCGGGTGCTGATCTGGCTCACGCGAGCTGCACGTCCATTTTCGAGCACGGCGCGATCACGGATAATCCTGCCGCGTCGGCCTCAGCATCACGTCGTTCACGTGTACCCCCGCTGGCTGACTCGCGATAAACGTCACCACTCGCGCCACGTCCTCGGGCACCAGCGCTGGCCCGATGCGATCGAACATCGCGCCCACCCACTTGGGGTCGTACCCCGCCACGCCCTGAAACTCGCTCTGGACAAACCCCGGCGCGACCAGGCTCACCCGCACGCCGCGCGGCCCGATCTCTCGCCGCGCGCCCTCAACCAAACCATGCACGCCAAACTTCGTTGATCCATACATCGACGAGAACGGCGAAACGTTCCGACCCACCGTCGAGCCGATCACGATCAGATCTCGAGGCCGATCCAGCACCGCTGGCCCCTCGCGCCCTGCCGTCGCGGCCATCATCCGCAGCCCCGCCTCGCGGATCAGCAGCGCCGCGCCGAGCAAGTTCGTGCGAATCATCGACTCCCACTGCGAAACATCCGAAGTCATCACCGACCCGTTGAGACCGCGCCCCGCGTTGACAATCACCAAGTCCGCATCGCGCGGCGGAGCCCCCGGGGCCGAGGCCGCGCCGAAGCGCGAGCGGGCCATGTCGAGCATCGCGTGGATGGTGCCAACCTCGGCCGCGTCGCCCGCGACGACGGCGGCGTTGGATTCACCGAGTTCCTTGGCCAGCGCGTGCAGCGGTTCAGGCCGGCGAGCATTGAGCACCACACATGAGCCGTGGGCAGCAAGATCGCGGGCGATGGCCATGCCGATGCCAGCCGAGGCCCCGGTGACGATCGCAATGCGGTTCTTGAGAACGCTGCTTAATGTGCTCATGCTCGATCGTACCCGAAGGCCTGCCAATTCCAACCCGGATCGACGAACACTCCTCGCATCGTTTAGTCGCTGTTCGCTATCATGGCACCCATGTTCGGTTCGCACCTCTCCATCGCCGGGTCCATGGTCAACGCCCTTCACGAGGCCGAGACGCTCGGCTTTGACACCGTCCAAGTCTTCACCAAGAACCAACAGCAGTGGGCCGCCAAGCCGCTCGATCCCGGGATGGTCAAGGAATGGTCCTTCGAGCTCGCTCGCCTCGGCTGGAACGGCCAAAGAGGCACGCCGGGCCGGACCGTCTCTCACGCC
This sequence comes from uncultured Phycisphaeraceae bacterium, assembly GCA_964540295.1. Lineage (GTDB taxonomy): Bacteria > Planctomycetota > Phycisphaerae > Phycisphaerales > UBA1924 > CAZCPB01. Next base: position 17,237 of record CAZIMT010000042.1, read on the forward strand.
TCGTACCTTATCAACCTCGCCAGTTGCAACGACGAACTCTGGCGAAAGTCCGTTGACCTGATGCGCGACGAGATCGAGCGCTGCGAAACACTCGGCATCGGCCTCCTGGTCCACCACCCCGGCTCGTACGTTGGCTGGGATCTTGAGCGCGGACTCGCCCGCATCGCCGACGCCTACGCCGAACTCTTCAAATCCACCGCTGGCTACACCACCGTCTCGTGCCTCGAAGACACCGCCGGGGCTGGCAGCACCATCGGAGGCTCGCTCGAAGAACTCTCGTCCCTTCGCGGCATGATCGTCGAACGCACCGCCCAGCCCGACCGGATCGGCTTCTGCCTCGACACCTGCCACCTCCACGCCTTCGGCTACGACCTCTCGACCCGTGCCGGTGCCAAGGCCACGCTCGAGCGCTTCGTCGAACTGGAAAAGTCAGGCGGCGGGCTCGCTCATGTCCGGGCCATCCACCTCAACGACTCCAAGGGTGCCACCGGCAGCAAACTCGACCGTCACACCCACATCGGCGAAGGCACCATCGGAGGCGGACCTGGTGGCGGACCTGGTGGCGTGGCCCAAGGCGTGGCTTGCTCAGGCTTTGCCGAGTTCGTCAACCGCCCAGAGTTCCTTGGGATCCCCAAGATCCTGGAAACCCCCAAAGAGACAAATTCTGACGGAACGAACTGGGACACCATCAACCTCCGTACACTCAAAGCCGTTTTGGACGATTCCGAGGCCTCAGCGGTCGATACACCCTTCGTCCAGACAAGATCACTTTCGCTTTCCCCGACCAAGGCCCCAACCAAGGCTCCAACCAAGCCTCTCGCCAAAGCGCTCGCGAAGCCTACGAAAAGTCTCAAGACCAATACCAATACCAAGACCAAGCTCAGCATGAAGACCAGCATCAAAACCAGTCCCAAGCCCCGACCGAGCACACGGAAGAACGAACGATGAACCAACGCCCTCGCCCCGCTCTTCGATCCGCAGGCCTCACCCGCTCCGGCTCGCCGGTCCTCACTAGGACGCCAGGCCGAGCCTCATCCGGGTGGACCGCTTCGGGCCCGGTTCTCTCCCTCTCCCTCTCCCTCTCCCTCGGCCTGGCCTTGTCAGGCTGCGGCATGCTCGACGAAGTCGGGCCCAGCGCCGCCCCGCCAACTCCCCCTGCCCCCATCGAGACCGCCACCGGCGGCACCATCCCTCTCGAAGACGCCATCCAGCGCGCCAATCTTCTCGTCAAAGACGGGCTTGTCGATGCCGCGCGCGTCGAGTTCGAGAAAATCATCCTCAGCAACCCCACGATCGCCGCCCCCTACCTCGGCGCTGGTGATATCTACCGCAAAAAGGGCGACTACAAGACTGCCGAAGAGCGCTACGCCAAGGCCGCCGAGGTCGAACCCTCAAACTTCGAGGCCCAGTACAACCACGGCCTCACGCTGCAACTGATGGACCGCCTCAACGAGGCTGTCCGCTCCTACCTCCGCGCCCTCAGCATCCGTCCCGACGATTTCTACGCCAACCTCAACCTTGGCACCGCCTATCTCCAGATGAGCGAACCAGCCCAAGCCCTGCCCTTTGCCGAGAAGGCCGTCCGCATCGATGGCAAGAGCGCCGCCGCACGCACCAACCTCGGCGCCGTCTACGCCGCCGTTGACAAGCACGCCGCCGCGATCGTCGAATACCAGCAGGCCGCTGAACTCACCGAGCTCTCGGCGCCGCTCCTGCTCAACCTCGCCGAGAGCCTGGGCAAGGTCCAGCGCTACGAGGAAATGGTCGCCACGCTCGAGCAGCTCGTGCGAACTCAACCCTCGGCCGCCGCCTACGAACGCCTCGGCTCGGGCAAGTTCCGCCTTCGCAAATACAACGACGCCGAAGAGACCTTTCGCAAGGCGCTGGACATCGACCCCAACCACTACCCCGCCCTCAACGGCGTGGGCGTCTGCCTGCTCAACAAATACGTCTGGAGCGGCAGCAAGGACGAGGTCGCCCGCGACGAGTCGTTCAAGATGCTGCGCCGCTCGCTGGCCGTCGAATCGCGCCAGCCGCGGATCGTAGATCTGCTCAGTAAGTACAGGTAAATCTCGCGAGTGCGTTGGCACGTCGGCTTTGGTAGGTCGGCTCTTCGCGCCGACTTTCTTCGTTGGACACGAGAGTCGGCGGAGAGCCGACCTATCAAAGAATCTACCAACGAACCTGCCACGATCAGGGTGTCAAAACAAATCCATCTGCCCCCGATCTCTCCGAGGCCTCACAAACGCCCTCGTATCGATCGCCGCTCGCGGCTTGTCTAGCCCGTAACGCCGCGCGAACACCTTGAACGTCGCCGCGATCTGATCCGCGTACGCGCCCTGCCCGCGCTGTCTCGTGAACCACGCCGAATCGTACATCTCGCCGTTGCGAGTCTCGCGGATCAGGTTCTCGACGTGGGCCGCTCGTCCCGGAAAGTTCCGCTCGACCCACTCCAGAAAGATCGCCTTGATCTGATGCGGCAGCCGCAGCAGCACGTACCCCGCGCTCGTCGCCCCCGCCCCGGCCGCCGCCTCCAGCAGCGCCGGGATCTCGTGGTCGTTGATGTTCGGCACGATCGGGGCCGTCATCACCGCCACCGGGATACCCGCCCTGCTCAGCTCACGCATCGCCTCCAACCTCGCCGCAGGGCTGCTGGCCCGCGGCTCCATGACCTGCGCGACCTTGAGGTCCAGCGTCGTCAAGCTCACCGCAACCTTCACCGCGCCCAGCGCGTTAAGTTTCACCAGCAAGTCCATATCTCGCAGCACCAACTTGCTCTTGGTGATGATTGACACCGCCTGCCCGCACTCGACCATCACCTTCAAGCACTCGCGCGTGATCTCCAGATCTTGCTCGATCGGCTGGTACGGGTCTGTCACGCCCGACATCATGATCGGTTCGCCCGTCCACGTCGGCCTCGCGAGCTCCTTCCGCAACAACTCCGCCGCGTTGTGCTTGGCGTAAATCTTGGTCTCAAAGTCCAGCCCGCTCGAAAGCCCCAGGTACTCGTGCCCGGGCCTGGCGTAGCAATAGATACACCCGTGCTCGCACCCGCGATACGGGTTGATCGTCCATGCGAAACTCAGATCCTCCGAGTCCACCGGGTTAATAATAGTTTTCGTGTCGTCGTGAAAGACTTGCGTCTTCAACTGCACACCCTGGGGCATCTCCTCGAGCAGCCGATCGCGCTCCTCGCCCAGCACATGCAGCCGAACGTCTTCAAAGCGATTCCCTGGATTAATCTGCGACCCCCGGCCTCGCGCGTGGGCGGTCGTCGGAAGGTCTGGAAACTCGTGATGTAGGTCTTTGTTTGGGTTATGCACTTGAGCAGTGTACCGCTCGTTCCATCAGGGTCAATGCTCTCTTTTTTTAAGGAGGCTGGCGCACCAAGGGAAACACGAGC
>CAZIMT010000043.1:0-20402 GCA_964540295.1 uncultured Phycisphaeraceae bacterium
TCATCGACGGCTACGCCCAGTTCTTTCGGAACTACCACGCCATCCGCACGCCCATGACCAGCCCGGTCACCAAAGAGCCCACCAACATGACCTTCGGGTTCCTCGGGGCGTTTCTCAAGCTCTTGCGCGGCGAGGGGAACATCGGTGGAAGGCCCGACTTTATCGCTGTCGCGCTCGACGTCTCGGGCGATCGTGGCACGTTTCGTTCGCGGCTTCTTCCCGAGTACAAGGCTCATCGGCCGCCTGCGCCGGAGGATCTTTTCCCGCAGGTCACGCGGTGCCTGAACACGCTTCGCGAGCTGGGCGTGCCGATTTATGGCGCGGAGGGTTACGAGGCCGACGACGTGATCGCTTCGATTGTCTCGACGCTGCGCAGGAGTAATCCTGATCTGCGCATCCGCATCGTCTCGAAGGACAAGGACCTCAAGCAGCTTCTTGAATCGCCGCGCGGTAGCGACGGCGCGCCTGTGGAACTCTTCGATCTGCACACCGACCTTGCGTTCGGCGTCGCCGAGCTCAAGGCCGAGACGGGGCTGGATCCGTCGCAGGTCATCGACATGCTCTCGCTCATGGGCGACGCGGTGGACAACGTGCCGGGGGTGCCGGGCGTGGGCGACAAGACGGCCGCACTTCTTCTCCGCGAGTACGGTTCGCTCGACAGTGTGATCGCCAACGCCGACTTCATCAAGGGCAAGCGCGGCGAGAACATCCGCGCGGCCGCCGCGTCGCTGCCGCTGGCGCGCGAACTTATCACGCTGAAGCGAGACATCACGCCTGACGAGGGTCCGTTTAGCCTTATAGCCGCGAACGCTCGAAATCTCAAGCTCGAAACGCTGCTGCCGACGCTGCGGGAGCTGGGCTTCAACCGCTATCAGACGGAACTGCGAGCGCTGACAGGCGACACGCTGCCGGGTGATGCGTCGAGCGATTCTGCGAGTGCGCCGACGAGGCCCGGACGATCAGTCCAGGATCAGACCGGCCGCACCGCGTCGTCGCGCATGAGCGCTGATGATCCGGGTTCGTTGTTCGCTTTCGAGCAGACCGCCTCGGCGGCGAGCTCTTCGAGCACGTCCAATGCTGGTCCGGCGTCCACGTTTTCGAACTCTCGCGCTGGCCGCGCCGAGCCAGCTGTCTCCTTCGGCGAGTTGTTCGATTGCGCGAGATCCGAGAATGATCTTTCCGCACCGGACGAGATCACCCGCGCCAACCTGATGCAAGGCCGGTACACCTGCATCACCACGGGTTCGCAGCTTTATTCGCTCATCGATACGCTTCGGCGCGCGAAGGCGATCGCGATCGATACCGAGACCACCGAGCTTTCGCCGCTCAACGCCGACCTCTGCGGCATCAGCGTCGCCACCGAGCCCGGCCACGCCTGCTACATCCCGGTCCGCTCTCCCGATCCCACCGCCCACCTCGATGAGCGGACGGTGCTGGATGCGCTCCGCCCGTTGCTCGAAGACCCGGCCATGCCCAAGATTGGGCACAACCTCAAGTACGACATCCTGGTGCTTCGCCGCGCGGGGATCAAAATCGCCGGGTTCAGCACGGAGGGCTCGTGCGACTCGCTGATCGCGAGCTATCTCATCGACTCGTCGCGTTCGTCGCACGGCCTTGAGTCGCTCTCGCTGGCGCTCCTGGGCGTGACCAAGCACTCCATCTCCGAACTTATCGGCTCGGGAAAGACGCAGCGATCCTTCGTCACCGTACCTATTGAGCTCGCCACGCCCTACGCGGCGCGCGACGCTGACCTTTCGCTACAGCTCGCGGCGCTCATGCTGCCGCGGCTTCGCGCGTTGGGGATGAACGAACTGTTTTATAAGCTCGAGCTCCCCCTCGTGGCCGTGCTCGCGGAGCTCGAATGGAACGGGATTCTGGTGGACCCTGACGAGCTGGACCGCCAGCGAGAGCGCATTGTGCTCCGCATTCGTGCGGTCAAAGAAGACATCGACGACCGCGCGATGGAAGCGATTGCTCGGACGTTCGACCCGGACTCTCCCAAGCAGCTCGCGGCCGCGTTGTTCAACAAGCCGGACGCGGTTGAGCCGGGCCTGGGCATCAAACCGATCCGCAAGACCAAGACCGGCTATTCGACCGACGCCGAGGTGCTCGACAAGCTGGCCGCCGACGCAACGCTGACCACGCCGATCCCCAAGCTCATCCTTGAGTATCGGCAGCTCACCAAGCTCGTGAACACGTACCTCGTGAACCTCAAGGAAGCGATCAACTCGCGGACGCATCGCATCCACGCGAGCTTCAACCAGACGGGGGCCGCGACAGGCCGGCTTTCTTCGAGCGATCCGAACCTTCAGAACGTTCCGATCCGCACGGACATTGGTCGGGAGATCCGTAAGGCTTTCCTCGCGCCGCCGGGCCGCACGCTTATCACGGCCGACTATTCGCAGATCGAGCTGCGCTTGCTCGCGCACCTCTCGCGCGATCCGAACTTGATCGAAGCGTTCATGACAGGTCAGGACATCCACCGCCAGGTGGCTGCGCAGATTCACAACGTCTCGCTGGAAGCGGTGACTAAGGACCAGCGTAACGGCGCAAAGATGGTCAACTTCGGGATCGTCTATGGTGTGACGCCCTATGGGCTGGCGCGCCGCCTTAACATCGGCGACAGGGAAGCCGCTGGTATCATCGACGGGTACAAGCGTCGCTTCGCAGGCATCACGACGTTTCTGCAAGAGTGCATTGACCAGGCGCGCCGCTTCGGGTACGTCGAGACGATGATGAAGCGGCGGCGGCTGATCACGGATATTGAGAGCGCGAACCCGTCGATGCGTTCGCTGGCTGAGCGCGTCGCGATTAACAGCGTGGTGCAGGGGTCGGCCGCGGATCTGATCAAGATCGCGATGGTTGATCTTCACGAGCGGGTTGTTGAGGAGTTTGGCCGCGAGCCCGATTTGGGCTCGAAGGAGGGATCGCGTTCGGAGCGTCCGCTGGTCCGCATGCTGCTGCAGATTCACGACGAGTTGGTGTTTGAGTGCCCCGAGCCGCTGGCCGAGAGGGCGTTAAAGTTGATCGTTGAGCGCATGGAATCGGCGATGTCGCTGACGGTCCCGCTCAAGGCCGAGGCGCACGTTGGGAGAACCTGGTTCGAGGGGAAGTAGTGTGCGGGCTGGCCGAGGACTTCGTGCGCTGCAGCGGCGATTAGGTGGCGTGGTCGGCGTCGTCGGCGTGGTTCAGGATTTGCTCACGGTCCGTTGCTCGATGCGCTTCTGGCAGACAGTTTGAACGATGCGTTTGATATAGCTGCCCGGCGTGTGCACGTGGTCGGGGTCGATCGCGCCGACGAGGACGATCTCTTCGACCTCGGCGATGGTGAACGCGGAGGCGCAGGCCATCACGGGGTTGAAGTTGCGGGCGGTTTTGCGGTATACGAGGTTGCCAAAGCTGTCGGCCTTCCATGCCTTGACGAGGGCAAGGTCGGCGAAGAGGCCTGTTTCGAGGATGAACTCGCGGCGGTGTGGGGCGAGATCGGGGCTCGTCTGGGCGGCGGTGGCAGGCGTGCGGTTCTGATGGTGCGTGTCGTCGGCGGGTCGGTAGAACTCGCGGGTTTCCTTGCCCGCGGCGACGGGCGTGGCGACGCCGGTGGCTGTGTAGAAGGCCGGGATTCCCGCGCCGCCGGCCCGGATTCGTTCGGCCAGCGTGCCTTGGGGGTTGAACTCGATTTCGAGTTCGCCGCCGAGGAATTGTTTTTCGAAGGTGGCGTTCTCACCGACGTAGCTGGAGATCATTTTTTTGATCTGGCGGGTTTGCAGGAGCAGGCCGAGGCCGAAGTCGTCGACGCCAGCGTTGTTGCTGATGCAGGTCAGGTTCTTCACGCCGGTATTGCGCAGGGCGACGATGAGGTGCTCGGGGATCCCGCAGAGCCCGAAGCCACCGACCATGACGGTCATGCCGTCGCGGATGATGCCTTTGACGTGGAGGTCGGCGAGAGCGGCTTGGGCGGAGTTGAAGATTTTCTGGGGCATGGTGGGATCAGAATAGCGAGGCGGGCGAGATTGGGCATTGATGACGCGTGTGGCGCGATCGCTCGCGTTTGCGGCTCGAACAAGGACCCGATCCCTCGGGGTCGGCGGCATCACTTGCCGAGATCGATCGCCGGGCCTGAGAGGGCGGACGCGAGCACGTAGACCCGGAATCGGCCGTCGGGGAGGCGTTGGGACGCGAGCCTTGGGGTTTGGAAATCGGAAGGCTCGGCCTCGATGTGGGCGGCGAGTTTGGCGCGGGCGGCGGCGACGGCCTGACGCCGTGCGTCGCGCAGCGAGGTGCCTTCGGCGCTGGCACCGATCGTGAGACGGTTCGAGTCACGGGCGACCATCTCTGTGTACCACGTCGGGGCGGCCACGACGAGTTCGGCCGAGCCAGCGGGCGACACTTGCGGCTGCGGCGTCGGTGAAGGTGACGCGGGCTGCGGACTCGCGGGCGTGGAGAGATTCAGCGGCGCGGAGGCCGACACGTAGGGCGATGCCGAGGGCGCGGTGGCGGGCGCGGTGAAGGGCGATGCGTTGGGTGGCGGGATGGCGGCGGCTGGGGGCGCGATTGCCGGAGGGGTTTCGATCGCGCCCGCGGGCCGGGTGAGGTTGGCTTGGATCCGTGCGGCTTCTGCGGACTGGGTTTCGGCGCGGGCCTGGACCATCACGCGGTACTCGCCGCTGAGGGCGTGCGACGCGGCGGCGCGGAGCGGGTAGACGCGGACTGGCTCCTCGCCCAGCACCACTCGCGCGGCGTTGCGAACGTTGCGGATCGCTAGGTCGTAGGCGAGGTTGCGGTTCATCGCCTGACCGAGCGTGCACAGCTCGACGGTGCCGTCTTCCGTACCTTGGCCGATTCGCGATTGGTAGGTCCACCACGAGGGAGTGGCGCCCGGGAGCACGGTTTCGAAGTTCGGAGCGCCTGATGGCGGTGGCAACTCAGTGGGGATCGAACGCGGCGGGGTGATGGAACCGGGGGTTGGGCGCGAGGAGCAGGCTGAGAGCACCGCGAGGCCGCCGCAGACGATCGAGACGATCATCGGTGACCGACGGATCGCGGGTGCGGCACAGATTGCGGCGCGGCGCTTCAGATCCTCGGCCAGCCTGGCAACCGTTGAGTTCATGCGGAACTCTATGGGCGCACGAGGTAGTGCGAGGCGTGCGAGATCGTCTCCTTGGGTCGCACTCGACCGAGATTCATACGTACGGGCTTTGTGGAGCGCCCGCCGCCGATCTTCGTGAGTTCTGGCCTGCTCGGCTCGCGCCAGGGCAGTGAGCCGCGGAGCGCTTACGAGCCGCGGAGCGCTCCAACGGCGACTCTTCCTCGCTCGGGACACAGCTCGACGAGACAACGGCCCTCAGTAGGCGGAGGTGTACGCCGAGCTGGGTCTGGGCGATATGCGCCGCGAGCTGCCCCGCCGTCATGAACTTTCGTGCGGCCTCCGGGTCAGGCGGCGCTGCACGAAGTTGATGGCTGGGAACGATAGCACAGCTGAGTGTGACCTGCCTGAGATTACCGTGGCAGTTCAGATTCGCGAGTCTATCGGCCCCACTCGCGGCTTGCTGGCGGGCGACTGAACTGGTAACATTTTGGTCATGGGTACCGTCATATCATTTGTTCATGCAGCACTTGTGACTAGTTCGCTCGCTGTGTCGCTGCTTGCGTTGCAGCCACCTGCGGAGATGCCTCTCACCGCCCCGGAGGCCGAGCGAGAGACGGTGCACGTCGGCGATCTTGGTGATCGCATTGTGACGTACTTGAAACATGTCGAGGCGTATGGCTTTAGCGGTGCCGTGCTTGCAGCGAAGAACGGTCAGATCGTCGCTGCTGTCGCCGCTGGCAGCGCCGATCTGGAGGGCGTTGTCCTCAACACACCGTCAACGCTTTTCGAGATTGCGTCGGTGACCAAGCAGTTCACCGCGGCGGCGGTCATGCGGCTCGTGCAGGATGGAAAACTCTCGCTGGACGATCTCATCTCCAAGCATCTTCCCGCCGTGCCCGACAACTGTTCGGCGATCACCGTCCGACATCTGCTTCAACACACGTCTGGCGTTCCCGGGACCAACTCCAGGGGTGCCGGGACGAATGCGAAGAAGGTCGTTCCGATGTTTCTTCGCGGAGGGCCAAAGAACCCTCCCGGAACTCACTGGGAGTATTGGAACCAGGGGTACTCGCTGCTCTCAGAGATCATCGCGAGCGCGTCGGGGAAGAGTTACACCACGTACTGCCGCGAGACCTTGTTTGAGCTGGCGGGGATGCGAGCGACGCGGTTCACGGGCGATAGTCCGCCGATGATCGAAGGAGTTCGCGTCGCGGTGGGGCGATCCGCGTCGGGCAAGCCGCGGGGAGCGCTCGAGCACCCCTACGGCGACAACTACGGATTCGAGTACCGCGGCATGGGCGGGGTCGTTACCAACGTCTGGGACCTGTGGAGATGGGATCGGGCATTGCACGAACAGAACGCACCGTGCGTGCTCAACGCGGAGTCGCAGGCGGAACTCTTTAAACCGGGGCTGAATGACTATGCGATGGGTTGGTTTGTTCGGAAGGACGCGCAGGGCCGAACTGTGCAGTCGCACGGGGGCAGCGTACGAGGGTTCACCTGCAAGTTCATCCGCTTACCAGACGACGACGGGTGCGTTATTGTGCTCGCGAATCGAGACGATGCACCAGTGGAGCAGGTTGCGCAGGCAGTTCAGGCGATTCTCCTCGGCCCGCCATACGTCTTCGCGGAGCCTCCCGCACTGCCGCCCCCAGCGATCGTGGCGGACATTGTCGGGAAATACAAGGACGCGGAAGGCAACGTGCTTGCGATCAAGGCCGACGGAAAGGTCATTCGTGCGACCGTTCGATGGGCGAAGTATCCGAGCCTGCTGACCCAAGCCTTCATCGGGCAAGTTGAGAGGGACGGCTTGGTGTTGTTCGAGTGGAGCGGGATCACCAAGATAACCATCTCACGCGATGACCAGGAGGCCGTCAACTCGCTGAGCATTTCCGATCAGAAGTTCAAGCGCGTCCCGGACTGAACGACCTGTTCCAGAATCGCTCGTACTTGGCCGTCCAGTCGTGGATGGTTTTCAAGCGTTCTCTGTTCACGCGGTACACGCGATTGCGACTCTTCGCGAGCGCCGTGACGAGATCGACGCTGCGGAGGACGCTCAGGTGCTTGGACACCACCGCCTGAGGCCATCTGACTTTCTCAACGATCTGCGAGACGTTCTGCTCGCCCGGGAGCAAGCAGTCCATGAGGAGGCGGCGGCGGGGCTGGGCGATCGCGTTGAAGACGTCGGTTGTGGCAGCGGCACGAGCCGTAGCAGGAAGATATTTCATATCGGCATATGTCAAGCTGAAGGACAAGAAGATTGAGCTGGCGGTTTGCGCCCAGCTGTGCGCGGGCGGGCGCGGGCGATCAGGCCGGGGCCTCAGAACAGTTTCTGCTGTTCCTTGACGTCCTTGATGCGCGTGTTGAGGGTCTCGAGCTGCTGCATGATGTCGTCCACGCTGCGGAACTTGAGGTACTCGCTGGCGAAGCGGATGTAGGCGACCTCGTCGGTGTCGCGCAGGCGAGCCATGACGCGCTCGCCGACGACGCGCGATTCGACCTCGCGGTCGAACTCGCGGTGGAGCTCTTCTTCGATGACATCGGCGATGCGTTCCTTGACGGCCTCGGCGATGGGCCGCTTGCCGCAGGCGGCGTGGATGCCGCGGACGATGTTGTCGCGGCTGAAGGGGACGCGCGTGCCGTCGCGCTTGACGACCACGAGGCGCGAGGTTTGCTCGACACGTTCGTAGGTGGTGAAGCGGCGCGTGCAGCCCAAGCACTCGCGGCGTCGGCGCACGACCTTGCCAGCGTCGCTGGCGCGGCTGTCGATGACCTTGTCGTTGTCGGCGGTGCAGTAGGGGCAGATCACGGGGGGCACTATAAGCGATCGGGGAGAGGGGCGAGGTTCGGTTGGCACACAAAGGAGTGTCGATCAACGCCTTGCGGCTGGGAGCTTGAGCGTCTATGCTTTGGGGAATGGACCCGCATCCGAACACTACCATGACGACCGAAACGAACCGAAGCGGGTGAAGCTGGCACCCGCGATCGGCGGTGATTGATTTTCTTGAGAGCCCAGCCATTGTGATGGCTGGGCTTTTTTTTCGAAGAGGCTTTGAGAGACTTCTGGAGGTGTTTGATGGGTGACAAGCCCGTGTGCCTGGTGTGCAAGGTGGAGATGCAACCAGGCTTTCTGACCGACAAGGCCGGGAATATGGCCGTCTATGTCCCGCGCTGGTGCCCGGGGACGCCTGCCGCGGGCGCTGTCTTCGGCGACGTGCCACCGGCCCAGCGGCAAGAGGGGGTCGCGGTCGTCGCGTACCGCTGCCCGGAGTGCGAGGCGCTGCGGCTGTATGCCTCGTCGAACAGCGCAGAATAACACACGATTGCTTTCGAGTTCACCTGATTGATTACACGCTTTTCCAGTTTTCGTCCTTCTGAAACGCTTTAAGGATTTTCATGCCGACCATTACATTGCCCAACGGTGATACGAAGAGTTTCCCGAACCTCGTGAGCGCCAAGGACGTGGCCGCGTCGATCGGCGCGGGGCTGGCGAAGGCGGCGATCGGGTGCAAGATTGACGGCGAGCTGCGCGATTTGGCAACGATCATCGATCACGATTGCAAGTTGGAGATCGTGACCGCGCCGCGGGCGGGGCAGGCGGCCAGCAAGGATGCGTTGTTTTTGATACGGCACTCGGCAGCGCATGTGATGGCGGAGGCTATCCAGGACGTGGTGGGGAAGGATGTTTTGCTGGCCTACGGGCCGCCGACGGAGACGGGGTTTTTCTACGACATGTTCGTGCCGGAGGGGAAGCAGATTTCGAGCGATTTGTTTGAGAAGATTAATGGGAGGATGGCGGAGATTATTAAGGAAGATCGCACGATCACCCGCTATGACCTTCCCAAAGCTGACGGTGTGGGAAAGCTGCTCGAAGAGCAGAACAAGTACAAGACTGACAACGCAAACCGCGCTCTTCTCGCTGGTGCTGAATCGCTCTCGTTTTATGTAACTGGTCAAAAGGACAACAACTGGGAAGACCTTTGCCGTGGGCCGCATGTGCCTTCGACGGCACGGATCGGGGCGGCGCGGGTGATGTCGCTGGCGTCGAGCTATTGGCACGGAGATGAGAACTCGGATCGGCTGACCCGCGTGTACGGCACCGCGTTTCCTTCGCAGGCCGAGTTGGATGCGTATTTGAATCAGTTGGAGGAGGCCAAGAAGCGCGACCATCGTGTGATCGGGAAGGCGCTGCGCCTGTTCCATATTGATGAGACCGTGGGGCAGGGGCTGATTCTGTGGACGCCGAACGGGTCGATTATTCGGCGAGAGTTGCAGAACTTTATTGGCGCGGAGCTGAAGAAGCAGGGGTATACGGAGGTTTTTACGCCGCACATCGGGTCGCTGGAGTTGTACAAGACTTCGGGGCACTTTCCTTATTATAAGGATTCGCAGTTTGCGCCGATTATTGAGCGGAACGCGCTGGAGGAGCTGAGCAAGTCGGGGTGTACTTGCGCGGAGATGATCCATCGCGTTGAGGGCGTTTCGGCGCGGCTGGCGGCCGGGATCAACGAGCGGACCAAGGCGCAGACCATCACCCCCGATCGCGTTTTGCCGGACGATCAGTTGGTCGAGGGTTTCATGTTGAAGCCGATGAACTGCCCGCACCACGCGAAGATTTTCGGCTCGGCCCCTCACTCGTACCGCGACATGCCGGTGCGGCTGGCGGAATTTGGCACGGTGTATCGCTGGGAGCAGTCGGGCGAGTTGAACGGGATGACGCGCGTGCGCGGGTTCACGCAGGACGATGCGCACTTGTTCTGTACTGAGGAGCAGATACCGGGCGAGATCCAGGGGTGCTTGTCGCTGGTGAAGATTATCTTTGCGACGCTGGGGATGAAGGATTACCGCGTGCGGGTTGGTCTGCGCGACCAGGACAGCAGCAAGTACACGGGCAGCAAAGAGAGCTGGGACAAGGCCGAGGCGGCGTGCATCGCGGCGGCGCAGTCGCTGGGCGTTTCGTTCAGCCAGGAGCCGGGCGAGGCGGCGTTCTATGGGCCGAAGATCGACTTCGTGGTGAAGGACGTGATCGGGCGCGAGTGGCAGCTTGGCACCGTGCAGGTTGATTATCAGATGGGGAACCGGTTCGATCTTTCTTATATTGGCGCGGACAACGCGGCGCACCGGCCGGTTGTTATACACCGTGCGCCTTTCGGGTCGATGGAGCGGTTCTGCGGCGTGCTGATCGAGCACTTTGCGGGCGCGTTCCCGACGTGGTTGAACCCGGAGCAGGTGCGCGTGTTGCCGATCAGCGAGAAGTCGGCCGAGTACGCCGAGAAGGTGGCCCGGGCTCTGAGAGCGCGAGATGTGCGCGTGAAGCTCGACGACGGCAACGACCGAATTCAGGCCAAGATCAAGGTCGCGGCCGACGAGAAGGTGCCGTATATGTTGGTGGTTGGCCCGCGCGACGCGGAGCAGGGGATGGTCAGCGTGCGGGCCCGGGGCGTGGAGAAGGATCTGGGCGCGATGCCACTGGAGAAGTTTGTCGATCAGATCGCGACGGAGATTTTCGAGCGGCACGCGAGGCTGGGCGTGAGGCCGTAAAATGGCGGGTGGGAATGCTGGCTCGGTTCTTTCTATTCAGAGTAATGGTTTTCAATTGAGAGGTATCGAAACTATGACACAGCGTCGCTCTTCCCGCCTGTTGGCCGCCGTTTTTTCAGGAATTGTGATCGCGACCAGCAGTACGGCTCAGACTCAAGCCCCGGCCAATCTCGGCGTCCAGCCTCACTCGCACGACGACCTCGTCGAGTTCACCGAGCCGCGCACGTTCAACTCTGCGATCCAGCAGGGCAAGCAACGGCTCGCGGGGATCCGCGCGAGCATCGACGGCCGAAAGTTGACCGCGATTCACGCCGACGCGTACGTGCTCGCCAAGCTCGGGTTTCGCTTTGGCGAGCTGGCCCGGGCTGCGAAGCTCAGTATTCCAGACGAGGACATGAAGCAGATTTTCCTTGGCTCGCGGAAGTTTTCAAAGCTGGCCGACAATCTGCACGCGCTGGCCGACTCGGGAGATTTCAAGGGTGCGGAGGCCGGGTTCGCGACGTTGCTTGAACAGTTCGCCAAGATCGAGTCGAAAGTCCCCGCGAGCTTCGCCTGCCCGATGCGCTGCGAGGAGTCCAAGACTTACGCGGGGCCGGGAACGTGCGCCGTGTGCCTGATGAATCTAAAAAAGATCACCGCCGACCGTTACGACGTCGAGGTTTGGCCCGTTGCGACGTCGCTGGTCGCGGGGAAAGAAGCGGAACTTCGCTTCGAGATCAAGGACCCGCTCGGCGGCCTGGTGCGCGAGTTCGAGGTCGTTCACGAGAAAAAACTTCATTTGCTGATGGTGTCCAAGGACTTGTCGTGGTACGCGCACGAGCACCCGGAGTTGCAGCCGGAGGGCACGTTCACGCTGAACTGGGCGTTCCCCAGGCCGGGTGAGTACACGTTGTTCAGCGATTTCACGCCGCCGGATGTGGGGATGCAGGTCGTGCCGTTTACGTTGACGATCCCGGGCAAGGCTCCGGCACCGATCGAGCTGAGCGTCGACACTGATCAAGCAAAGGTCATCGACGGCTATTCGATCACGCTCGACACTGGCGGCCCGGTCACCATCGGCGGCTCGACCACGTTCGCGTACACCATCCGTCAGCGTTCGGACGTCAAGGATCCGCACAGCGGCTTCACGGCTGCGGTCGCCGACCTTGAGCCGTACCTCGGCGCGCTGGGGCACCTGATCATCGTCAGTCAGGATCGCGTCAACTTCGTGCACAGTCACCCGCACGAGGCCTCGGGCGTACCTGGCGCGGTAGCGAAGCTCGAGCGCGGGCCGCGTGTGGAGTTCGCAGCTCGGTTCACGGTTCCTGGCCGGTACAAAGCGTGGGGTCAGTTCCAGCACGAGGGCAAGGTGCTGACGGTGCCGTTCGTGTTCGACGTGACGGTGCCCAAGCCGTAAGACCCTGATTCTGTTAGCACGGAATGACACGGAGGAAGTCGGAGAAGCAGAACACGAGTTGAGCTCGAGCGAGAGATTTCTGCCCGGGGGTGCCGAAGTTCCGCTCTGGTTTCTTCATCGTGTTTCTCGGTGGCTCTCCGTAGAAATTCTTTCGAGCGACCTATAGTTCATCGTCCGGCGCGTCACCCCCGCGGCGGTAGTATCAGCGACAGCCAGGGGGGCTGGCTGACCACCCATTCGGAGCCGGCGTTGATGCCGGGAAACAGTCATGGCCAACGGAAAATGGACGAAGAAAGAACTGCTCTCGCGCCCCGTCAAGCACGTCGACATCACGAGCTTTGACGCTCGCTCGATCGTCGATAGCTACCGCGAGATGGCGTACACAAGCCGCACGCTGGCGCAGGCGGCCGACATCTACTCGATGATGCTCAAGGACAAGGACTGCGCCGTGATCCTCACGCTCGCGGGGTCGCTGATCTCGGCTGGCCTGAAGAAGGCGATCGTCACGCTGCTCGAGAACAACATGATCGACGCGATCGTGTCAACCGGCGCGAACATTGTTGATCAGGACTTCTTCGAGGGCCTGGGTTTCAAGCACTACATCGCCCCCGGCAGCCCCGAGGCCCCGCCGGTGGACGATATGACGCTGCGCAACCTGATGATCGACCGCATCTACGACACCTACATCAACGAGGACGACCTTCGCGATTGCGACGCGACGACGCACAAAATCTTCAACACCTTCGAGCCTGGCGCGTACAGCTCGCGCGAGTTCGTTGAGGCGATGGGCGCGTACCTTGTCAAGCACCACGCCAAGAACGAGAGCCTTGTGAAGACCGCGTACCTCAAGCGCGTGCCGATCTTCGTGCCCGCCTTCAGCGACTGCTCGGCCGGGTTTGGCATCGTGCTGCAGCAGACCGAGGCCATCGAGCAGGGTCGCGGCCAGGTCGCGTTTGATAGCGGCAAGGACTTTCGTGAGCTGACCGATATCAAGCTCGCGTGCAAAGACACCGGTCTTTTGATGCTCGGCGGCGGCGTGCCCAAGAACTTTGCGCAGGACATCGTGGTCGCGGCTGAGCTGCTGCATGAGCGGAAGGGCGGCAAGGGTGGGGCGGCGCTGCGGGCCGCGAACGAGGTCGGCATGCACAAGTACGCGATTCAGATGACTGTGGCCGACAGCCGCGACGGCGCGCTCTCGGGCTCGACTCTTCGCGAGGCCTGCTCGTGGGGCAAGGTCGATGTGGTGCACGAGCAAATGGTCTTTGGCGAGCTCACCGCGTTGTTCCCGATCTTGGCCAGCGATGCGTACCACCGCGGGGACTGGAAGAAGCGGAAGGGGTTCAAGTTCTCGGAGTTGTTTGAGAAATCGCTGGCGGCTGGCACGCGACGAAAGAAGGCCGGGGCGCGGTAAGAGAGTCGCAATTCGGCGTCGTGTGCTCGATGCGTGAGCGCGGCGTCCGCAGCGAGAGAATTTCTTTCAATCTCAAAGTTATGCGTTGTTCAACCCCGGGCACACTTGCCGGGGTTTATTCTTTGGCTTGAAAGGGTTATTGCGAGTGTCGAAGCAATCGCTCGATCTCTAAGCGCTCCCCCGAGTCTGCTTCATGTTCGACACCACGAGGACGTGCTTCGCCGCTGTGGATCGCCCTAAGCTCCTTCCACTTTTAACAGGAGCTTCTCATGAAAATCCGCGCCCTCGCCGCGACCGCCGCCAAGGCCAAGCTCACGCCCTTCGAGTTCGAGTTTGGCTCGCTCGGGCACGACCAGATTGAGATTGCGGTCGAATCCTGCGGCGTTTGTCACAGCGATCTGTCTATGCTCGACAACGAATGGGGGATGTCGGCCTATCCGCTCGTGCCGGGCCACGAGGTGGTCGGCACCGTCGCCGCGGCGGGCGCGCACGTCGGGAAACTGAAGGTTGGAGATCGCGTCGGGCTGGGGTGGTTCAGCGGGTCGTGCACGACCTGCAAGCAGTGCCTCGGCGGCGACCAGAACCTCTGCACCACGGCCGAGGCCACGATCATCGGGCGCTACGGCGGGTTTGCGCAGCGCGTCCGCAGTCAGGCGGCGTGGGCGACCATACTGCCAGCCGGGCTTGACGCGAGCAAGGCGGGGCCTCTGTTCTGCGGCGGGATCACGGTCTTCAACCCGCTCGTGCAGTTTGACGTTCGCCCCACGGACCGCGTGGGCGTGGTGGGCATCGGCGGGCTGGGACACTTGGCCCTGCAGTTCGCAAACAAGTGGGGGTGCGAGGTCTTCGCGTTCACCAGCTCGGCGAGCAAGCACGCCGAGGCCAAGTCGCTCGGGGCTCATCACGCCGTGACCAGCACGGACGACGCCGCTCTCGCCGCGATGGCGGGCAAGCTGGACTTCATTCTTGTGACGGCGAGTGTGCCGCTGAACTGGCCGCTCTTTATCAACGCGCTCGCGCCGCGCGGGCGGCTCCACTTTGTCGGCGCGGTGCCCGAGCCAGTCCCGGTCACGATCTCCTCAATGCTGGTGGGTCAGAGGTCTCTCAGCGGTTCGCCAGTAGGATCGCCCGCGACCATGCTGGACATGATCGAGTTCTGCGGGCGGCACAAGATCGCGGCCGTCACCGAGGACCTCCCCATGAGCAAGGCCAACGACGCGATCGAGCGCCTGCGTTCGGGCAAGGCGCGGTACCGCGTGGTTTTGCAGAACGACATGCGATAGACGCACGCGGATCTCGATCGGTCAGACTTTCAGGAAGATCTTCCGCACGAACACGAATTGCACGACGACCATCAAAGCCTTGCGTCAAACCGCGATTTGTGGCGTAATCGGTATCGCGACAACGGTGGCCGTTACGCTCGCGTGCACAAGGCTTAACCTGGTGAGCACAAAACACCTTCCAGGTGATCCGAAAGCTTGAGCCAACTAAGGGCGAAGGAGGAGGCTGGCTCTGGATGCACGGAATGGAGCAGCCTGGTCTTTCATCTTGGATGGTCCAGGCACCCGCGCATCTCATCAACCTCGAGCACGCGACTCCTGACGATGGGGACGAACAACGAATCTGGGGTTCGGCACGACAGGCGGTTGTGCTCAACAACATCGGCGCAGCCTCTTCATCCGCACGAGGAAGCACTTACTTTGTGATGGCCGTTGGCTGGCCTTGTGTTGCCATGTACGCGGTCTGTAATCAGGATGGGGACAACACGGGATGGCGTCAATTCATCAACGTGCGAGGCCTCGACTCTGCCAAACTCTTGGCATCGAGCACAATCCCTGGTATCCCGACCGGCTTTTCTGGGACCGCTTTCTTATCGATGCCGCGATATTTAGCCTCGGATCGTGGCTCATTCTCTTCGCGCCGGGAACGCTGCGACTTATCCACCGAACCCGCCACGGCCTGTGCTTGCATTGCGCCTACGACCTGAAAAATCTCGCCGTCGGCAGCAAGTGCCCCGAGTGCGGCCGCCTTTAGAACGAAATGTTCACCCCCACCACCAAAAACCCCTGCGGCTTGGAATCTCCCTGCGCGATGTTGACCCCGTTGCTGTCCTCGGTCTTGTAGTGCTGCCAGACGTACGCTCCGCCGCGGCCCAGAATCGTGATCGTGGGCGTGATCTTCCACTCTACGCCGATATTCACGGGCGCACGGCGATCGATGCCGAGTCCTTCTGGTGCGAAGCCCTTATCGTCGAGCCGGAACTCGCGCGACTGGTACGAGCCTTCGAGCGCGAGCGTCACGCCCTCGGTCGGTTGAAATGACAGCTTTAGCCCGAGCCCCGGATCGCCCGACGGCTGGAGCCCGAGCCCCGGGTCGGTCGAAAGTCGCCATTTCTCCGCGAATTTCCAGTCGAATCCGACGGCCGGGATCGGCAGGGGGTTGTCCTCAAGTCGCGTCTGCGCGGCGAACCCGCCGATGGCCGAGAAGTTCTTGGTCAGCGCGTAACGAACGCCGATGATGCCCGCGAACGTGAGCGACTCGGAGAACTTCGCGTCGTCCTCTCTGGACGTGATGACGTTGCCGCCGACGAACCACGCGAATCGCTCGCTCTCGCGCGTGAGCACGTTGACCCCGAACTTGCCGCGGTGCGTGTCGCCGAAGGGTTCGTTAAACCCGGGTGAGAGCTCCGTCGTACCGCTGAAGTCATAAAACGATCTTTCGCCAGCCAGCGTTGCGCTCACCAGCGTGCTCGCCCCGAAGACGTGCGAGACCTCGAACTCGCTGCCCAGCCGCGTGACTGAGGCCTTGCCGGGGCCTTCCACGTTTGATGAGAACGCCCGCTCGGCGTCGAACTGAAGGCTGAAGTTCCAAGGCCGCGGTTCGGGCTTGACCGCCAACGCCTCGGGCGGCTCCTCTTGAGCGAGCGTATTGATCGCGGGTAAAGAAACGAACGCCGCCATGATCGCCGCCCAGCGCGAGAGCCGCCCTGGAACGACTCGAGCGCCTGATCTCTTCAACATTCGTCTCATGGCGGTCTCCGTGGCAACACCGAGTATTGCGTTCGATTTCAAAGCGTTCGCACTCACGATCCAACCCGCGTGCTCGCCCACTATATACGAACGGCATGATCGTCGGACGCGATTCGGACAGCCTCTAGCGATAGATTCGCCCGCGTTCTCATTCATCCTTGGCGAACAGGAAGGCCGAGGGTCGTAGCTCGCCGTGGGCCTCGCGCTGCACCGCGTGCTGGTACCCCTCGTGGATCGACGCCGATCCGGTCAGGCCGTCCTTTCGCAGAGCATACATTGTGACGTTGAAGTTGGGGCGGCCTTTGGAGTTGAGCAAGCGTTTCTCGCGCGTGCGCTCGACGATCTTCTTGAGCACCGCGAGGCACGCCTCCTCGGGCGTTTTTCCGGAGTCCATCTGCGCCACCGCCGCGAACCCGCCGCAACTCTGCAGCACCGCTTCGCCGCGTCCCGTCGCGCCAGCCGACCCCACCGCGTTGTCCACGTACAGCCCCGCGCCAGCGATCGGCGTGTCGCCGACGCGCCCGGCCAGCTTGTACGACAGCCCGCTCGTGCTCGTCACCGCGAAGAGATTTCCCTCGGCGTCAAGGCCCGAAGTGTGGATCGTCCCGAACGTGAACGGCACCGTCGGAGCGCCAGCCGGGCCGACGCCTCGCCCGCCCTCGGCCTTGCCCGCCCACAACGCTGTGCCAAAGTCTGTCGCGCGGTCGGTGTCGCTCAGCCACGCGTCGCGTTCGCTCAGCTGCGCCTTCCACGCCAGCCAAGCCTCGCGCGACTTTGGCGTGAGCAGGTTCTCTTCGAAGAATCCGACCAGCCGCGCGAACTTGTCCGCGCCGGTGCCGACCAGCAACGCGTGATCGGTCCGCGCCAGCACTTCGAGCGCCACAGACGCCGCGTGGCGAAATCCTCGAAGCCCGGCCACTGCTCCGACCCGATGCCCCGGCCCGTCCATCACCGCCGCATCCAACTCAACAACGCAGTCCTCGTTGGGCAGCCCTCCGAAGCCAACCGAGAACTCGTCGGGGTCGTCCTCGACCAGCGCGGTACCCGCGACGATCGCGCGCAACAACGGCGTTCCCTTGCCGTAGAGCTCGACAGCCAACCTCATCGCGGGCAACCCGTTCCACGAGGAGATCAGAACGGGACGGTGAGCGCGGGACGCGTCGGCCAGAATCAGGCCGGGGGCGCTCGGTGTAGACTTTGAATCTTGAGCTGAGGTGTTCATCGTTGAGAGTGTCGCATCTCCGCGGTCTAAAGCAACGCCGACGCGCCGCCATTCGAGCGGGGGAACAAAAAACAAGAGGCCCGGTCGCGTGACCGGGCCTTCCCTCCTGCCCCGAGCCGTTTCCGGCGCGGGCTCTCGTTGGTTGATGGAGCCCTGCGTACTTGCCGCTCGCGCAGCGCCCGCGCGGTGTTTCGCGCGGTGAGCGCGGGCGTGAGGCACCTGCGACCTTGGACTCATCAGTTCAATTTCAAACCCACCAAAGCCACCCGCAGAACGCGATGACACCACCGTCAAGCACAGGCACCACCTGTCAATTGACGACACAGAGAGTACCGAATGCCTGCTGAGCGCACAAGTCAGCCCAGCTTCACAAGGACAAAATCTTTGAAAAAACTGGGCTAACTCGGAGTGTTCGCAAAGCGTTTATACTATTATTATACGAACATCGGCGCGAAACTCGTCCGGGTCTTTGCGGAACAAGTATTCGTGGCAACCATGTCGCCAACCAGCCGCCCGCCCTCTGACTTCGTTGGACGTCTTTCCATGCCGACTAACTCAAGGACGATCGACCCTGACACCGCGACTATGCGTCGTCGGCGATTGCTCGCGCTCGCGCAGCTCATGGACAACGCCTTTGAGATCCCGGGCTTGAAATTGAGGATCGGCCTCGACTCGATCATCGGCCTGATCCCCGCCGCGGGCGACGCGATCGGCGCCGCCGTCTCGCTTTACATCGTGTGGGAAGCCGCCAAACTCGGGGCGACGAAAAAACAGCTCGGCATAATGGTCGGCAACATCGCGCTGGACACCCTTGTCGGCTCGGTGCCGGGCCTGGGAGATGTCTTCGATATCGCGTTCAAGGCGAACATGAGAAATCTGGCGATCATGGGGATCGTTCCGAGCGCCAAGCGGAGCGTTTAGCGGTCTCGGCTGACTTCGCTCTCACTCGCGCCGAAGACTTTCATCGACGAAACGTCCTGCACAAACACCACGACTCGCGCCTTGGTGACATCGAACCCGTCCGGTGGCGTCAGTTCTGTCACGGTCTCGCCGTCTACCGGATTCTTGATCGACGTGAACGCCCTGACCACCGCGTCGTGCTTGAGCGCTCGGCCGCTGTTCTCACCGCGCTTCACGTCTGTTGATAGGCCGCTCTCGGTGAGCGCTACTCGCGCGACCGCGCCCTTGGGAACGCTCTTCAAACTCGAAGTGACGACGATGCGCTTCGACGCTCTCTTGCCCCCGGCCTTCACCGATGTATCTTGCGAAGACTCCTTGGCTCGAACGGCGACCTCCACCGAAGCAGCCTGTGCCAGCGCCTTCTTGATCGCGCTCTTGGCCGTCGAGGAATCCGAGCCCACAAACTCTTGGCTGCCGTTCACGACCATCTGCGGCGTGTACAGCTCACGCTCACGGAATGCGGCCGAGCCCTTGGCCGCCTCGGGCTCGCTTTTGAACGATGCATATGTGAGCGACCGCGCCGAATCGGCCGAGCGGGCCATCACCAAGACGGTCGCCGCCGCCCCAGTCACAACAAACGCCAGCACACCAAGACCGATGGTTCCGTGGTTTATCATGCGACTTGGATGCCGACCAAATCTCCCGTGTCACCGAAAGGCAGCAGGATGGCGAAGACTCGAACGGCCGAAGTCTACATCGCCCGCGAGCACGAGGTCACTCGCAGGTCCGCATGAACCAGCCTTCGGTTGCGGCTTGACGAGCTTGAATGAACGCAGTTGCATCAATACCTCGCGGAGTCGTGTAGGTTCTTGATGCCGATGCGACACCTGAAAATGCCTTCGTGTGCGCAAGAGAGCGATACAAGCCGCGAGCTTCGGGCCGCCTATCGGCTCGAGCCGGCCTCGGTCAATCGAATGCCGCTCGGCTTGATGACCGACGCGGGCTTGCTGCCCGACTGAACCTTTGCAACTCCCTTTTCCTTCTTGGGATGGTGCGTCACCGGCATCTTGATCCCGCGCGGGCCCGACGGCCTGGGATCGATCTCTTGGAGCCGCTTGGCGAACTCCTCGGCCTGCATCGCCGCGAGCATCGCGGGCTCGAAGTCCATCGGCTGCTGGATCGGGTTCCCGGTCAACGCCGCGAACGCGACCTTGCCGCGTTCGGCCGCCGCTTCGAACGACGTGGGCGCAAAGCCGATCCAGCTCACGCCCGACAACGCCACCACGCAACAGAAGCACAGAAAAATCATCCCCGGCGTGACGCGACCGGGAGAAGACGCGGCCTTCTGCTGGCTGTCAGCTTCGGCGGCCTCGGACGCAAAGACGGTGTATCCACCTCGCATACAGAATCCTCCGACGTGAACGACCCGGGAGAGAGAGAAAGAGAGAGGAGAAAACTCTACCTAGGGTTTGTTTCGGCGCGCGCAGCATCTCACTGCGCAATTTCTGCCGTCTGATAAATAGATTCAGCGATCGCCTGTCGGAGAATCCGGCACACACCATAGACGCGACGAGTACTTGTTCTTCTCAACCTCGTACCCGATGCGCAAGGTCCATTTTGAGTTCGTGTTCGCATAAAAACTTAGCGCCGCCTCGATCTGATGCTGATTATTCTCGTACACGAGCCGCTATCCAGACGCTCGCGTCAGATATGCTGGGGGGATGCGCGAGTCGGGCCTGCTCAACCACATTTACGCCCGCTCCGCCGGGCTGGCCGCCAGGTTTCCTCAGGTCGTGGCCGGGCCCGGCGACGACTGC
>CAZIMT010000044.1:0-20295 GCA_964540295.1 uncultured Phycisphaeraceae bacterium
CCAAGGAAGCGTTCAAGCGGCTGGAAGAGAAGATCACGCGCCGCCTGATCGTCGAGAAGAAGACCCGCGCCGACGGACGAGGACCCACCGACATCCGCGCCATCACCGCCGAAGTGGGCGTCTTCGCCCGCACGCACGGCTCGGCCTTCTTCCAGCGCGGCGAGACCCAGTCGCTGGTCTCGGTCACGCTCGGCACGTCCAAGGACGAGCAGATCATCGACGGGCTGATCGCCGAGTACAGCAAGAAGTTCACACTGCACTACAACTTCCCGCCCTTCGCCACCGGCGAAGCCAAGCGCATCACCGGCCCGGGCCGCCGCGAGATCGGGCACGGCGCGCTGGCGGAGCGTTCGCTCCTGGCAATCCTTCCCAGCCCCGATGAGTTCCCATACACGGTGCGAGTCGTCAGCGACATCACCGAGTCCAACGGCTCGTCGTCCATGGCCTCGGTGTGCGGCGGGTGCCTCGCGCTCATGGACGCTGGCGTCCCCATCAAGGCCACCTGCGCTGGCATCTCGGTCGGCCGTTTCTCTGACGACAACGACCAGAATGAGATCTTCGTGACCGACATCATCGGCGAAGAAGATTTCTTCGGCGATATGGACTTCAAGGTCTCCGGCACCCGCGAGGGCATCACCGGCATCCAGCTCGACCTCAAGGCCCGTGGCCTGAAAGTCTCCCAGATCGAAGTCATCCTCGAGCAGGCTCGTGTCGGGCGGCTCGACATCATCACGGTGATGGAGCAGACCATCGCCGCCCCGCGTCCGGCCATTAGCCCGCTCGCCCCGCGCCTGGTTTCGATCCAGATCGACCCAGAGAAGATTGGCAAGCTCATCGGGCCCGGCGGCAAGATGATCCGCTCGCTCCAGGACCGCTACGGCGTTAGCATCGACGTCGAGGACGACGGCAAGGTCACGATCGCGGCCCCGAACGGCGAATCGATCGACTCGGCTCGCGGCGAGATCGAGGCTCTGTGCGCCGAGATCAAGGTCGGAACAATCTTCACCGGCAAGGTCGTTTCGACCAAGGACTTCGGCGCATTCATCGAGCTGGCCCCCGGGACCGACGGTATGTGCCACATCTCGGAGCTGGCCGAGGGGTACGTCAAGAGCGTCGGCGACGTGGTCCGCATCGGCGACATTGTGAAGGTGAAGGTCATTCTGGTGGACGACCAAGGCCGCATCAAGCTCAGCCGCAAGGCCGTGCTGATCGACGAAGCTCGCAAGAACGCCCCTGCCGACCAAGGCGTTCCCGCGAA
Source organism: uncultured Phycisphaeraceae bacterium (assembly GCA_964540295.1). Classification (GTDB taxonomy): domain Bacteria; phylum Planctomycetota; class Phycisphaerae; order Phycisphaerales; family UBA1924; genus CAZCPB01. The sequence goes on from CAZIMT010000044.1 coordinate 1,259, forward strand.
CCACTAAGCCTCTTCTCGCACCAGAATTAATAAATTAATGATCTCACGCGCGCAAGCCGCCCCCTCGGGCGGCTTGTTTCTTGTTGCGTTCTCGTCTCACTTCGTGGTAATCTAGATAATCTCTCTCTCGGGCGGCCCTATGTGGGCCGTGCCGATCGGGAGCGCGAACCTCGATCAGTGCCGAGACCTTCGTCCCGGCCGTCGCGTTCGCGGTTCATCTCGGCGGTTCCGACGACGCCCTTTCGTTCTCACACGGCGTCCTATCCGGTTTTTTTGTCTGATCTTTTTTCCCTGAGGGGCGTGCCGTGAGTGAGCAGTCAGCGCAGCATCTTGAAGCCGTCGAAGGCCTCGTCAAATGGTTCGACCCTCGCAAGGGGTTCGGCTTCATCACCGGGCCCGAGGGCCAGGACATCTTCGCGCACTTTTCTGTGATTCAGGGCGACGGCTTCCGCGTCCTTAAGGACGGCTCGTCGGTCACCTACGATGCGATGAAGACTGACAAAGGCTGGCACGCGACGAAGGTCACCCGCAACGAGAGCGCCGAGATTCACGTCGTCCCCAAGCGTGGCTACGAGCGTTCGCCGCGCCGTTAGTCCCGAGTAGGTCGGCTCTCCGAGCCGACTCTTCTCGTCTTCAATCTGCCGCGCCGACGGTCTATCACACCCCGGGCTTTACCTCGTTTTTGCAACCCAGCGCCTTCGCGTGCGGCGCGCCAGCCGCTCTCAAATCTCGATCTTTGAGCCCGACACACGACCAATACTCCCCTGTGCCCGCCACGCTCTCAACATTCCTTCTGGGCCTCGGAACCGGGGCCGCGATCAGCGCGGCGTTCTGGTGGTCGGCCAACCGTCGCGTGGTGCGTGAGGTCCGGGCCGCTGAACGTCGCGCCCGGGCCGCGGAACGTCTCGCCGAACTCGGTTCGATGACCGGCGGGCTTGCCCACGAGATCAAGAACCCGTTATCGACGATCGGGCTCAACGCGCAGCTTCTGGCCGAGGGCGTGGACGAGCTTGAAGTAGACGCCGAGCACAAGGGCCGGCTGCTGCGGCGGATCGGCTCGCTTCGCCGCGAGGTCGAGCGTCTGCGCGGCATCCTTACAGACTTTCTCGAATACGCGGGCGAGCTGCGTCTTGATCCCAAGGCCTCGGACCTCAACACCGTGGTCGAGGAGCTCGCCGATTTTTACATGCCCCAGGCCGAGAAGCAGGGGATCCGGCTGCGCACCGACCTGACACTGGGCCCGCTCCCGGCGTGGATCGATGTGCAAGCTGTGAAGCAGGCGGTGCTGAACCTCATGCTCAACGCGGTGCAGGCCATGGCGTTGACGACCACGACCACGACGACGACCACGACCGCACCGATCGATCAAGCCCAGTTGTCAACGCCCGCGACGCCGCGCGAGCTGATCCTGCGGACCAACTCGGGCCAGGACGCCGAACGCCATCTCACGTCCGTGCTCCACGTCATCGACACCGGCCCGGGCATCTCGGCTGAAACGCTCGCCAAGGTTTTTCAGCCGTATTTCACGACTAAATCTGGGGGAACAGGGTTGGGTCTGCCCGCGTCGCGCCGCATCATCGAGGCCCACCACGGGCGGATCGACATCCACACCGAGCCGGGTCGGGGCACAGATTTCACGATCACGCTGCCGCAGTCCGCGCCACCAGCCCCGAGCCAGCCCGCTCGCCCTTGGTCAAAGAAGCTGAAAAATCGCGGTGAGCACGGCGTGAAATCGCCTACCGCCTGAACCCCAGCGGCTGCTCCACCAACGCGTACATCTCACGCAGCACGGTCATCCCCAGATACCCCGCGACCGCCAGCCCCGTCAGCACCAGACCGTCGCGCACGTTCTCGTTCCCGAACATCCACGCGCCGCAGCAGAAGCTCATCGCCAGCACGCCGTAGCGAACCAGCTTGTCGGCCATCCGCGGCCCGCGACCGGTGATCTTCGCCTTACGCCACGCGATCAACGCCAGCACCGCGAGCACGCCGCCCACCCACACCGCGGAGCCTGGTTTCACCCATCCGGGCCAGAACCCGCCCCCGAGCTTGTTGCGTGACCAGCCCAGCCAGATCAGCGCCCCGCTCCACGCGGCCCATCCCGCGACGGTCATCACCCACGCCCGCGACGAGACGGGCGGGATCTTCCGCCCCAGCACGTGAGCCGCGGCATTGATCGTCGTCATGAGCGTGAGCACCACCCACACCGGGACCAGAAAACTCAGGTGCGAATTCGGCACGAGCATGTGCCCGCTATAGATCAGCCCGTAGGACACAAACCCGAAGGCTGGCACGAACCGTGCGGCTCCGTTGAAGACCAAGATCGCGCCCGCGAGCAGGATCGTCAGCAGCACGGCCCGGATGCCAAAGGGGGTGGCTCCGAGCACGGCGACGATCAGCGCAGAAGTGACGAGAACCACGGCCGTGTCCATGCCCGCCGCCCCCGAAACCAAGGGCCTCTCAGGCTTGAGTGCGCGATCACGCCGCAGGTCGAGGATGTCGTTGAGCGCCATCCCGAATCCAAAGAGGCCCAACGCGTTGGCGGCGGAACTGGCGAGCAGCAGCCAGAGCGGCTCGGCCATGAGCGTGGTGTGTGCCGCCTCGGCCGTCTCCTGCCGCGTCCACAGAATCACGAACCACGCGTTGGCGACCACCGCGAACGCGGTCGAGACACGAGAGAGCCGCAGGATCGGGCTGAGCCGTTCGAGTATCCAGTGCATGAGCCCGATCCTAGTGACCGTCTTGAGGTAGGAGCGGCTCTCCAAGCCGCTCGCCGCAACGTGCGCGATTGAACGTTGTGCGGATTAGGCCGCTGTCGCTGGCTCACGCCCTCGCGCCGGTGCCTTGAATCGGAACTACCATGTAGCGCTCGAATGGCGAAAACCATCCAAAAAACTCGTGCTGTTCCGTCGACCCCGGCCGTGCGCCCCGTGGCGATCGTCGTGAGCCTTTATACGCGCACGGTGACAGACGCGCTGCTGGTGGGGGCTCGTACGGAGTACGCGTCTCGTGGGGGCCAACCCGCGAACCTCGCGATTTATGAGGCCTCCGGAGCCTTTGAGGTGGTGCCGCTCGTTCTAGCCGCCGCGATGACAAACAAGTTCGCTGCGGTGGTCGCGCTGGCCTGCATCATCAAGGGCGAGACCAGTCACGACCAGATTCTCGGGCACGCGGTGACGCAAGGCCTTGTCGCTATCACGCTGCAGACCGGCGTCCCTGTGGGGCTTGGCGTGCTCACCGTTGATACCCCGGCTCAGGCCGAGGCTCGAGCTGGCGGCACGCACGGCAACAAAGGCCAGGAAGCGATGGCGGCCGCACTCGACACGGCGCTGCAAATCGAAGCGATCAACTCTGCGAAGATCGGGTCCACGCGGGCCAATCTCGTGCGCAATTTCGTGACCAAGCCCCTGATTAAATCCAGGCCATCCGCGGCCCGCGTCACCCGAAGCCTTCCCGACAAAGCTCGCCGCGGAGGGCGATCCTGACATGGCCACACCACGCGACATCCGCAAGCTCGCCTTCCAGGCGCTCTACCAGCTCGACGTGCGCGGCGAGGCCACGCCCGAGGAGCTGACCGCCTCCGTCGCCGCCGAGTCCGAGCTCTCGACCAAGGCCGTCGCCACGGCGGTCGCGCGAGCCATCGCCGCGTACAAGGACCGCGCCAAGGCCGACAAGATGATGGAAGAGCTCGCGCCGGGCTGGCCCGCGTACCGGCAGGCGGCCGTGGACCGCGCGATCCTTCGTTTGGCTCACTGGGAGATGACATCCGGGCTGACCAGCCCCAAGATCGTTGTCAACGAGGCTGTCGAGCTGGCCAAGGCTTTCAGCACCGACAAGTCTCCCGCGTTCGTCAACGGGCTGCTGGACAAGGTGCTCAAGCAGGTCGTGGCTGCGGGCATCACCGGCCCGCTCGTGCCGCAGGACGCGCCAATGAGCGACATCTCTCCCGACGAGGCCCTGAGCTAAATCGCTTCGCTCGTCCCGCATCCCTCGATCCCTCATCCCTCGATCCCTTCCCCCCATGAGTTTCTTCAAAACCATCATCTCCAAGCTCAAGCAAGGCCTGGACAAAACGCGCGAGTCGTTCGTCTCGGGGCTGCGCTCGATCCTGCTCGGGAGAAAACTCGACGAGCAGTTGATCTCGGAGATTGAATCGCGCTTGATCCAGGCCGATGTCGGCGTGAAGACCACCGCACGCCTCATCGACGCCATCCGCAGCGATTTCCGCTCCGGAAAGGTGGACAAGGGCGAGCAGGTTCTTGACTACCTCAAAGAAGAGCTCAAGCGCATGTGGCCCGAGAGCGACCGCCGCCTGCTGCTGCGGCCCAAGGGCCAAGGGCCGACCGTCATTCTGGTCACCGGTGTCAACGGCGTGGGCAAAACTACCAGTATCGCCAAGCTCTGCTCGCTGCTCAATTCTCAGGGTCATTCCGTGATGCTCGGCGCGTGCGACACCTTCCGAGCTGGCGCGGTAAGGCAGCTTGAGATCTGGTCCGAGCGGTTGAACGTGCCTGTGGTCAAGGGTCAGCAGGGCGGCGACCCGGCTTCCGTGGCGTTTGACGCCTGCACGGCCGCGAAGGCACAGGGCGTCGATGTGCTCATCCTCGACACCGCAGGCCGATTGCACACGCAGGACCCGCTCATGCGGCAGCTCACGAAGATCCGCTCGGTCGTTTCGCGCCAGATCCTTGGCGCGCCGCACGAGGTTCTGCTGGTTCTTGACGCCACCAGCGGCCAGAACGCCCTGCGCCAAGCCGAGGAGTTCGGCAAGGCCGTCGCCACCGCGCCCGAGCATCAGGGCATCACCGGGATCTTCCTCACGAAGCTCGACGGCACCGCCAAGGGCGGCATTGTTATCGCCATCAAGGACACCACGGACATCCCCGTGAAGTTCATCGGCGTCGGTGAAACCCCCGAGGACGTGCAGGCCTTCGACCCTGCGGCGTTCGTGGATGCGCTCTTCGCGCCGTAGCCCGCTCTGAAGTACCACCACCCGCGATCTGGGGGGGTAGCTCGCACGTCGCGTGAACTCTTCTTTTCAACCGCGCTCGATGTGAGCGGCCTTTGGGCCGATACCTACCTCGACACCTCACACGGAGCGCAGCATGAGCAAAGCACCCAGCATCACGGGCGACATCCTTCTCGACGCGGGCACCAACGAGCTCGAGGTTCTGGTTTTCCAGCTCGCCGGTGGTTCCTTCGGGCTCAACGTTGCCAAGGTTCGCGAGGTGATCCGTCCGGTCCAGGCCGTAGCCGCCCCGCACCAGCACAGCTCGGTGCTGGGCATGTTCACGATCCGGGGTTCGGTCCTCCCTGTGGTTGACCTGGCCGCCCACCTCGGGCTCGTCGATCGCACCGCCGAGACTAAGCGCGAAGAGGGCCGGGTCATCATCACCGAGTTCAACGGCACCAAGACCGGGTTCCTGGTGGACGGTGTCGAGCAGATCCACCGCGTCAGTTGGTCCAAGGTCCAGCCCGCGCCCGAGGTCAACATCGGAAGCGAAGAATCAGGGGTCAAAGGCTGCACCACCGGCGTGCTAGAGCTCAACGGCCGGCTCGTGCTGATGGTTGACTTTGAATCCGTCGCCGACTCGATCCTCGCCGAAAAGCGTCTGCACGTTGAGAGTGTCGAGAACACAATGAACATCGACCGCGGGTCCAAGCGTGTGGTCATCGCCGAGGACTCGCCCTTCGTGCGGCAGCTCATCCAGAATATCTTTATCAAGTCGGGCTACACCAAGGTCGAGGTGTACGGCGACGGCCAGGCCGCGTGGGAGGCCGTCTCCAAGCCGGGGCCGACCATCGACGCCATCGTCAGCGACATCGAGATGCCGCGCATGGACGGGCTGCACCTCACGCGAAGGATCAAGGAAACCCCGCACCTCAAGGGTGTCCGCGTCGTCCTCTTCAGCTCGCTCGTCAGCGAGGACAATCTGAAGAAGGGTCAGCAGGTCGGGGCTGACGCGCAGATCTCAAAGCCCGAACTCTCCGAGATGGTCACGCTTGTGGATCGGATCGTGAGTGGGCTGCCAGTAGATTCTGACAAGATCGCGAAGCGATCGTCCAAGGCCGCGGCCTGAGGCTGATTCGAATCTGGCGCAACGACGCGGCCGCCGACTGTCGGACGGACCATCGCGACACGTCGCTACTTTGGGAAACGAGCGTGCGCCACGCCGACGGTCCCCAGCGCGTCGATGAGCCTGGCCGCGTCCGCTTCGAGGACGATCTCGGTGCGGTGGTTGAGTCGCAGGAACGACTCGCGCTCGACGTGATCGAGAAACGTCATCAGCGAGTCGTAGTACCCGCAAATATTGAGTAGCCCGACCGGCTTGCCGTGGATCCCCAGCTGGGCCCAGGCCAGAATCTCGAACAGCTCGTCGAGCGTCCCCAGCCCGCCGGGCAGCCCGATGAACGCGTCGGCCAGCTCCGCCATCATCGCTTTTCGCTCGTGCATGGTGTCGGTGATGTGCAGCTTGGTGATTCCCGTGTGAGCGAGCTCACGCCCTTCGAGCAGCTTGGTAATGACGCCGATCACGCGCCCACCCGCATCGAGCGCGGCGTCGGCGACGGCCCCCATCAGCCCCGCGCGGCCGCCGCCGTAGATCAACGTGATCCCGCGGGTCGCGAGCGTCTTTCCAACCAGCTGGGCGGCCTGCGCGTAATCGGCTCGTCCGCCGTTGCTCGCCCCGCAGAAGACACACACACGTTCGATCGGTCTGGGCATGGTTGGGATCTTATCTGGAATCTCAAACGCGAGCGTTCTTCGTTGCGTGTGTGTGGTGAGTCGGCAAGTTCCCTCGCGTTGGGGTGGGGCTCTTTCTGCACACGCGAGGTGTGAGACGAACTCGGCCTACTTCTTGACGGTGACAGAGACCTCCGCGCCGTCCCGCCCGTTGCCGCTGGACACGCGCGGCGAACCGTCCGCGCCCGCATCGACCACGTTCACCACGATCCCGCGGTCAGGCCGCTTCATGCTGCCCTCGGATTTCTTCAGCGTGACCGAGATCGTGTCGCCCTTCTTTTCGGCGTGGTACGTGGACAGAAGGAACTCACCTTTCTGATAGCCCCAACCCTCGCCAGCGTCCTCGTAGAGCGTGCCGTCGGCCTTCCCGTTCGCGTCCAGCGCGACGTACAGCGTCAAGGGGTTCAGCGGTTTCTCATCGACAAACTCGATCTTGGGCCCCGCAGGAACGATCGACCCGCCGCGCAGGTAAAGGTCTGGCAGGTCCGCCACGCCCGCTTCGCCCTCGAACGCCAGCTTGTGCCAGATCCCCTTGGGCAGCACCGGCACGCGCGTCGAATCGGGCACGACCTGCGCGACCACCATCAGCCCGTCGCCGATCAGGAACGCGTCGTCCTCGCTGCGCAACGCCTGGTCCTTCGGATCGGCAAAGAACAGCGGGCGTGCGACCGGCAGCCCGATCGTCGCGGCTTCGTGAAAGAGCGTGTAGTAGTACGGCATGAAGAGGTAACGGCGATCAAGCGCGGCCTTGCAGGTCTTCTCGACCTCGGGACCGAACGACCACGGCTCCTTGTCGATGTTCCCTTTGCCCGTGTGCCCGCGGCTGAACGGCAGCATCGATCCAAAGCCCATCCAACGCGCGAAGAGCTTGCCCTCTTGCCCCGCTGGCCCGTTGCCCGCGAACCCGCCGATGTCGGGCCCCGAGAACGGTTGACCCGACAGGCCGAGGTTCAACGTCATCGAGATCGACTCTTCCAAGTGAGGCCAATCCGCGGTGTTGTCGCCGGTCCACGACGCAGCGTATCGGTGGCTGCCCATGTAACCCGCACGCGAGAGCACGAACGGCCGCTTGTCGGGGTTGGCGGCCATGATCCCCTCGCGGCTTGCTTTGACCATCAGCATTCCGTACACGTTGTGATACCGCGCGTGAGTGCCCGGCCCGCCCAGCTCGGCATCAGCGCGATGGACGTTCTCTTCAGGCATGGTTTTGGACTTGACGTTGAACACGGCTGGCTCGTTCATGTCGTTCCATACGCCGTCGATGCCCGTCGCCATGAAGTCTTTATAGATACCGGCCCACCACGTGCGCGTCTCTTTCCGCGTGTAATCCGGGAACACGCACATGCCCGGCCAGACCTCGCCGTTATAGTCCGTCGTGCCGTCCGCCGCTTTGACCCACGCATCGACCGTGTTGCCCTGATCGAACACGAAGTAGCCCTTCTCGGCCTTGATCCCCGGGTCGATCATCCACACGTTGTGGAACCCGTTTTGATGGAGCCACTCGTTGTGAGCTTTGGGATCAGGGAAGTACTCTTTGTTCCACGTGAAGCAGCGGAAGCCGTCCATGTAGTCGATGTCGTGCCAGATGACATCGCAGGGGATGTCGCGCTTGCGGAACTCGCTGGCGATCTCCTGGACTCTTGCATCGGGGTAGTAGGAATAGCGGCACTGGTGATAGCCGATGGCCCACTTGGGCGGCATGGTGATCGTGCCCGTCAACTGCGCGAGCTCCGCGACCACTTCCTGCGGCGAGGGTTTGTCGATGACGATGACGGGGAACTGCCGGCCTTCGGCGCTGAATCGCACGAACCCGGCCGATCCCGGCGTGCCCGCGACCTGAACTTCACACCGGTATGTCGTGTCCGCGAGCACGCCGAAGGCCGAGCCGTCGGCACGGACCGCGAGCACCCACGGGTGCGACTTATAAAGCGATACGGCCGTGTCGTCGTAGCCGTATGCGTCGGTGTTCCACGTCGTGATCGTGCGCCCGTTGCGGAGCAGCGGTCCCGAGACCTCGCCGGTGCCGTAGAGGCTGGTGCCGGGCGCAAAGTCAACCTGGGCCGCGACCTTCGCGCCCGACGCGCCGCCCACGCTTCCCATGCGGACCAAGACCGGGAACCCTGCGGGCACCGGGCCGACCGAAGGCATGGGCTTCACGAGCGCAAAGGACGGCAGCGCGTTCTTCTTGGTCTCGGCGGAGGCGAAGAACCGCACCACGCCGTCGGCGAGCTTTTCAGAATCCTCGGCGCTTGCGGCCGCGAGCGTCACGTGCCCGGGTGCCGCGGCGACGTTTGTCGCCTGCGCGAACGCGGGCGTGCTGAACGCGGGGGCGAGCGTCCCGGCCGTGATGGCGATCGCGGAACAGAGCGTCGGGACGTAACGAGCGAGACGAAGAGAGTTTCTTGGAGACATTCATGGGCTCCTGCGTTGTTGAACGGGGTCAAGATCGAGGACGGACAAGCGTGGCGGCCAGGTCTGGCGATCTCGGCGGGCGAGCGTCGCGTGACCAAGGGCCTTGAGGATAGAGCCGACTGCTTCAGTCGAGCGGCTCAGAGAGTTCGTGAAAAATTCGGGTCCAGCGGGTCGATCGCGGTTTATCGGCATGAGTCGCAAAGCGAGCTTTTGAGGTCTTGGGCCACATTCGGCGGCGGTGCATCCGCAAACGTGCCTGAACGGAGGCCAGAGAGTATGTCCACCGTTGCCGGGCGTGGTGTTCCAGAAAATTGATGAAAATAACTGAAACTTGGTTCCATTCTGCCGCCGTATGGATCATACTTGAGAGTCGCCGCAGGGTTTCGGAGCCGTTCCCCGGACCTCAGCGGCGCGGGCACGCAGCCGAAGTCCGTGTGCCGTGTTCGAAAACCGATCGACGATCTAGAAAAGGGATTCATCCATGACGATGACGCGCCCAGGCGCTTGCGGGTACTCCGTGTTTGGCCTTCGCACCGCTCACGCGGCGATGGCGATGTTGGGTCTCGCAGCGGGTTCGACGGTGACGCTCGCGCCCGCCAAGGCCGATCCACCGGTGATCCTCCAATGGTTCGAGTCGCGTTGGACCGACATGGAACGCCGCATGCCCGACTTCTTCCTCGCGGGCTACGGCGGCGTCTGGCTTCCCTCTCCGGTCAAGGCGTTCGCCAGCAGCAGCGCGGGCTATGACACCTTTGATCGCTTTGACCTCGGCAGGCCCGGCGCGCAGACGACCTACGGCACCGAGCAGTATTTCAGGGCCCTCGTCGATGAGTTCCACCAAGCTAACGGGCTGGTGTATATCGACGCGATCCTGAACCACAGCTCCGGCCGCCAGACCAGCATCAGCTTCCAGCAGGCGGGCGGGTACCCCGGCTTCTGGATGGCCTCGGCCAACACCATCACGACCAAGCAGCCCACCGACAACTGGGGCGATTTCCACAACGGCATCGCGTCGGGCTATTACCAGTCTGAGAACCCCGGCGGCGCGCGGTACGACCTGCAACGAGGCGACCTCGTTGCGCTGATCGATATCGCGCAGGAATCCAACTTCTCTTTCATTCGCCAGCCGGTGGCCGCGAACGCGCAGAACATCCCCGCCGGGACCACGTACAACAAGCCCGACGCCAACAACTATCGCTATTACCCCGATCGTCAGCTGACTCCCAAAGCCGTGAGCAACCCCGGCACCGCGCGCAACCCTGGCACCAACAACTTCACGTTCTATCCCTACAACACCGTCGATCCCTTGCAGGGTGACCCCGTCGCCGACAACGGGACCGGCATGCTCATGCGCTGGACGCAGTGGATGCTTGACGAGCACAAGGTCGACGGCTTTCGTTTCGACGCCATCAAGCACGCCCCCAGCTGGTTCTGGGACACGTTCATCGACGCCGAGATGTTCGAGCGCCGCAGAACCCCCGACGGTCGATTCGTCACGCCGTTCTCGTTCGGCGAATGCGTCGAGAGCAACCAGTACACCTACGACAACTTCGTCCGCAAGCCCAACAACAACAACCGCGCCGGCGACACCTGGGGCAACCGCGACTGCCTCGATCTCAACGGCGCCGGCCAGCTCCGCAACATCGTCAACGACGGCGGCACCAACACCTGGCAGAACGCCATCAACAACCACCTCGATAACTCCGACAACTTTAACGATGGCACGCTGGGCGTGAACCACGTTTTCAGTCACGACAACGGCACCACCGGCGATGGCAACTCTGCGCCCGTCGATGCCACCCTTCGCCAGATGGGTCTTCCCCAGAACGCCTACACCGTTATGAAGCCCGGACAGAGCCTCATCTATCACAACGCCCGCGGCATCAATCGCTCGGGGGGGTTCTGGCCCAAAGGTGGTATCCCCATCGCGCTGGGCGTGGATCCCGCGACCAACGTTCCCAACCCTGTCGTCTCTCGAGTGGTCCAGCTTCACAACTGGGTCGGCCGCGGCCAGTTCTATCCAATCAACAACACCGACACCGTCAACAGCTCGCCCGCGGACGTGCTCATCTTCGAGCGCCGCCGCGATCAGGGCGGCGGCCTTTTCTCGGGCAACGTCCTCGTGGGCGTGAATGATTCCTACAGCAACGGCTTCCAGACCCGCAACGTCCTCACGACCTTCCCCGCGGGCACCCGCCTCGTTGAGCTGACCGGCAACGCCGCCGATCCCGTCGTGGACCCATCCAACGTGGTCGCCGACGTGCTCATCGTCGGCGTTGACCTGCGCGTGACCATCACCGTCCCCAACAACAGGAACCCCAGCGGCGTCGAGACCAACAAGGGCTTTGTCGTGTACGCCCCGGCCATCCCGTCGGGCGTCGTCACGTTCACGAACGTCACGTCCACACTTCCCGCCGACGCCGCGGGCACCTCGAGCGCTCGTCGTCGCATCGCGTCGATCCCCGTGATCACCACGAACTTCTTCGAGATCCAGCTCACAACCACCAAGGGCGACCCCGGTGCCGCCAACAACAACGATGCCGACGACTCGGCGGCCTTCCGCATCAATCAGGGTTATCAGGACTGGAACGGCAACCCGACCGACAACGTGCCCTATACCGACGACGCCATCCCCGGCTACGACCGCTTTTCCTTCGCCCAGCCTCTGGCCAGCACTTCCAACGTCAACGGGATATACAGGCAAACCATCAACGCGACCCTGCTCCCCGAGGGTTACAACTACATCTCGACGGCCGCCTTCCGCAAGCGCCCCGCCAACAACGACCCGCTCTTCCGTGAAATCCGCAGCGTGGTCTACATCGACCGCCAAGGCCCGAGCACCAGCCTCGTGGACGCCAACGCGGTGATCACGGCGACCTCGTACAAGTTCACCGCCAAGGCTCTCGACCGCACTTCCACCCGCATGTACGTCATCTACGACCTTCCCTCGGGGACCGACGCGATCGCGTACGCCAACTCTAACCCCGCCACCCTCGCCACCCGCAACGACCGCTACGAATGGTTCCGCACCATCACTGGGCTGCAGCACGGCTTCCGCGCCATCACCGTCGTCGCGTTTGAAGAATCCGGCAACGCCTCGGCGACCGCCTCCAGCGTCTTCATCGATCTCTGCGGCGCAGACTTCGACAAGGACGGCTTCGTCAGCGGCGAAGACTTCGACGCCTACGTCGCGGCCTTCGAGCTCGGCTCGGTCGCCGCGGACTATGACGGCGACGGCTTCGTAACGGGCGAGGACTTCGACGCGTTCGTGATCGACTTCGAGGCTGGCTGCTGATCGCGCTCGTTCTCGGCATCATCATGCTCGCTGGAGAGGATCACACGCCCGCCGTAGCACTTAATGAGCCGTCTTCCGTGCAATAAAAAACTCATCCGACGGCGGATGAGTTTTTTTACGAGTTTAAGGTTCTTTATGCTCGCGGGGGCTCAGCACATCGTCAGCCCGCCGTCGACGCAGATCGTCTGCCCGGTCAGGAACCCCGCCTCGTCGCTGGTGACGTACGCCACCGCTGCCGCGATGTCCTCGGGCGCGCCCAGCCGCTTCACCGCCATCAGCTGCAGCACGCCCTCCTTGACCTGCGGCGGCAGACCCTCGGTCATGTCCGTCGTGATAAAGCCTGGCGCCACGGTGTTGCAGGTGATGTTCTTGCTGCCCATCTCGCGCGCGATTGTCTTGCCCAGCCCGATCAGCCCCGCCTTGGCCGCGGCATAGTTGGCCTGCCCCGCGTTGCCCACGACGCCGCTGGTCGAGCTGATGTTCACGATGCGCCCGAACTTGTTCCGCATCATCAGCCGTGCCGCCGCGCGGATCGCCACGAACGCCGACGTCAGGTTCGTCTGCAGCACCGCGTTCCAGTCTTCGTCGCTCATGCGCAGGGCCAGCCCGTCCTTGGTAATGCCAGCGTTGTTGACCAGGATGTCCAGCCGACCGTGGTCCTCGCCGATCTTCTCGATCGCCGCGCCGAAGGCCTTGGAGTCCGCGACGTCCACCGCCACGACCGATGCCGTGCCGCCCGCCTGCTCGATCATGAACTTCACTTCATTGAGCGGCCCGACGCTGCGGCTGACCAGCACCACGTGCCGCGCTGGCTGCGCACTCCCGAACCCCGGGTTCGCCAGCCGCAACGCGATCGACTTGCCGATGCCCCGGCTGGCCCCGGTCACCACCGCGATTCTTTTGAGAGAAGTCTCTGTCAACGGTCACCTCGTTCGAATCTGCTGAATACGCCGCGTTCCGACAGAGGCCCAACGCAGCGTGATGAAAAACTTCTCAATACCTTGAATCGACCACATCTTCAGTGCCGCGAAGGCCTCACTCGCGCTCGCCCGAATTCCCGCCCGAATTCCCGCCCGGATTCGGAATATTCACCGGCCCGTTGGGCGTGCTGCGCCGGCGCGTGGGCGTGCCCGATTCTTCGGGGGCCGCGGGCTCTTCCGCCTTGGGAGCGGCACCCGGCAGCGTCTCCTCTTCACCCGGCTTGGCCGCGGCGGAGGGCGCGGGCGCGGAACTCACCACCGACAACGACGCCATGTCAAACTCCGAGGCCCGCGCCAAGATCAGGTTCCGCGTCGGCACCGCCGAGAAAACCACCGCCGGGCCGGTTGTGTTCGCCTTCCACGCCAGCGGGTACGCGCTGCCGACCTCCTGCACCGCGAGCACCAAATCGCCGCCGCTGCTGAGCTTTGCAACGCGCACGGCCTCGATCTTCTTCCCCGTCGATTCTTCCCACGCGCCGCTCGCCTGCAGCTCGCTGAGCACGCCCTTGCCCGCCGCGTCGATCATCGACTCGAACTTCTTGGCATCACCGCGAGCCAGCGCGTCCGCCAGCTCGATCACCGCGCGAGCTAGCCGCTCGTCCGTCGGCGCGTTCGCGGCCGGGAACTGCACGCGAGCGTCGGCTTTCATCGCCTGCATCAGCCCATCCACCTTGATCGGCTCCGGTGCTGGCGGCGGTGGCGGTGGCGGTGGGGGAGCTGGCGGCGGAGCGACCTTCTTCTTCTCGCACCCACCAACACCCACCGACAGACCAGCGCTCAGCACCGCGACACCGGCGTACACCGCGATAATTGGCATCCCGCCGCGAACCGCGGCCGAAGCAACCATCACGCAAGCCAAGGCCCCGCGCCCCGATCGATTCATCTGCATTGTAAGCTCCCTCGAAGAATCAGAATCCGAACCCTCTAGATCTAGTTCTGAATCTCGTGAGGCAGGTTTTCAACCTGCCTCTACTCTTTCTACTTCTTGGTTCTGAAACAGCCTCTTCACTCGTTCCTCATGGAACTCATCGTAAATCCTACGCGGAAGCCGCATCCCCCGCCGCCTCTGGCGTGTCGTGCGTCTGCACCTTGATCGTCTTCTCGATCCGCCTCATCAACCCCGCCAGCGTTTTGCCCGGCGCGACCTCGTGGTACTCGCCCTTGACGTTGGCCGCCATCCACTGGCACGACTGCGACCAGCGCACCGGGCTCGTCAGTTGCTCGACCAGCCGCCGCCGGATCGAATCGACCGATGCCTCGTGCGGCAAGCTCGTCACGTTCGACACCACCGTACAGCGCGGAGCCTTGATCGGCGTCTTGGCCAAGGCCGCCGAGAGACGGTCCGCCGCGGGCTTCATCAACGGCGAATGGAACGCCCCCGCGACGACCAGCATCGTCGCCCGCAGCCCCATGCCCGAGGCCGCCGTCGCCGCTCGCTCGCACGCTGCCTTGTGCCCGCTCAGCACGATCTGCCCCGGCGCGTTGAAGTTTGCGCACACCAGCACGTCTGACTGCCGGGCCTGATCGCACACCGCCAGCGCCTGGTCTTCGTCCGCGCCGATCAACGCGACCATGCCGCCCGCCTGCGATTCCGCCGCGTCCTGCATCGCCCGCCCGCGCAGCGTCACCAACTCCAATCCCTCCGCGAAGCTCATCGCCCCCGCGATCACCAAGGCCGTGTACTCACCCAAGCTCAGCCCCGCCGCCGCCGCGATCGGCTGCTCGCCGTTGCCCATGCTTAGCCTCGCCAGCATCCCGCGCCAGCACGCGATCGAGGTTGCAAAGATCGCTGGCTGGCTCGCGTCGGTCTGGTTCAGCCGCTCGCCCGGCCCGCCGAAACACAGCGTGGACAGGGGCGTGCCGAGCCGATCCCCGAGAACCTTGTCCGCCTCGCCGAACACCGCGCGAGCCTCCGCCGAAGCGTCAAACCAGCTCTTGCCCATGCCCACAGCCTGGGCCCCCTGGCCGGGACAGATCACGATGTACGGTACCGAGGGTTGAGTCATCGGCTCAATCATACGAGGCTCGAGCCCGAGATGGATAGCAAACCATTGCCAATAGCCAATTCCTCATTCTCTCTCCAGCCCTCATCAATCCAGCCAGTCCCTAGCCTTCAACCGCTCGGGCACATACGTCTCCGTGACGTACGAGATGTCCTTGGTGATCAGCGATTCGACTTCCATCTTGAACCCGTTGCTGAGCAGCTTTGCGATCTCCTTCTGCCAGCCCTTGTGCCCCTTGAACCACGGGTAGGCCGCGATCTGATTGGCCCGCGAGATGTCCTTGTCGTTGAGCGCGATCTGCACGTCGTCCGAAAGATCGCATCGTTCATAATCGATCGCGCGGATCCCCAAGAACTTCGCCTCGGGAACCGCCATCCGCTCGCTCTCGAACGCCAGCGAGATCGAACCCTGCTTGATCACGCTGAAGATGTAGTGCCCCCACGGGTCGCAATCGAGCAGGCAGTACACGGGCAGCTTGAGCTCGTCGCTCATCCGCCGCAACAGCCGCCGGACACCGCGCGTCGGCTGCCCGCTTCCTTCCGTGAGAATGCAGTTGTGCGTCTCCCAGAACCGGTCCTCGTTGAACCGCCCCCACACCGTGTCCTTCTCGACGTGAAGGATGAAGTCGGCCTCGCACTTTTTGAACTGGATCACGTTGGGCTCGACAATCCCGGGGACCGCGTACCCGCCCGTGCCCATGCGGCGGCAGTTGATCTCGTCTCCGTTATCGATGATCGTGATGTTGCCCGCCATCGTGCCGCGTTTTTTCGCGTACACATGCAACTCTTCGCGCAACGAACCCAGCGTGACTTCAAGGTCTTCGAGCACGCCGTCGGACTCTTCCTGGTCCGCGAAGGTCTTCTCTTTGTTGGGCGCGCCCTGGATCGTGTGCAGCGCCTTGTAAAACATCCCGCGCAGGCTCGATGTTTTATCGACCTCGATCAACTCCTTGATCGACTGCCCGTGCAGCAGCGTCTGCATGAACCCCTTGGCCTGGTTCAGATTAAAAAGTTGCCGCTCCTGCTTGGCGTCGCCCATCTGAAGTATGCCGCGTTTCTTATCCCAGATCGTGTTGCCAGCCGAGCGCGTGGGAACGTGGATCGTCGGCTCTTTCCCCGCGAAGGTGGCCCGCGTCACGGTGTCCGCCAGCGACACGATCTTCTTTTCAGTCACGACATCGCGAGCCTTGTCCGAACCGCGACGTGGCGTCGGTGCTGTCTTTGCCGCAGATTTGTCCGCGAGATTTTTCTGAGATTTCGCCGCCGATTTCGATGTCTCCGGAGCAGTTCGTTTGGCCATAGTCCCGGAGAGTACCCACGCCGCGCCGAGTGATCGACCAGAAATGATCGCGCTCTCCCGCTCTACTCGTCCAGATGCAGGTCCATCAACAGCACATCCAGCACCCTCCCAAACTTCTCCCCGCACCGCCGCATCGTCCCGATCGCCCGATACCCGAGCGACTCGTGCAACCCCACCGACCCTGGCGCTGGCAGCGCGATCCGCGCGATGAACACTCGCACCGCCGTCCGCGCTCTTGCCGTCTCAATCAACTCCTTCACCAGCCGCCGCCCGAGCCCGGTGCGATGGTGCGAGGGCTGGATATAGACCGAGCTCTCCGCCGTCCGCGCGTACGCCTGCCGCGGCGACCACTGCGAAAGCCCCGCCCAGCCCGCGACCATCCCCGCATCATCAACCGCCACGATCGCTGGGTGCGAGTTAGCCCCGTGCGCCACCAGCCACGCCCGCTTCTCCTCCGGCGTTTTCACAACCGTCTCGAACGTGGCCGTCCCGCGCAGCACGTGCTCGTCATAGATCGCGAAGATGCCAGCAAGGTCGTCAAGTGTCGCGAGTCGGGTTTGCAAGTTCTCATTCCGTGCCGGGCGTTCCTGGATACCGCCGCCGATCTATCGCAATGCGCCAGCCGAGGGAATGCTCAGCGCCCTGTACCCATACGGCCCCACAACCACCGACACCGCGCGCCGATCCGCCGCGCTCACGACCACAGCGTACGCCGAGGCCGTACCCGGTAGATCATCGAGCACGAACCCGTCCGCGCCAAGCTGCCGCGAAAGATCCACCGATACCGTCACGGCCTTCCCGCTCAGGTTGATCGTCACCAACACCGTCTGCTCCGCTGTGCCTCGCATGAACGACCACACCGCGGGGTCCGACGCTGGTATCGGCGTGTACTCCCCGCGCCGCAACGCCACGCTCTCACGCCGCACACGGATCAGCGATCGGTACGTCTCCAGCAGCGACCCCGCGACGCCAGCCTGCTCCTCCACCGACCTTCCGTCGTGATCGCGCGAGAGCCGCTTGCCGTACGCCGTCGCGCTCTGCGCAAAGTAATTCGTCATCGGTGCGCCCGCCACCGCGTTCCACTTCATCGGCTCGCGCATCGGGATGTCGTTGGCGTCCCCACCGTAGTCCGCCTTCTTGCCCAGCATCCCCAGCTCGTCGCCGTAGTACATGATCGGCGCGAACGGTTGGAGCATCAGCACCGCCGCCGCGGCCTTGGCCCGCCCCGCCGTCTCGGCTTTTTCCGCGCCGATCGCCGACGCCAGCCGATCCACATCGTGATCGCCGATTATTCCTAGGAACGTCCGCTCCTTGGGCTGGCTCGCCACCGCGTTCCCCATCGCGCTGTACAGCTTCTCCGCTCGCTCGGCTCGCAGCGCATCACGGGCCGCGAACTCGAAGGGCTTCGTGAACGACGCATCGTGTACCGCCAGCAGGTCCGCCCCTGTGCTCTCCCACGCCGCCTGCTCAACGAACGTGAACACCGACGGGTTCACACTTTGCAGCGCTGCCTTCCATTCACGCCAGAAATCATCGACGTTGTACCCCCAGCCGTCTGGCCCCTGGTTGTACTTTTCCCACACGTGATCGAGCCGGTACCCCGCGACGCCGTCCGACGGGTCGTCGTCGCCGTTGGGATCTAGCCAGTGCTTGCACCACTCGATGACCTGCTTCCGCGCCAGCCCCGTCCCGTTCGGCGGGTTGCGAAGATCCCAGTTCACAAACCCGACCGTCGCGCCCGTCCATGTTTTGAAGTCGTAGCCCGTGAACTGCGTCTTCGCGTCGTTCGTGAACGCCAGCCACGACGCGTACTCGCTCTCGGGCTGCCCTCGCGCGCCCTTGAAATACACCGAGTTCTGGCTGATCCCGTACACGACCAGATCGAGATACACCCTGATCTGCCGCGCCTTGGCCTGCGCGACAAAGTTCAGGAACTTCGCTTCATCTCCGAACCACGGATTGACCTGGTCGATCGGCCCGTGCTGGTACCCGTGGTACGCTGGCGAGGGATGGATCGGGTTCATCCACACCGCCGTCACGCCCAGTTGCTGCAGGTAATCAAGGCTCGCGGTCATCCCATCAAAATCGCCGTAGCGGAACTCGTCGTTGTCCGAATCACGCCACGCGATCGGCATGAAGTGATAGAACACATCGTCCGACGAGTCGTACGGCTCGATCGGTGGCTCGCTCGCCACACTCGCGCACGCGCCCAACGCCGCAGCGATCACGAAGCCGAGCTTCCGCAAGAACACACCAACCCGAGCGACGCGGCGATCTGATGACATAGGTAATTTCCTGCGAAAGTG
>CAZIMT010000045.1:0-11157 GCA_964540295.1 uncultured Phycisphaeraceae bacterium
GCGGATGTCCAGCGTAGCGAAAAAGGTGTGGTCCGCGAGGTCGGTGATCGTGATCGACTCGAGGCTTCCGCCGAGGGCGGTGATGACATTGCCGAGCAGGTCGTGCGTTTGAGGGCGTTTGATCTGGATGCCTTTGAGGCGCCGCTCGATCGCCTGGGCCTCGGGGAGGCCGATGACGATGGGGAACGAGCGGCCGCCGCCGCTGTTCTTCGAGGCCTGCTCGTCCTTGCCGAGCTTTTCGACAGGAACTGGCCCGCCGACGGACCCTTGGATGTCAGAGTCGGGGTCCATCTCGCGAAGCTCGATGATCTGGAGATCCTTGAGCTCGCGGATCAGGATTCGAGAGAGTTCCATGCGGACGGCCATGAGAGAATGGTGTGGGGCACGCGGGGCCGAGTCAAACGCGGTTGCTGAACGATTGACGGCCGGTGTAGGGCGTGTGGGAGGCGAGAAAATGGGAGATTCGGTCGGCGAAGTACTGAGAAATGCGTTGGGACAGTCACGAGATCGGGCGCTATTCTTCCGCCTTGGCCCGCTCCGGCGATGGACGCCGGGAGGGTGCTGAGCACGAGGGTTTCTTCATGGCGCGCACGCAGTTGTTCACTTCCGAGTCCGTTTCGATGGGCCACCCCGACAAGGTCGCCGATCAGATCTCCGATGCCATCCTGGACGCGATGCTTGCGCAGGATCCTTTCTCTCGCGTGGCGTGTGAAACGCTGTGCTCGACAGGAATGGTCGTTGTCGCCGGCGAGGTGACCACCAAGGCCTACGTCGAGATTCCCGATGTCGTGCGTGAGACCATCAAAGAAATTGGGTACACCTCCGGCGACATGTCCTTCGACTGCGACTCCTGCGCCGTCCTTTCCTCCATCAAACGCCAATCACCTGACATCGCCATGGGCGTGGACCGCGAAGGCGCGGGCGACCAGGGCATGATGTTCGGTTACGCCTGCAATGAGACGCCCGAGCTCATGCCGCTGCCGATCCAGCTGGCTCACCGTTTGGTCGAGCAGCAGGCCAACATCCGCCGCGAAAACCGCATCCCCGGCCTGCGCCCTGACGCCAAGAGCCAAGTCACGATCGAGTACGAGGGGAATAAGCCCGTCCGCGTGGACACCATCGTCCTCTCGACCCAGCATGACAAAGGTTGGAACGAGCGGCAGGACGAACTCAAGCGTCAGGTCATCGAGCAGATCTTCAAGCCGGTGCTCAAGGAATGGTGGAACCCGGCGATCACCACGCACGTGAACCCTACCGGCCGCTTCGAGATCGGCGGTCCGCACGGCGACTGCGGGCTCACGGGCCGCAAGATCATCGTCGATACCTACGGTGGCATGGGACGTCACGGCGGGGGCGCGTTCAGCGGCAAGGATCCGACCAAGGTTGATCGCTCGGCCGCGTACATGGCCCGGTACATCGCCAAGAACGTCGTTGCGGCGGGTCTCGCCGATCGTTGCGAGGTTCAGCTGAGCTACGCCATCGGTGTGGCCGAGCCGACCAGCATCTACGTTGATTGCCAGGGCACGGCCAAGGCTGACGAGGACAAGATCGGGCAGGCGGTGCGTGACCTTTTCAAGCTCACCCCGCGTGCGATCATCGAGACGTTGCAGCTTCGCAAGCCGATCTATCGTCCGACGGCCCGGCACGGGCACTTCGGTCGTCCGCCCACGGGCGACTTCTTTACTTGGGAGAAGACGGACAAGGCGGAAGCGCTGAAGAAGGCCGTGAAGTAATCGATATTCGCTTCCGCAAAGCGTGCTGAGATCTTTGAGAAGCCCCCGAGTGAGGGGGTTTTTTCGTGATATCGAGACCACGGAGAATCGCTCAGCGGTAGAGGCCGTGCTCTTGAATGTACAAGGCCACGTCGGCGTCCAGGGCGGCCTCGAACTCGCGCGAGACCTCGAGGTCGCGTTCCCGTCCGGGATAATGCGCGGCCAGCAAATTCCGTAGCCCGGTTGATGAGGCGTCGAGCATGAGGAGTTCGACCACACGCGAGCGCCAGTCGGCGAGTTCAGGCACCGTCCAGAACCGGGTCGATTTCATCTCGTCGAGAAACATTTCGGGCGTCCGATGCGGCGTGCGCAGCATGACCGCGGGGGACGCGAGTGCGATCAACTTTCGCGGTTCACGCCATCGATGAAATGCGATCGCCTGATCAGATCCCATCAACCATCGCACGTCGCACGTTGCGATAAGGAGCGAGCGGGCCCGACGTGCGGTGTCGAGGCTGTAGCTTGGACCGGCGATTGGTGTGCTGGCGCGATCGATCTCATCGGTCCACACCGCCGAGTTCGCCACCTCGCGAGTCGCCAAACGCAGCATCTTGGTTCGATCCGCGTCCGACGCGCTGGGCTCGAGGTCCTTGTGCGGCGAGCGAGAGGCAGGCACGAACACCAGCCAAGCCGCCTTTCCGAGCACTTGATCGCGAGCCAATGCTGCTAACTCAATGTGAGCCCGGTGCGGCGGATCGAAGCTGCCGCCGAAAAGCATGATTCGGTCAGCGTCCGCCGCAACAGGCATCGGCGTAATCGGGGATGGTTGCGGTACGTCCACGCCAGATCGTAAGCGATCGAGATGAACGAGTCGTGTCAACGCGCGAGGCTGGCGGCGAGCCGCTCGCGAGCTTCGGGTGTCGCCAGCACGGCTGCGGAGAGCTGCGCGCCGCGGCGAACGATCTCGGCGTCGTCCGAGCCGTCGAGCGAGTTCAACAGGCTCTTGGTGGCGCGGAGGGCGTGTGGACCTCCGGTCGCGAGGCGTTTGGCGAGCGCATCCACGGCGGGGTCCAGCTCGCGAGCGCTGGCGACGGCCTGCGTCACCATGCCCAGCTCGAAGGCCTGCTGGCCGGTCATTAGACCGCCGGAAAGGAGGACCTGACGAGCCCGGGCTGCGCCGATGCGGCGCACGAGCCAGGGCGCCACGACGGCGGGGCACACCCCAAGATCGACCTCGGGGAAGCCCATCTTGGAATCGGTGTGGGTGATGGCAAAGTCGCAGACGCACGCGAGCCCGCAGCCACCGCCGATGGCGGCGCCGTTGACGCGAGCGATCGTGAGAAGCGGAAGATGGCGAAGTTTGATGGTGAACTCGGCGAGCGAAGAGAGCAGCGCGGCGGGGGCGGCCGGGTCGTTCATCACGGCACGGAGGTCCATGCCTGCGCAGAAAGATTTCCCTGAACCGGTGACGATGAGCACGATGGGCTCCGAGGGCGTCGCGAGCGAATCGACCTTCGCGTGCAGCGCGGCCAGGAGATCAACCGAGAGCGCGTTGCGGGCGTCGGGGCGGTTGAGCGTGAGGCGTGCGATCGGTCCTGAAATTTCGAGCGTGGCCAGGTCGGTCATCGGGCGGGGCTCCAGCAGGCGGGCGATTGTTCAGGGCTTTGCGAAGAGACTGGCGAGCCGGGTTGATTCCTCGGCTGTTCCGGTGCGCGAGAGCGACACGCCGAGCGCGTCCTCGCGCGTGACGCGCTGATCGAGGGTTTCGAGTTCGTTGAGCCAGCGTCGTGTGGCGGCCATTGCCCGGGGCGGTTTGCTCGCGAGCATCTCGGCAATGGCGAGGGCTCGCGGAAAAACTTCTTCGGGTGTAGAGCAACACTCGCTGGCGAGCCCGATGCGTTTAGCTTCGACGCCCGAGATCAGTCCGCTGTCGAGCAGCCGCTCGCGGGCGTGCCCGAAGGTGAGTGCGTTCTTCAGGAACGGGGCGGAAACAGCGGGGGAGATGCCGAACCGGACGACGGGGTACCCAAGCTGAGCGGCGGCGTCGGTCACGGCGACATCGCACCCGCCCAGTAGGGCGCACGCGCCCGCGATCGCGCCGCCGTGCGCGGCGATGACGACGGGGATCGGCAGGTCGCGCATGGCGGCGATGCAGTCGGATAGGCCTTGCAAGAGCGAACGCATGACCGAGCCGTCGGCGGACTGGTGGCAGAGGGAGAGGTCAAAGCCCGAGCAGAAGACCTTGCCCTCGCCGCGGAGAAGGATCGCGCGCTGATCGGTGCTCGTGATCTCGCGTTGAAGGTCGCGCAGCATCTCCGGTGTCAGGGCGTTGCGCCGGTCCGGGCGATTGAGCGTGAGCACGCAGACATCTCCGCGACGCTCGCTGCCAACAAGAGATTCAGAATGCGAAGTGCTGGTCATCGCGGATGCTATTTCAGGAGAACTACCGACCCGTGATCTTTCTTGCGAATGCGGCCGCCTCCGCGAGTGCGTCGAGGTTTACGCCGGTGGTATAGCCAGCGTCGTGGATCGTGCGGACAAGCGTTTCGGTGGAGATGTTGCCGGGAGCGCGTTTGCCGGGAGTGCTGGCGTAGGGGCAGCCGCCGAGGCCGGCTACGGAGCCGTCGAAGGAGCGGACGCCGAGGTCGAGCGCGACTTTGACGCAGTCGGCGGCGTGGCCGAAGGTGTCGTGGAGGTGGAAGGTACACCAGCCATTGTTCGCGGTGATCGCTGGCAAGACGGCGGTTAGGAGCGCAGCCGTGGACTTTGGGGTCGCTGCACCGATGGTGTCGCCAAGGTCGATCTCATCGATGCCTATGTCACGGAGTAGGTCAGCAACCCTTGTAACGTCAGCGGGCTGGATCGGACCTTCAAAGGGACACGCGATGACGCATGAAACATAACCGCGAACTTGCATCTTGAGAGATCGAGCCTGATTGACCACCGGAATGAATCGCTCGATTGTTTCTTCGATGGTCGCGTTCGTGTTGTTCTTGCTGAATGTTTCGCTCGCTGCGGTGAATACCGATATCTTTTCGATCATGAACTGGCCGGACGGCGGGGTGGTTTCCAGCAGACTCTGCATCCCGCGCTGGTTAGGAATCAGAGCGGAAAATTGAGGCGAAGTCCCCCGCCCTACCGACGGTTGCGTCTTGAGCACTTTCGAGAGAAACAGATCGTGCTCGCGTCCGTACCCGATTTGACGCAGCACTTCCGCAGCGTCCCTCAACTGCGGCACCCACTTTGGGCTCACGAAGCTCGTCACTTCGATCTCGTCCACGCCTGTCGCGCACAGCAGCTCGATCAGCCGCACCTTGTCGGCCGTGGCGATGATGCCCGGCTCATTCTGCAGGCCGTCACGCGGAGAGACATCAGTGATTCGGACTCGCTTGGACATCCGGGAGTTTAGACCTGGAGGGAAAAACAGCCAGCCTCAATCAGAGCAAGCAGAGAATTCGGAGTAGAAAAAGTAGAAGACAGGTTGAAAACCTGTGCCACTAGAAAATGTAGGAAAAGAGCAGGAAAAGAGTAGCAAAGGCCTATGCGCGCCAGCCGCCGCCGTTCATCCGGGCGAGCGGGCCGCTGGAGCGGGTGCGGACCATGTAAGCCTGGAGGTTTACGCCGGGGCACGCGGACTGGCCGATCTCCTGATGCGTGTACACGCGGGCGAGGGGGACGTTGTAGGTCCGCATCTGTTGATTCACGAAGGTGTCGAGCGAGGCGAGCGCGGCCGAGGTCGGGCGCTGCTGCTCGAAGTTGCCCATCACCATGATGCCCAGGTTGTGCTCGTTCTGGTTGTGAACGTGCCCGCCTTGCAGACGAGTGGGGCGCGCTTCCCAGACTCGGCCTTGCGGGTCGATGACATAGTGATAGCCGATGTCGATCATGCGGCGTTTCAGGTGCCCGTCGCGCACGGCGTTGAGGCGGCGAATCGCATCGCTGGGGCCTTGCACGTCAGAGTTGATGATCGCGTCGTGATGGATCGTGATGCGTTGCACCGCGCCCATGGCGTAGGTCTCGCGCGTGCTGAGCGGTTGAGCCGAGGTCCATCGCCCGCGCGCGATCGGAACGATCGCTCCGCCGCTGGGGATGTTGGGCTGAACGGGCGGGGTGTTGCTCGATATCGGCGAGTTGGGCATCCATGCGGGTCGGCCCGCGGGCTTGCTTAGGTCCGGGGCCTTGCCCTGATCGGGCCAGGTCGGGTCAGCCATCGGGCCGGTGGGCGCGGATTGGCACCCGCCGAGCACGAGGCCCGCGCCGAGCATGAGGCCGCCGTTGAGGAGTTCACGTCGCGAGAAATTCATGTTCAGATTCATGGTATCGGCCCGTTGAGCAAGTCCATTTGCCGGTTTCAGGACGATCGGATGTATCGGCCGGATGTGATCGCGAGCGATACGGATTCGGGCCGGTCGTCAGTGACCGGCGAACGAGATGGTACTCACTCCGGGGCGAGTAGGGGGAATTTTGCTTAATGGATGGCCCATTGGATGATGTTTGGGGAGCCCTTTAGCGGCCGCTTGATGCTCCGCCCGGCGACTGGATTCTGGACAACCACTTGGCCCAGATCGAAAGCACGAGCAGCATGTACAGTCGCTGGCTGTGGTCCCGCCCCTTCCAAGGCCAGACCGACCTGCCGCCCGCGTCGTCGTGCTCCTTGAGCATCTGGCGGACGAAGTTCATGTTGATCATGGCGTTGATGCCGAGCGAATCGAAGCCGAAGGGCTCGGGGCTCAGCAGGTGGTCGAGGAGAAGCTGCCGCATCTGGCCAAAGTCGGATCGGAACCACTCGCCGATGGGGATGGCGAAGCCCTGTTTCGGGCGATCAACGATTTCGGGAGGGAAGTATTTGCGAGCGACGGCGCGAAGGAGGCCTTTGCGCTGGTTGTGGGGCATGAGGTGAGATATTCTTGTTCGCATCGCCGTGTCGGAGAGTTCGCGATCAAGAAACGGCGAACGTACTTCGAGCGGAATCATCATGGAAGCGGTGTCAGTCTTTCGCAAGATATCTTCGGGTAAGTATGTGGTAAGGTCTCGCCCGATGGCGTGTCCCGTCCGCGACTTTGTGAGCCATTCTGTTGGCGGAGAAACAAGGTCCATGATGAACCGCCTCACAGCCAAGGCTGTCTTCATCGACCGCGGAAGTGGGTTGGTAAAGCCGAGATGCCTCATGAGCGGTTCGGGGAAAATCGCGAGTAAATCGTCGTATCCGCAGTGAATAGCGGCATTCACCAAGCGTGCTCGGCTCGATCGTGCTGAATCCGGTTGCGGATCAGGCTGTGCCAACCAAGGGAGCAACCGCAAGGCGTGACGGAAAATTCCAAGGTGTCCCAGGAGATGTGCTGCGGTGTAACGGCGGTAGCCCCCAAAGAGTTCATCCCCACCATCTCCAGCAAGAGCAACTTTTATCCCCGCTCTTGAAGCCGCTCTGCAAATCCAGTGCGTTGGTAACAGCGAAGAATCACCGAAGGGAAGCCCGAGTTGATGAATGGCCTTGACGAGGTCTTGCGCTGGACGCTGCTCACATTCGAGTATGACGTGCTTCAGCCCGATGTGCCTAGCGGTCACGCTTGCTGTTGCTGATTCATCGATCCTCGGATCGGGCATTCGCATCGTATATGCGATAACGTCGCGTTGATGCCGGTGCGCATGAAATGAAATGAGAGACGAATCGATGCCACCAGAGAGGAAACAGCCGACAGGCACGTCCGCCTCAAGTCGATCGCGGACAGCGCGACCGAGCAGTTCATCGATTCGGTCGACCGGCGGATGCCATGTGCGTGGATACCTGATTGGAGCCCATCGACGCCATGATGCCTGGCCAGGAACCCATCGAATTTCACGAACTCCCGGTCGAGCTGTTTGCTGCTTTGCGAAGCAGATATTTCCCGGGACAATGACGCCGACAGCACGCAGCGGTGGAATACTCGCGTGACCGAAGCGCAGCCAGCAGTTCAAAGTTCGGTCGAAGCCGCTGTCGGCTTGTGGGCTCGTGGCAAGTGCGTCGAGACCGAGCGGGAGTGCATTGAGCCCAGGGCACCCACTCGCGACGGCGAGCACGTACGGACCTTCCCGCCGATGTCGGAAGTACAACGGTTTTTCGCCGAATCGATCGCGCGCGACGGCCAACTGTCCGTTTGTTGCGTCCCAGATGATAAACGCAAACATACCTTCTATACGCGCACAAATGCCTTCCTTCCACTCTCTCCACCCATGCACCAAAACCTCTGTATCGCTGTGGTCCGTCACAAACTCGTGCCCCAGGTCTTGGAGTTCTTTGCGGAGTTCGCGGTGGTTGTAGATGCAGCCGTTGAAGACGACGGCGATCGTATCGTTCGTCGCGACCGGGGCGAGCGTCTGGTAATTTATGGCATCATTAGGCTTGCCATGAAAAACCACAGGCAGCGGCAAGCCTTGATATGAATAGGTACGTTGGTTCTCCGAGCCGACTGAGATGCCGCCAAACTTCTGTTGCACCGTATCACGAGGTGGCGCGGAAGAAAATGATGAAGATGAAGAGGTGGAAGAAATCAGAGAACGTGAAGGGTCGGCACGGAGAGCCGACGTACTCATCGACACCATTGGCTGCGCCCCGCCCGCGTGGTCGAGAATGCTCAACCTTCGGTGCACGAGCGCGACATCCACGATCGAACCGTCGGCCCGGATCGCACGGTCGCGGAATCGGCCCTGCCCGTCGGGGCCGCGGTGCTTGATCGAGTCGTCGAGAATGTCCAGCCACGATTCCGGGATCGCCAGCTCGGGTGGCGGCGGGGGAGTGCCGGGAGGATGAACACGGAGGATTCCGGCGATGCCGCACATGCTGGGGCGATGGTAGTGGAGAAGAGGGAAGAAGAAGTGGCGAAGTGGCAAAGTGACGAAGCAGATGAGGCTCATGCATTTCACTTCGCCACTTCGCCGCTTGTGATATCTTCCCCGCATGCCAAACCTCACCCCCGTCTCCTCCGACAAGTTCACTTTCGGCCTGTGGACCGTCGGCAACACCGGCCGCGATCCTTTCGGCGCGCCCACGCGCCCGACGCTTACGCCCGCTGAGATCGTCGATCTCCTCGGCGAGGTCGGCGGCGTCTACGGCGTGAACTTCCACGACAACGACCTCGTGCCCATCGACGCGACGCCTATCGAGTCCGAGCAGATCAAACGAGACTTCCGCAAAGCTCTGCGCCGCACCGGCATCAAGGCCGCGATGGCCACGACGAACCTCTTCGGCGACCCGGCCTTCAAGGACGGCGCGTTCACCAGCAACGACGCGGAAGTCCGGGCCTACGCCGTGCAGAAGACGATGCGGGCGATGGACCTCGGGGCCGAGTTTGGGGCCAAGATTTATGTTTTCTGGGGCGGGCGTGAGGGCGCCGAGACCGATGCCGCGAAAGACCCGATCCTGGCCGAGCGACGCTTCCGGGCCGCGCTGGATTTTCTGTGCGATTACTCGATCGCCAGGAAATACGGCTACCGCTTCGCGCTCGAGGCCAAGCCCAACGAGCCGCGCGGGCACATGTACTTCCCGACCACCGGCCACTATTTAGCTCTCATCCCCACGCTCAAGCGCCCTGAGATGGTCGGCGTGAACCCCGAGGTCGCGCACGAGCACATGGCCGGGCTGAACTTCACCCACGCCGTCGCGCAGGCGATCGGCGCGAGGAAACTTTTCCACATCGACCTTAACGACCAAGAGTTCGGGCGCTTCGACCAGGACCTCCGCTTCGGCTCGGCCAACCTCAAGTCCGCGTTCTTCCTCGTGAAGCTGCTCGAGGACAACAATTACAAAGGATTCAAGCACTTCGACAGCCACGCCTACCGCACCAGCGACCGCGGCGATGTGATCGAGTTCGCCCGCGGCTCCATGCGGACCTATACGCTGCTCCGCGAGAAGGCCCGAAAATGGAACGCCGACGGCCAGGTCCGCCGCCTGCTCCGCCAGATCAACCGCGACAACACGAGGCTCGACCGCATGATCGTCGAATCAGGCCGGGCCAACGCGGCCGCGCTCGGGGAGATGGTGTTTAACCGTGCCAAGCTGGCGGCGCGGCCGCTGCCGTACGAGCGGCTGGACCAGCGGACAATGGAGATTTTATTAGGAGTTTGACGCAGTGAGAGGGGCGAGCGGAACTTCGATGCGATGCCCACCGGAGCGACCAGCATGCGCGCGGCCTTGCGACTGTTGAAAATCGCGTTCATCACCGTGCTGGTTCTGACCAGCACGCTGTGGCTTGGCTCGTTGACGAACGTGCCGCTCCAGAGCGATGGGAACGGCCGCAGCATCGGCCTCGCGCACGGCGCTCTTCGGTACGAGCGCGTGGCCTGACCCAGATTCCGTTGGCACAACCCAACCTCGGCTACAACTGCCAGGGGAGTGAACAAGCAGTGTCGCGATGGCCAGGAAGGTTTATTCGCAGGAGTTCAAGAAGGCCGCGATCAAGCAGATCATCGCCCGGCGGCACACTGCCAAGTCTGTGGCCCAGCGCTTCGGCGTCGGGTACGACACGCTGCGAAAGTGTGTCGACGCCGCCCAGTTCAACGCCGATCGCTCGCTCATCCCCGCAGATCTCTCGCTCGAGCAGCGTGTCGGCGAGCTCGATAAGGAGAACGCACGCCTGCGCATGGAGCACGATACTCTAAAAAAATCGACGGCCTACTTCGCGAAAGAGCGCCTGTAAAGTTCGCCTTCATCCGCAAAAAACGCTCCCGCTTGAACGTCGATGCCATGTGCTTCACCTTCGCCACGAGAGAAGAGGCCTGCGCCGTGTTCGAGTATATCGAGATGTTCTACAACCGCACGCGTCTGCACGCCGCCCTGAACTACCTCAGCCCCGAACAGTTCGAGGCTCGACAGATCGGTCGGTCGATTTAGGTCAATGGAATCTGGGTTAGGTCAATCGAGGACGCGAAGAAGTCGCACACCAAGGAAAAGAAAAGAGCGACTCCGCGTGTGCGGAGTCGCTCTGGATCACATCAGATGTTGCCACTCAAATGAAATGGCGTTGTAAAGTTAGCACCCGGACGCGAACGCCTCGCTGAAGGCGTCGAAGTCATCGCCGGTGACAAACCCATCGTTGTTGAAGTCCGCCGGGTCGTTGCCGGAGTAAAACTCCAGCACGAAGGCGTCGAAGTCGTCAGCGGTCACGAACCCGTTGCCGTCGAAGTCGGAGCGGCAAGCGCAGCCGACCGAGGCCCAGCGGTACGATGGGACGATGCTGTACTTGATGAACTCCCCACCGACGTGAAGCCTGCCGCCGAACGACGCGAGCGCGTAAACTCTGCCGTTGGCGTCGACACCCCCGTCAACCGAATCCCAGTGCGCCCCGCTCCAACGGGCGAGGCTTTGCATGGGGATGCCCGAGGCGCTGTGGCTGAATGTTCCGCCCGCGTACAGGTCGCCGTCGTGGATTGCAAGGGCGTAGACCAGCCCGTTGAAGCCGTTGGACATGGA
>CAZIMT010000045.1:11257-20091 GCA_964540295.1 uncultured Phycisphaeraceae bacterium
GTCGGGAGTGTCGCGTGAACGAGCCCGCCGTTAGTCACGGCCTGCCATTGCGTGCCGCTCCAGCGTGCCATGCGTCGGACGGGCGTTGTCCCTGAGTTGGTAAATTTTCCGGTCGCGTAGATGTCGCCTTGGTAGGTCTGAATCGCGTTGACCATTCCGTCAAAGCCAGACCCCATCGATGACCAGATCCCGAGTTGGCTTCGGCGCGCGATATTGCTCACGGTGCGGCTGCCCTCCGGCGGCCCGCCCGCGATCGTGAACGACCCGCCCACGACCAGGTCGCGGATGAAGGGCCGATCTGGATCGACGTATTGGTGCAGCGCCCGGACGGTGCCGTTGGTACCCCCGAACGAGCGAAGACTCGAATCTGTTTTCAGTTCGACCAGACGTGCCATGTCGTTGTTGCTCGCGTTATCGAAAAGGCTCTGGTCGAAATCGCCCCCAGCCGCAAGCGAAGCGCCGTGCGAGGAGAAGGCTCGGACGGCGCCGCTGATCCGAGGTCCGAGCGGCCACCACCGACCACGGTAGAAATGCCCGATGCCGTTAAGGGTCAGGCTGTTGCCGATGACAGTGAACTTCCCGCCTACTACAAGCTCGTTATCGTACGAGGTCATGGCGGGAACGAACGCGCCGGGCTGTGCTTGCCCGATAGAGTTCCAGGTGAGCCCGCTCCAGCGGAAGACTTGGTGAGTGCCGTCGCTGCCGCTGGCGTAGATTTCGCTCCGATGCTCGTGGAGCTGGAAGCACCCGAAGTTCGGAATGCCGCCGCCCATCGACGACCACGCCGAGCCGTTGAACCGCGCGACCGCGTTTGACGAGATTGTGCCTCCCTTCGTGAAACCCCCGCCGACGATGAGCTCGATATCTCCTCTGGGCCAGAGATCGAACACAATCCCGTCGGTGCCGCCAGCCACGCTGTGGCTCCATCCGTCAACGGTGTTCCATCGGGCGATGTGCGGGCGTTTAAGGTTGCCAGCCAGGGTGAATTGCCCACCGACATAGAGATCGCCCTGAAACGACGCCAAGGCTTGCACACCATTGTTCACCCCTCCACCCAGAGGCTGCCACGAGGTTCCGTTAAACGAAGCAACACGCGCGATCGCGGTCGCCCCGGAGTTCAGGAAGAGTCCCCCGGCGTACAGCTTGGAGGCGTGAACGGCGAGGACGTTCACCTGACTGTCGAAGCCGCTTCCCACCGCCTTCCAACTCACGGTGGTCGGGTTCCATCGCGCGATATAATTCACCATTGTCGTGCCGGACTTTGTGAATCCACCGCCAGCATAGAGATCGCCGTTGAATACGACCAGGTCCTGCACGCCCCCGTTGAACCCGGCACCCATCGCGTGCCACCGCGACCCGTCAAATCTCGCGATACCACCGGCCGGGGCATCGTTGGCCGTGGTAAAGATACCGCCGGCAATCAGTTGAGGGAGTTCCGGGCCGTTGACCCCATCTGGATCCCAAGTCGTGGTTGCCAGAACCTGTTCGTTGAATCCCGGCGGCACATAGGGCGGCGTAGGCCCCGGTATCCAGGTCGGGGTGCATTGGGCAGAGGCCGTTGCCAAGAAACCGACGAGAGGCCAGAGCGGAACCAACTTCTTTGCGATTTTCACGATTCGATCTCCGTAAATGGTCGGGATTCCGGGCTGCAACCGGTAATCTCCCGCTTCCATGGCGTGAGGACAGCCGGGCTCGTGACACGCTTTTATGTAAGATCTGACAGAGTTGCTCTGAGCGACTTGGGCGTTCGAAGATGAGCCCTGAATTGCCTATCCTTGCGAAGACTGCTTGCCGTGGAGGAGTCTTTGATGTCGCCCGAATCCATCCCCTCCAACAAAGACGGGCCCGACGAAGAGTCTTCAGCGAACACTCCGGTGCCATTGACGGAGGCTGTGTACCAACAACTCCGGGCGATTGCGGAACGGAAGATCGCCTTCGAACCGGCGGGTCATACGTTGCAGGCGACGGCCTTGGTGCATGAAGCGTACTTGCGGCTCGGCAAGAGCAACAACCTCCCATCCCACTTGGACCCGGCGTTCCTGTGGGCCGCAGCGGAGGCGATGCGCCGCATCCTCATCGAGCACGCTCGCGCCAAGAAAGCGGTGAAACGCGGTGGCGGTTCAGGCAAGGTCAGCCTTCCCATGGATGTTGAAGGGGTCGCGGACCTGGCCCAAGTCGCTGATCCTGAGCATATTGAGTCACTCGATCGGGCAATCTCTCGCTTAGAAAGTCACGACAAGCGCGCGGGCGAGGTCGTGCGGCTTCGGTTCTTCGCGGGGCTTAGCCTGGAACAGGCCGCCGTCGCTATCGGGCTTTCCACACGAACGGCCATCCGGGACTGGAACTATGCCCGAACATGGCTCATGCGAGAGATCCAAAGGTCGGCCGACGCGCCGAAGGAACCGACGAAATGACCGATTTGCCGAGCGCCAAAGACGTGTTCACCGATGCCATCGAACTCTCGCCCGACCAGCAGCGCGGGTATGTGGAACGTGCCTGCCGCGGCAACAACGCGCTACTCGCGGAAATCTTTGACCTGCTCGCCACGCACAAACACCTGGGCACATTTCTGGACGCACCGACATTCGAGGCCGCGAGAACATCCGACATCCCCGCCTCAGAGAATGTAATCACCACGATCGGCCCTTACAAAGTGCTGCAAGCCATCGGCGAGGGCGGATTCGGCACGGTCTACCTCGCCGATCAGGTCGAGCCGGTACGACGCCGTGTCGCGCTCAAGGTCGTCAAGCCCGGCATGAACAGCAAGCTAATCCTCGCGCGGTTCGACCAGGAACGACAGGCGCTGGCGGCGATGGATCATCCGAACATCGCGAAGGTATTTGACGGGGGCACGACCCCGAGCGGGCTGCCCTACTTCGTGATGGAGTATGTCAAAGGCGAACCGATCACCAGATATTGCAACGAGCACAAGCTCTCGATCTCCGACCGTGTTCGTGTGTTCGCGCAGGCGTGCCGCGCAGTGCAGCACGCTCACATGAAGGGGATCATCCATCGAGACATCAAGCCCAGCAACGTGCTCGCGTTCACCCTTGATAACAAACCGACGGTCAAGGTGATCGATTTCGGAATCGCGAAGGTAAGCGATCGTCGCCTGACCGACATGACGCTCTTCACCGAGCACCGTTCGCTCATCGGCACGCTGGAGTACATGAGCCCCGAGCAGGCCGACGGCTTGATCGACATCGATACCCGCACAGACGTGTACTCGCTCGGCGTTCTTCTGTACGAGCTTCTGACCGGGAGCACACCGCTCGATCGTGCTGCGATGTCCAACGCTTCGCTGGCTGAGATCCAGCGTGTTCTCCGGGAGGTTGATCCTTCCGCGCCGAGCGATCGCCTCAAACAGTCTCCAAGGATTCGACACTCGATCGGAACCGCTCGAGATTCCGACGCTACTCGGCTCGCGAGCAATATCCGCGGCGAACTCGATTGGATCGTGATGCGAGCCATCGAGAAGGACCGCACCCGACGCTATGAGACCCCCTTGGCCTTGGCACAGGACGTGGAGAGATACCTCGACGGCGAGCCGGTGCAGGCCGCCCCGCCCAGTAACGTCTACCGCGCGCACAAGTTCATTCGCCGGAACCGCGTGCCGGTCGCCGCCACGGCCGCGATCTCGCTGACGCTCCTTGTCGGCGCGATCGGTACGACGTGGGGCTTCATCGCCGCGTCCCGAAGAGCGGACTCCGAGCGCGCTGCGAAGGAAAAGGCGCAGGCCTCCGAGCGGCTTGCGGAAGAGCGCGAGCAACAGACGTTTCAGGTCGCCAATTTCCAGCAGATGATCCTGAACCAGATCAACCCGTCCAAGGCCGGCCGGGAGATGATCGAGGACGTCGCCAAGCGTTTCGAGGGTGCGCTCGCGGGAGACAACGGAACGCCGGCCAGTCGAGCGACAGAGGTTGCTTCGATGCGCGCCAACTTGGCGCGCATCAACGCGACAGACGCGGCTCAGGCATTCATCGATCGTGCCATTCTCTCTCCGGCCGTCAGCATCATCGACCAAGAGTTTGCAACGCAAGAGCAGGTGGGTGCCTCTCTGCGCCAGTCGTTGGCGGATATCTATGTGCGGGTCGGGCTTCATAAGCCCGCCGAGCCTCTCCAGGCCGCCGCGCTGGAGGCCCGACTGCGCCTCCTCGGCCCGGAGAATCCGAAAACGCTGCACTCCTTGAACTCTCGCGTGTCACTGCTCCGCGGGCAAGGCAGAAACGCAGAAGCCCAGCCGTTGCTTGAGCAGATCGTGCTCACGCGCCGGCGTCTGCTAGGGAACGACGACGAGCAGACAATCCGGTCGATCCACGAACTCGGGCTGGTCTATCAAAGCCAGCACAAGATGGTCGAGGCCGTGGAGTGCGGGCGCGAGGCCGCCGAACGGGCCACGCGTGTCTTCGGGCAAGACGACCCGGCCACGCTCGCGGTCGTGAACTCGCTCGCCGGTCATCTGCGGATTCAAGAGAAGTTCGTTGAAGCCGAACCGCTGTCGGTCGACACGCTCGCACGCCGACGACGCGTCATGGGCCCCGAAAGCCCGGACACCGCCAATTCCATCCGCGAACTCGGTTTGATCTACATGAGAATGCAACGCTGGGATGATGGCGAACCGCTGCTCCGCGAGGCTCTCGCCTCTCGCCGCACGCTCTTGGGTGAAAACCATCCCAGCACCCTCGATTGCAAGCAGATTCTCGCCCTGCTCCTCTACGCCCGCGGGAAGCTGGATGAGGCCGAGAGTTTGCTGCGTGAGGCGTGGAGCAAAATCGCCCCATCGCTGGGCCCGGATCACGGCCTGACCATCAACTGCGGGGCAAGCCTCGCAGTGGTGCTCGGCGAACTTGGAAAACTCGAAGAGGCCGAGCCGCTGGCGCGCGAAGCGATGAACACCGCCGTTCGCGTGTTCCAACCAGATCACCCAGAGACAGTTCGTCTCACGCGACTTTACGCGATCACGCTTGGCTACCTCGGGAGAACCGGGGAGAGCGTGAAGTTGCTCCGACAGGCCCACGAGGCCGCGACCAGAATGTTCGGCCCTGACGACACGACAACCATCCTCGTGACAATGTCGCTCGGAACTCAGCTCAGGGAACTCAACAAGCTCGACGAGGCCGAGCCGCTCCTCCGTGACGCCGCAACGCGTTCGGCGGCAAGGCTCGGAGAATCGAATCAGATCTCGATCGGGAGTGCCAGAGAACTCGCTGTGCTCCTTTCGGCCCGCGGTGGTCAGGGCGAGGCCGAAGAGAAGCTCCGAGCGATTCTCGCAACCTCGCGCCGCGTTCAGGGCGACGAACACTCAGAGACGCTCGCCACCGTCGCGCGTCTCGTTGACGTGCTGCTCGCCAGCGGTTCGCATGAGGATGCCGAAGCTCTCGCGCTCCCGGCGGCGACGATCGCCGCTGTAAAGTTCCAACCCGGACAAAAAATCCGCGAACGGCTCATCACCTCACTTGCGCACGCCTTGGACGCCCGAGACAAGGCGGAGCCCGGCCGTGGCTTCGATCAACGCGCCGCGGAATGGCGGTCAAAGCTCAGACCTGTTCTTCAATGAAGGACCTCAGGATCGCATCGTGCCTCACGGCTGAGCTAGCTGGATTTCATTTCGACGCGCCGGTTCCGCACCTGTTCGTATTGGCCTCGCGCGCTAAGAACAAGCGGAAGAACTGCACGCCGCTCCCGGCCCATCTCGTCGCGGAGTTGCGAGCTTACTTCGCCAAGAAGATTCGCGAAACGAAAGGCATTGCCCGTGCCCAAGCCTGCGGCGTACATGCTCCGGCTCGACATGAAGGCCGCCCGCGCCGACGAGCAAGCCGTTGCTGATCGTTAACCTCGCCAGGCGTTTAACGCACTCTATCCGCTTGCTGGATGAGTCCACGCCGACCCGTAGTGCGCTCCAAGCCAAATCTTGGCCCCGTCTAAGTGAGAGTTTTCGAGCCTTGCACTCCGACCAAGATTCGAGTGGAGATCCGTACCCCGCCTTACTCTGCCGCTGAGTAAACGAGGATTCACGAACAGCGGTTGAACTGAGAAGCCGTTCGCCGTCGGAACTGACGAGCGCCCGATCATCGAGCGACAGCGATCTCTACAACGGACGCGATTCAGGGTCACAAAACCAGTCACGGCTTGTCAAGTTAATATTTTTCGATAACCCTCTAGTGCCGAGTCTAATGCTGGCGTCCAGCCACCCGCGCGTATTGCAACGAGGCCGGAGCCCGGCGGGATGCTGGCGGCGTGGTAGGTTCGGGAGCGGGAAGCTTCCGCTGACGTGGGCTCGAGGCGAGATGCCGAGGCTCGGGTCAACGAGCATTCAACTTCACAACTTGTCTGGCCGGTGTCCTAGTGATCGTGCCGCGGCGTTCTGTTGCCGCTAACACGCTTGGAGTGTGACGCGTGGTGACGCCTGCTCATTTGCAGACGTCCCGCGACGAAACGCCCATCCCACGCCCAAGCCGCTGGAGGTCTTCGAGATCCCTATGCGGCAGCAAACCAAGGCGGGTGATATCTATTACGAGCCGTTCGCTGGCAGCGGCGCGCAGCTGACCGCGGCCGAGCAGCTGGGACGTCGGTGCTTCGCGCTCGAGATCAGCCCGCACTACTGCGATGTGATCGTGCGGCGGTGGATCCACCTGGTGGGCGCGGCGCACGCGGGCCGCACGCTGGTGCAGCGACACACAGGCTCGGCAGCCAGCCGGCCTGCGGCGGCGCGGAAGGCGGTGTCGGCATGAAAGGCACGCCATCACCTGATCCGACTGCCCGGTCGAGACCTCTCTCTC
The DNA here is from genome assembly GCA_964540295.1 of uncultured Phycisphaeraceae bacterium. Taxonomy (GTDB): domain Bacteria; phylum Planctomycetota; class Phycisphaerae; order Phycisphaerales; family UBA1924; genus CAZCPB01. Next base: position 18,037 of record CAZIMT010000045.1, read on the forward strand.
GATCATCGCGCACGCAACCTCAACCACACTCGTCGGAGTCTCCGGCGTCGAATGAACTGCCGCCAGAGACCTCTGTTCGCGAGCTGGAGCACGCGGGCAGCGCGAGCGCGGACGTTCTAGGCCGATCCCTCGAACTGCTGGCCAAGGTCCGATCCGGCGCTCACGCCGGGCCCATGCTTGCGCCTGGCGACCGTCAAGCGCTGGTGTCACTCTTGGCCGCGGACGGTCTCTCCAAGCCCAAGATCGCCAAGATCCTGCACGTGGCCGACCGCACCATCGAGCGCGAATGCCGCGCGATCCGCACGGCCTTGTCCGTGCCCAAAGATCTCAACCTGGTCGAGCAGATGGTCGGTCGCCTGATGGCTGAGGCCGAACTCACGGTCCAGCGGATCCGCCGCACGGCCCGCGAGCGCGAGGTCGACTCGGCCGTCAAGATCGACGCCGAGCACCGCTGCTTCCAGATCGTTCGAGATCTCGTGCAATCGCTCCAGAAGCTCGGCTACCTGCCCACGGCGACGCAGATGGTCGAGGCCGACCTGACGCACCACGTCGGCGAACTGCCGAGCCTGACCAACCTAAAGGCCGAGATCAAACGGCTCAGGCTTGTGGAGGGTGGCGATTCGAGCGGCTCAGCCCTGATGGAAGTCGAGCAGATCAAGGCGGATCTTCAATGCCTCTTGCCCTGCCTCAACCAAGTTCCACGCCGCCAAAATCTCGCTACGGAGATTTTTCGTCGAGTTCGACAACCCTGACGGTCTCCGAGCGCCTCGTACGGGTACGAACCTTCGATACACTTCGAATTCCCGAGGAAAAACCGCCAAAAACAGAAAGCGGGAGACCCTAAAAAAGAGAGTCTCCCGCTCAAGCGGAGAGGGGGAGATTCGAACTCCCGATACGGTTACCCGTATACAGCATTTCCAGTGCTGCTCCTTCAGCCTCTCGGACACCTCTCCGTGCGAAGGGAGGGGAGTTTAGACGCTCGGGCGTTCGGTTTCTGGGTTCGTCGGCGATGTTGTGGTGAGCGATCAAAGCGCCGACGTCGGGAGGGGGGGTGTGGACTGTCGGCCAGTCTCGATCGGGAGAGCACTGGACGGGGCAGTCGGCGCGGTGTTCGGGACGGACCGCGGCAGCGGGGCTTGCCCATGGGTCAAGCGTCCAAAGATCATCTGGCCCCACGAGCGGTCGATGGCGCGCGGCGCCAGGCTGAATGCGGCCAGTGCGCCGACGAGCACGTCCGTTGGGTAGTGTGCGCCAAGCCACACTCGGGCCAGACCCACGATCGACGCCAGAGTCACCGCGAGCGGTTTGAGCCGTGGGTACATGCGACTCAGAAAAATGGCCATCACTACGGCGTAGGCCGTGTGGCTTGATGGCATCGACCAGAGGTCTGACGAAATGTTGCCCCAGAATTCCCACGCGTGACGGACTCCGGCCTTGTCGCTGACGGGGTACTCGCCGAACGGTCCCGGGAAATGGAACGGGTCGTTGAACCAGGGGCGCGGCCTGGGGCGGCCGATGAGCATCTTCAGGGTCAGAACGAGCAGCCCCGTGCTCGCCGCGGCCGCTGCGAGGTCCAGCAATCGACGGCGACGCGTCGGATCGAGCAGAAAAATCGTCGTCGCGATCACAACAAGCGAAGCTCCCTGGCCAAATTGTTGGATCGCTTCGAGTTCTCGTTTGAAATCGCCGCCGGGTTTCCATCTGGATGAGACGCGTACGGCTGGGGCGTCGGGCACCGGGATGGCGAGCGTCTGCCTAGTGATCTCGACCCGATCCATAACGAGCGAGGCGATGGGGCCATCGAGCGGAAGCATGGCCGGGACAGCGACGAGTGCGATGAGCGTGGGGATCGTCCACCAACGCCGTGAAGCATCGCCCAACCACCGGAACCACGGGCCAAAGACCAGCCAGATGAAACCGATCACCGTGTGACACCAGCGCATCGGCCAGGCCAGGCTGCGGTTATAGTCGCGGGAGATGTCAAAGTCGGATGGCGACATACAGGCGGGGGACTCGAACGCGGGCTCGGGCGGGCTCGGCGTGCCGTGCCGTGGG
>CAZIMT010000046.1:0-8790 GCA_964540295.1 uncultured Phycisphaeraceae bacterium
GCACGATCGCGCCGGGGACAAACAGCGTCGCGGTAGTTATGAACCACGTGGCAGGTAACATGTTCTCGCGGTGGACAGATTGGCTAACGTCCGACGGCGAAAAGCCCGGTCGCGACCGCGAGAGCGAGTTCCGGCGGGCGAATGAGCCGAGAGCGACGGTGCTCGGGCGGTGGGACAGCGGATGGTCGCTGGTGCTCGGCGCGGTTGAAGCGTTGCGGGGTGAGGATCTCGGGCGCCTGATCACGATCCGCGGTGAGCCGCACTCGGTGCCCGACGCGGTGAACCGACAGATCTCGCACTATGGCTATCACGTCGGACAGATCATGCTCATCGCGCGGGTGATCAAGGGGAACGACTCGTGGCGTTGGCTGACGGTCGCGCCGGGCGGGTCGAGGGCGTTCGACGCGTCGATGAAGCAGCGGCACGGTGATTGGGATTCGGGCGTTGATGGTAAGAAAACTTGAAGAGTCGGCTCGGAGATCCGACCTACCAGGCTACGCGCGTCTCTGCGTTACGCCGGCCGTGCTGCGGTAGGTGATCCGGCCGTGGTACACCGAGGCGAGGCTCTTGGAGACCGATTCGGCGATGAGGTTGAGGTCGCGGAGCGACATCTCGCAATCGTCAAACTGGCCGTCGAGGAGTCGCTTGTTGGCGATGGAGCGTACGAGCGCATCGATGCGGCTGGGTGTTGGTTCGGCGAGCGTGCGGGTCGCGGACTCGATCGCGTCGGAGAGCATCACGATCGCGGCCTCTTTGGACCTTGGCTTGGGGCCCGGATAGCGGTACTCGAACTCGTCGGGCATCGGCACGCCCTCGGGCTCGTGGTCGGCGGTTTCGGGCTGGGCTTCGGCGCGGCGTTCGGCCTGCCTTTCAGCTTCTTTCTCGGCCTTGAGAGCCTGGTCGCGGGCGCGGTGGTAGAAGTACTCGACGAGCGTGGTGCCGTGGTGGCTCTCGATGAAGTGCTGGAGCGACCGCGGGAGGCCGAACTCGCGGGCGAGTTCCAGGCCGTCTTTCACATGCCCGACAATCACCAGCAACGACATCGCCGGGCTGAGCTTGTCGTGCTTATTAGGTCCGCCGGATTGGTTCTCTACGAAGTAATCGGGCTTGTTCATTTTCCCGACGTCGTGGTAGAGCGCTCCGACGTAGGTGAGCAAGCTGTCGGCCCCGATGGCGTCTGCGGCGGCCTCGGAGATTGCCGCGACGTTGAGGGAGTGGTTGTAGGTTCCCGGGGCCCGCTGCTGGAGCTCACGCAGCAGGGGATGCCGCGGATCGCGGAGCTCGATCAGCGTCAGGCCGGTTGTGATATCGAAAAGACGTTCGACGGTTGGCAAGATAAAGAGCGTGAGCCCCCCCACCATGAGCGCGGCGGCCGCGGCGAGCCCCGAATCGGTGAGGAGCTCGCGGAGTACCTGCGGGGTCAGCGGACGATCGAGCAAACCCGCGATCGCGGTGGCGAGCGCGAGCGCGAGCGCGGTGAGGACGGACATTCGGAAGATGGTGTTGCGATCGCGGATTTCCTTGAGCTGCCAAACGACCAAGCTGACGCCGGTGAGGATGACCGCGAAGGTTGAGATCCCTTGATCGAGCGCGACGCAGACCAACACGCCGTGCAGCACGCCAAAGGCCATCGAGACGCGCTGGTCATACGCGACGGCGAGCATGACGGCGACGAAGACGGTGGGCGCGATGCTGGTGATCGCCATGAGTGCCGGGTTGAAGACGCTGCCTAGGCAGGCGATCGCGAGAGACCCGCACATGATGAGCCCGACCCCGGCCATTCGGGCCGGGTCGCGGCGGAAGCGTGGCGAGAACATCGCGGCGTAGCCCGCGCAGGCGAGCGTGACGGCCGCGACCGTCGCCATGACCGCGACACGCCGCAGCCAGATGCGCCAGGACTCGGCCATGTCCTTGAACGCGCCGAGTTCGGCCTTGTACAGCTCGGAGCGCGCGGGGACGAGCACGTCGCCGCGCCGGAAGATCACCTCACCGACCGCGTTGCGTTGGATCACGCGCTGGACCTGGGCCGCAGCATCGTTGGCGTCCTGCTGGGTCGCGGCGGCGTCGAACCGGAAGGTGGGCTTGGGCGCTGACGTCAGGCGTGCGACCACGACGTCGAGTGGCAGCGAGGTGAACCCGGATGCGCGAGCCATGGTTTGCGTGAATTCGGTGAGACTTGGCAGATCCTCCACGTTCGCCGAATCCCCGCGGCGGACGTAGAGCGTGGCGCCCGCGACGCTGAGTTTGTTGGCCTCGTTGAGCTCCTGCGTGGAGCGCTGCCATGTTTGCTTGTCGAGCAGCGGCTTGGAGCGAAGTTGGAGCACGAGGGAACGAACCTTGCTCTCCCACTCGGGCCTGGGCTTTCCGTCGAACGCCTGGCCCTGAATCGCCGCGAGGTGGTCGGGGGTCAGCTTGAACTGTTCACGGATTTTCTCGTCAACCTGATCGATGGATTCCAACCCTGCCAGCGTGATCGGGAGGTTGAGGATCGAGGCCTGAAGCTCGTCGAGCACGGCCATGTCGGCGACGTACACGCGAGGCGTGCGCTGGCGGGCGGACTCACGCTTGGACTCGGTCGCGCTGGGATCTTCGACATCCAGCGGGACGCGCACGGTGCGGGTGTCGTTCATCACACGACCGACCGCGACAAGAGGTCTCTCACGCGACCACGACGCCAGCACGCCGCAGATGAGGATCGTGACCGTGGCGATAACGACGCCCCAGCCGACGCGCGGCAACTGGATCCAGCGTGACCACGCGCCAGCGACGGCCCCGTCGCCGCGATCAAACCACGCGCGACGTGCGCGCAGGCCGCGCCGAACCGAATCCGCGCGCGTCAGGTTTTTCGTGGTGTCCTTGGCCATGCGGTGCCCGGTTGGCGGGCGTGTCGTCGGAGCGAGTCGGCGTGAATGATGGTTCGTTCGGGCCTAGGGACGAGTGCGGATCTTCTTGGCCACAGAGTGGGTGGTTCGCGTGCGACCAGCGTACAGAACATCGGCGGCTTTGCCTGCCCCACCAGATCTAGATTTTTTCGCCTTGTTCGATTTAGATTTGGGTTTTACTCGCTCTTCACCGTACGCCGCAACGATTTTCTCGACCATCGGGTGCCGCACGACGTCCACCCGTTCGAGTTGGACAAAGCCGACGCCCGGGGTTTCCTTCAAAAGATTGGCCGCGTCGAGCAGGCCGCTCTCGCTGGGCTCGGGCAGGTCGATCTGGGTCGCGTCACCGGTGACGATGGTTTTCGATCCGTCGCCCATGCGGGTGAGGAACATCTTCATCTGGCCTTTGGTCGTGTTCTGGGCCTCGTCGAGGATGATGACGGCGTGGTTGAGTGTCCGCCCGCGCATGAACGCGAGCGGCACGACCTCGACCACGTCGTGATCAATGAAGCGGCGCACGGTCGGGTAGTCCATCATGTCTTGGAGCGCATCAAACAGCGGGCGCAGGTACGGGTTGACCTTGGCCTGAACGTCGCCCGGAAGAAACCCCAGCTTTTCACCTGCTTCAACGGCGGGGCGGACGAGGATCAGTCGCTTGACGCGGTCGGCCTTGAGAAGATGCACCGCGGCGGCCACGGCGAGGTAGGTTTTCCCTGTGCCAGCCGGACCGATGGCAAAGACCAGGTCGTTCTCCTGCACGGCCTTCAGGTACTTTTCCTGATTCGGAGTTCGGGCGCGGATCGGCCGCCCGCCCGCGTAGACGTTCAGTTCGCCGTTCCAGGGCGCGGGCGTTTGCCCTACAGCCTGCGAGGTTTTCGCGGCGAAGCGTGAATCGCTCTGGGCTGCGGAGACGCCAGCGTGGTAATCGACGGACTCGCTTGCGATGAGGTTCAGAACGTCGATGCGTTCAAGCGGCTTTCTCTGCCGGGCGGCGGCGGCCAGCTTATCCAGAACTCGGCGGGCGACGACCACGGCGTCGCTGTCGCCCGTCACCACCACGGCCGAGTCGCGAGCGGAGACATCGACACCCAGCGCCTCACGGATCATTTTGAGATTGCGTTCGTTCGATCCGAGGATCAGGACACGCTCGGGCCCCGGCGGTACTCTCACGGATATTTCCACGCTTGCGATCGCTCCCTTGCCAAGGTCAATCGAAACCCAAAGTCGGGTAAACCGCGAAAAGGGAGCGCCGGGATTTCGCCCGATCTCGTCCCTGCACACCTTTCCTGCCCAGTGAGCTTATGACCCGAGCACGTTCAGATCGCGGCCTTGCAGCGGACTTCTTGAGAAGGATCCGCGCGGTTCGGGCGCGAGAATCGGCGCGGAGCATGAGCGTGACGACGCTCATCGGTACGGCGATCGGGATCGCCTCGCTGGGTCTGAGTGGGTGCGGGAGCGCTGGGGACGCGCGCCCGCTGCTGCTGGGCATGGGCTCGAACGCAACATCGACGGGCGATTGGGACGACGTGAGTAACGCCGTGGGGGTCGCGGCCGGGAAGTGCCAGATGGCGCTGGTCGAGAGCCGAGAGGTCGGCGAGGACGAGCGAGAGTATGAGTTGCTGACGGTGACCGACGAGCCTGTGCGCGTGCGAGTGCGGAGGGCGGCGAGACCGGCACCAGGCCGGGGAGAGCCCGCTTCTGCGGAACGGTTTCAGATCCGAGCGGATGTCGGACGGTTCGGAGATCTCGCGCTCGAGCGGGCGCTCATCGATCACATCAAAGTCCGGCTGAGTGATCTGGCGGGTGTGGACTTTGCGCCGGTTCGGTAGGCGAGCCTCTCACCAAGCTCGCGCGGCACGCCGATATCGGCGATGCGCACGACTCCGAGATATTGCTTCGCATCAGGGCTCTTGAACCCGATTTTCGGCCCGACCAGCGTGATGGTTGTCGACGCGCGCACGGCAATGCCCAGTGGCGTGCCGGTGTCGCAGTCGAGGCCCGAGGGAACGTCCACCGCGATGACAGGAGTGCCCCGGGCGGCGCGGCGTTCGTTCGTCCATCCGATCACCCTTGCGAGCGCACCGCCGACTGGACGCTCAAGCCCGGTGCCGAGCAGGGCGTCGATGATCACCGGATTGCCGCTGACCCTTTGCAGGGATCGCCGCGGCGAGTTGTGGTTGATCGCGATCGTCCACAGGCGCATGGCTCGCACGATCTCGGCGTTGATGCGGGCGTCTCCCTTCATCTCTTCCACGGGCGAGATCAGCGCGATGACAACCTTGATCCCCTGATTGTGAAGGTGTCGTGCGACCACTAGCCCGTCGCCGCCGTTGTTGCCCCGGCCGCAGAGGATCAGCACGTCGTTCGCCTGACCCGCACGACATTCCGCGAGCACCGCGTCGGCGACCGCGCGGCCTGCGTTCTCCATCAGCACAATCGAGGGGACGCCGAACTCTTCGAGCGCGAGGCGGTCGAGCTCTCGGATGCCGACGCGATCGAACCATCGCTGAGGTGGCGGCGTGTGGTTTCGAGCGGTGTTCTGAGACTGCCTTGGTAAGAGGCGGGGGCTTCGGAGGGCCATGGTCTGCCTGATTTCTTGCGGGCGAGGCGGTCGGTACGTGAGTCAAGGCTACGCTGAAGGTCCGTGATCTCTCTCTCGAGTCGTCGGTGAGAAAACCGCCCTTTACGCACGCAGAACCGTATGCCGATTCTCACGAACATCGTTCTGACTCTCCTCGCGCTCGCGGCCGCGGTTCAGCTGCTGTTCTGGTTCGTGGGCCTGTTCAAGATCATCCGAACGATGGTCGCGATCCCCACTGGCAAGCTGGGCTTGTCGCTCGCAGCGGTGCGCACGCGGACGCCCAGCGTGTGCGTGATCGTGGCGTCGTACAACGAGGCGCGCGTGATCGAGGGCTTGGTGCGGTCGTTGCTCGCGCAGGATTATCCGAACGTGCGTTTCGTGCTGGCGATGGACCGCTGTACGGACGACACGGCCGCGATTGCGCGGCGAGTCATCGCGGGCGACTCTCGCTTCGTGATTCACGAGATACGCGAGTGCCCGTCGGACTGGACGGGCAAGTGCCACGCGGTGTGGTCGGCGGTGTGCGACGTGCCTGGTGTGCGCGATTCGGAGTATTTGGTCTTTGCCGACGCCGACACCATCTTTTCGCCCCGGTGCGTGAGCGCGGCGACGGCGCTGATCGAGCATCGCGGCGTTGATATGCTGAGCCTGATCAGCACGCTGGTCGGCAAAAGCTGGTTCGAGCTGGTCGTGCAACCCGCCAATTCCATCGAGCTCATGCGGCAGTACCCGATCATCAGCGCCAACCGTGACAAGGCTCGTCGGCCCTTCGCCGACGGGCAGTTCTTGATGTTCTCCAAGGCGGCGTACGAGAAGGTTGGCGGGCATGAGGCGGTACGCCACGCGTTGCTGGACGACCTGGAGTTTGCGCGGCGCATGAAAATGATCGGCCAGCGCGTCGGCGTTCTGTTGGCCGACGGGATCCTGCACTGCCATATGTATCCAGACTGGACGGCATTCTCGCGCGGGTGGAAGCGGATCTTCATGGAGGCCGCTCATCACAAGTCGGCGCGGCTGATCCGGTACGGGATCATGCTGCGGATCACCGGGACCGTCATTCCGCTGATGACACTGGGGCTGCTGGGCTGGCTCTTGGCCGAGAACGGGTTGGGAGGCGTTTGGAACCCTTGGCTGCTGGCGTTGGCGTCGAGCAGTATCGGGATCTGGGCGCTGGCGATCGGAACGGTGTACTGGATCGCACGGGCGCCGCTTTGGTCGGTGCTGGCGTTCCCGCTCGGGGCCTGGATCTCGGGAGGTCTTTTGCACGCCGCGGCGAAGGAGCTTCGATCTGGGAAGCCGGTGAACTGGGGCGGTCGGCAGTACGTGCTCAAGAGCCGCTAAAGATGTTCGTTGATCGCTCGATAAAGCACTTTGAGCGTTCCTTCTTAGCACAGTCTTAGCGCAAAATTCACGCCCGTTTGGGTCTGTGAACCTACTTTTAGCCTGCTTGGAAGAAGTGCTCGAATCAGATCAAGATCTGATCGAGACCAACTCAGGAGATGACCATGCGGAAGCTCGTTTCGGCGGCGGCGGCTTTGTGTACTTTCGCGGTGAGCGCCTCATTCTCGATGGCACAGGAGGTCAAGGTCGATCCCAAGCTCCCGGATTACAGCATGGCTCAGGGCGTGTCGGGCAACATCAAGAGCATCGGCTCGGACACGATGAACAACGTCATGACCCACTGGACCGAACTTTTCACGAAGTTCTATCCCAGCGTGAAGATCGAGGTCGAGGGCAAGGGCTCGTCCACCGCGCCGCCAGCCCTGATCGAGGGACAGTCGCAGTTCGGGCCAATGAGCCGCGAGATGAAGAAGGACGAGGTTGACAAGTTCGAGGCCAAGTACGGCTACAAGCCTACCAACATCCGTGTCGCCATCGACTGCCTGGCGGTCTACGTCAACAAGGATTGCCCGCTTGACGAGATCACCTTTGAGCAGATTCAGAAGATCTTCTCGGTGACGGGCCCCGATATGACTTGGGACCAGATCGGCGTGAAAGACGCGGCCTACGCTGGCAAGCCGATCAGCCTCTACGGTCGTAACTCAGCCTCGGGCACCTATGGGTACTTCAAAGAGCACGCACTCTCCAAGAAGGACTTCAAGGCCTCCGTCAAGGAGCAGCCCGGCTCGTCCGCGGTCGTTCAGGGCATCGCTGACGACAAGTTCGGCATGGGCTATTCTGGGATCGGTTACAAGACCGCAGGGGTCAAGGCCCTGAAGGTAGCCAACGCCGGCAAGGCCATCGCCCCGTCGGTTGAGACCGCGTACAGCGGCGAGTACCCCTTGGGGCGTTACTTGCTCATGTACCTCAACTACGACGCTAAGACGGGCCTCGACCCGCTTCGCGCTCAGTTCGTGACGCTGATGTTCAGCCGTCCCGGGCAAGAGAGCATCGTGAAGGACGGGTACATCCCCGTGACCGCTGACATCGCTCGCGAGGATCTCAAGAAGGTTGGCCTGAAGCCCACGTTCTGAGATTCGTTCACAGACTCGTTCTGCGATGGCCCATCAGTCTTTGAAATAAGATATTCTCTCGGGCCGCCCGCACGAAGCGGGCGGCTCGATTTGTGTTCGGACCGTCAAGCGCCGGTGAACTGATGCCACCACCAACCACCCCGCAACCGCGTAAACGAAAGACGCGGGCCGCCGTGCATGTGTGGGATTCGGTCGCGGGCATGGTCATCGGGGTGGGCGGTTTTTCGGTGATCGTTGCGGTGCTTGGGATCTGCGTGTATCTCGTCGCGCAGGTCGTCCCGCTCTTCAAGGGCGGCAGCACCGAACTCGTTCTCGATGGTCGCTCTGCAAACACCGGGCGGTCGCTCTTCGTGGTGAGCGACGAGTACAGACGCTCAATCCTCACAATGGACTCAGCCGGTCTTGTTCGCGTAACCCATCTGAGCGACGGGGCCACGGTCGTCTCGCAGTCAATCGTCCCAGCTGGCCGGTCGCTGACCGCGTGGTCGTTTGACGCCTCGACGGGTCGCACGGCGCTGGGGTTCGACGACGGCTCGATCCAACTCGGGACGCTGGGGTTTGAATCTTCGATCTCGCCGACGACACCGGCCTCGGCGGCGGGCCTAGCCATAGGTGCGAGCCGCGTGTTGCCGGCGAACGAGGACGCTCCCTCGGGCTCGCTTGTCGAGCGGGTTTCATCGGATCAGTACCGCGTGATCTTTCCCGCGATCAAGTTCCGGGCCCCGACCACGATGGCGCACGGCTCGGGAGCGATCCGCCGTATTGATTTTCGCAACCGCGCCGACAACGAGTTCGTCGTTGCTCTCCGCGACGACGGCACGGCCGAGTTCAACCTCGTCAAGACGGTCGTGCC
>CAZIMT010000046.1:8890-20058 GCA_964540295.1 uncultured Phycisphaeraceae bacterium
GGCATGCTCCTCGGCGGGCTGACGATGCTGATCGGCGACAGCGAGGGCGAGGTGCTCGGCGTGTTCGCGGCGGTCGATCGCTCGACCACGATCAGCGATTCCAACAAGCTCGTGGTTGCGCACCGTTTCAGCGTCGGCGACTCGGCCGTTACCAGCATCGGCGTCAGCACGCGCGATCGCACGCTGGTGATCGGCGATGCCGCGGGGCGTGTGACGGTCCGGCATATGACCAGCGAAAAAGAAGTGGTCCCGCCGATCCAGGCGTTCACGAGCGCCGTCGCGGCCGCGACTCCCACTCCCAAGCTTGACGGCATCATCGGCGTCGATTCCACCGGCGCGTTCCGCCTCTGGTCGCTCAGCCCTGGACACCCCGAGGCAAGCTTCCTGTCGCTCTTCGGCAAGGTCCACTACGAGGGCGCGCCCAAGCCCGACTACGTCTACCAGTCCTCGTCGGGCGAGGACACCTCCGAGATCAAGCTCAGCCTCGTGCCGCTGATCCTGGGCACCATGAAGGCGACCGCGTTCGCCATGCTCTTCGCGGTGCCGCTTGGCGTGCTGGCCGCGGTGTACACGAGCGAGTTCATGGACAAGGGCGTGCGCCGGATCGTCAAGCCCGCGATCGAGATGATGGCCTCGTTGCCGTCGGTGGTGCTGGGGTTCATCGCGGCGATCATCATCGCGCCATACGTGCGTGACTGGCTGCCCGCGATCCTCGCGAGTTTCGCGGTGATCCCGCTGGGGATGCTCTTGGCGGCGTACCTGTGGCAGCTGATCCCGCCGTGGACCGCGCTCAAGATCAAGCCGACCGCGAAGCTGGCGTTGATGTTTGCGGTCGTTGCGACCGGCATGGGCGTCGCGTCGCTCGTCGGACCGGTGCTCGAACGATCGCTCTTTAGGCCGACGGCGAACGATCGCCTGGTCTTCGCAGGTTCTTTCGAGGCCGTGCCAACCGAACAACAACCCGCGTGGGTCGGCGGTCGCAGCACGATGAGCCCCGACGAAGAACGGCAGTTGCGCGCGCGAGGGCTGTACTTCCGCGGCGGCAACGTGGTCAGGCCTGTTGAGCCCAGCACGCCCGAGCAAGTCACCGTCACGGACGCCAAGCTCGCGGCGTTCGATGCCGAACCGGTCAGCATCCGCCGCTGGCTGGACGGCGGCGTCGGCGGACCATGGCCGGGCTGGTTCCTCGTGCTCATGCTTCCCTCGGCGGTGCTGGCGGCGGTGTTCAACGGGAAGGTTGTAGCGCGACGCTTCAACGCGATCGCGTCGCGGCACAGCGCCAGCCGTGCTGCCCTGCTGGACCTTGCGAAGTTCGGGCTCACGGTGCTCGCGGTTGTCGGGCTCAGCGCACTGGCCGCGACGTTCTTCACCGCGCTGGGCTTTGACACCCGCGATTCCATCCTCGGCCCGTTCTCGCAGCGGAACACACTGGTGGTCGGGATCATCATGGGCTTTGCCATCATCCCGATCATCTACACGATCAGCGAGGACGCGATGGCGAGCGTGCCCGATTCGCTGCGCTCAGCGTCTCTGGGCTGCGGCGCAACGCCGTGGCAGACGGCGTGGCGAGTCGTGATGCCGGTGGCCGCGTCGGGGATTTTCTCCGCCGTGATGATCGGGCTGGGGCGAGCGGCGGGCGAGACGATGATTGTGGTGATGGCGACGGGGAACACGCCCTCGACCGATTGGAACATCTTCTCCGGCTTCCGAACGCTCTCGGCCAACATCGCGGTGGAACTCCCCGAGGCGCCCAACGGCAGCACTCACTACCGCGTGCTGTTCCTGTGCGGGCTCGTGCTCTTTGGTTTGACGTTTATCGTGAATACGCTGGCCGAGGTCGTTCGCCAGCACTTCAGAAAGCGGAGTATCGCGCTGTGAGCGTCGTGGCGCAGCCAACTCCGGATCCTCTGGCCAGCGCAACAACGGGCGCGCCGCCCGGTGCGCCCACTGGGCGGGCTCGAGGTGCGCTGATCTCGCGCCGCACGCCTCTCTCAGCGCGAGGCGAGCCGCTGCTGTGGCTGATGGGGCTCTCGCTCACGCTCTGCGTTGTGATGATCGTCGGGCTTCTTTCGATGATCGCGTACCAGGGTTTCACAACGTTTTGGCCTCAGCCGATCGACAAGGTCACGTTGATCGACGGCGGGAAGTTTCTGGGAATCCCCATGCGGGACGAGCCGTTCGACCCCGGCGAGATTGAATCGAAGCACCTCTCGCAGGTCCGCGCAATTGCGAGCGGCGATGCGTTCGATGGCGACGGCCGCCCGATCCGGCGGCTCTACCGCACCGGCAACAAAGAGATCGGTGCGCCCTTCCGCTGGGTCACGCTCGCGGACATCAAGTCAGTCGAAAGGCCGCCGCTGGCAACGATGCTCGAGCGGAACGAATGGGGCGTCTGGTTCGGCGAACCTCGCGCGGTGATCTCGATGAAGACGGTCAAGGTTCCTGCATCGGCTGGAGCGGTTGTCGCCGAAGGAACGCTGCCGAGCGCGCAGGGCGATCAACGTGTGATCCGAAAGGTCGAGCGCACGGAGAGCGACGGCACGCGTGTCGTGCGCGAGTCCACGTACCTCACGCGCAGCGCCGAGCAGGCGTGGAGTGTTTTCCAGATCAAGCACATCGAGGCCGCGGATCGGCACAAAGCGATCGAGCGGCTTACCAAGTTCGATATCGGGTCGCTCAACCGTCAGATGGACGACCAGCGGCTGCGGGTGAAGTCTGCGGAGATCGAGCACGCACGCACGGTGGCTCCGCACGACGCGCCGATGCTCGGGATCGTCGGAGTTTTCGCGGTCGTCGTCTCGATTGCTGGCGCAGCGGCGGGGGCGATTTTGCTCGCGCGGCGTCGGACCGCCAACCCGCGCACCGGAATGGTCATCGCCCGGTCGCTGTGGTGCGTCGTGGCGTTGGGCGTGGTGTTCGTCGGCCTGGAGCACCCGTGGTCGGGCCCTCGCGTCTCGGCGGCAGATTTGAACCTGATAAGGGCCGATGCGGATGAGAAGACGGCGGCGTTGCAAACGGAGTACGCGAAAGTTCTAGGAACGATTAACGAGCTGCGTGAAGAGGAAGGCCGCGAGCGGGTCGAGTTTGTCGAGCCGTCGCGAGGCGCGTTCGCGCCGCTGCGGCAGAGTTCGCCTGAAGATCCGTTGATGGTCGCGCAGGTCGTGCGTGCCGTGCCCGCCAACGCGCTGAGCTTTGGAGGCAAGGTGGGCGTGTACTTCTCGCGCTGGCGCGAGTTTCTCCTCGACGATCCGCGCGAGGCCAACACCGAGGGCGGTGTTTTCCCGGTCATTTTCGGTACGGTCCTGCTCACGCTCCTGCTCAGCCTCGTGGTCGTTCCGCTCGGCGTGATCGCGGCGTTGTACCTGCGCGAGTACGCTAAGCAGGGGCCATTGACCAGCGCGGTGCGGATCGCCGTGAACAACCTCGCGGGGGTGCCGAGCATCGTCTACGGCGTGTTCGGTCTGGGGTTCTTCTGCTACACCGTCGGCAAGTTCGTGGACCAGGGGCCGAAGAGCCCGATGGGGCAGAACTCGTTCTGGCTGGTCGGGGCGGGGCTCGCGGTTTTGGTGGCGCTGGGGCTCACGATCGCGCTGTACGCCAAGCCCAGACCGGGCGACACGCTAGCAACTGGGCACCGGGCGCTGGCGGTTGCGGCTGGCGTGATCTGGTTCGCGGCGTTGGGCGTGGTTACGGTTTGGATTTCCGGGATCCCTCACTTCCACGGCCTGTTCGAGGCCAACCTGCCGTCGCCCACGATCGGAACACGCGGGCTGCTGTGGGGCGCGCTCACGCTGGCTTTGATGACATTGCCGGTGGTGATCGTCGCTACTGAAGAGGCGATCGCCGCCGTGCCACGCACGATGCGTGAGGGGAGTTACGGCTGTGGCGCGAGCAAGTGGCAAACGATTCGTCGCATCGTGCTGCCGGGCGCGATGCCGGGGATCATGACGGGGATGGTGCTGGCGATGGCGCGCGGCGCGGGCGAGGTCGCTCCGCTCATGCTTGTCGGCGCGGTGAAGCTCGCGCCGGAGCTGCCGTTCAGCGCTCAGTTCCCGTTCATCCATCTCGAGCGCAGTTTCATGCACCTCGGGTTTCATATCTACGACCTCGGTTTCCAGAGCCCTGATTCCGACGCCGCGCGGCCGCTGGTATGGACCACGACGCTGCTGCTCATCGTGATCGTAATGCTGCTGAATCTCGCCGCGATCACGATCCGGGCGAGGCTTCGCGGTCGGCTGAAATCGCAGCAGTTCTAGTCCTCTTTGTTTCTGCGGTGTGCGAGGATCGGTCGTGCGAAAGTCTGTTCTGGCAGCGGGGCGGGCGACGGGCGGAGAACTACGATGGTGAGCGTGACGAGCGGTAATCAATCCAACCCTCAGACCAGAACCTCTTCAACCCCCGCGGTGGCTCGCGCGATAGTGGCCGACCTGCCGCGCGCGGGCCAGGTGCCCGGCGCGCCCAAGTATCCGATCATCGACGCGATCCGCCGGAATGAGACGGTTGAGCCTTCCGTCCACGAGACTGTGTACGCCGAGGCCCCGGTGCTGGAGATCAAGAATTTCCAACTCTGGTACCGCGCGAACAAGGCTTTGCACGGGATCACCATGCCGGTCCCGCGTGGGAAGGTGACGGCGTTGATCGGTCCTTCCGGGTGCGGCAAATCAACCCTCCTCCGTTCCGTGAACCGCCTCAACGACCTGATCGACGGCGTGCGTGTGGACGGCGAGATGATCCTCAACGGGCGGCCCGTGTACGCTCACGACGTCGATGTCATCGACCTCCGCAAGCGCATGGGCATGGTCTTTCAGAAACCCAACCCGTTCCCGATGTCGATTTTCGAGAACGTGATCTATCCGCTTCGTATCGACGGCGAGAACCGCCGTGCCGTGCTCGAAGAGGCCTGCGAACGGAGCTTGAGATCGGCGGCGATCTGGGACGAGGTGAAGGACCGCTTGCGTGATTCGGCGCTAGGTCTTTCCGGCGGGCAGCAGCAGCGGTTGTGCATCGCGCGGGCGGTGGTCGCGGAGCCCGAGGTGTTGCTGCTCGATGAGCCGTGCTCGGCCCTCGATCCGATCGCAACGCTGCGCATCGAAGAGTTGATCCTCGAGATCGCGTCGCGTTACACCGTGCTGATCGTGACGCACAACATGCAGCAGGCGGCCCGCGTGAGCGAGTACACGGCGTTCATGTATCTGGGCCGGCTGGTCGAATACGGCCGAACTTCGGACCTCTTCCAGACGCCCAGGCTGCTGGAAACCGAAGAGTACGTGACGGGTCGTTTCGGCTAACGCGAACGGGAATGCTCGTGCGCGAGACTCGTTCGATATCATTCTTTCGTGCGTGATCCCAGGCTCGACAAACTCGCCGACGTGATCGTTGGATACTCCACGCGTGTAAAGCCCGGCGACCTGGTCACGATCGTCTGTGACCCCGGCGCGATGTCGGCCGTGGAAGCGACGTTCGAGGCCGTGCTACGGGCTGGCGGGCACCCGAGCTTTCATCCACGCTGCGAGAGCCTGCAGGAACTCTTGTTGCGGCACGGGAGCGAAGCGCAGCTCACGCACGTCTCGCCGTTTGAGTCGCACCGGCTGGCGACCTGCGACGTGTTGATCGTGCTGGGATATCAGAACAACACAAAGTTTGTGGGGAACATCGACCCGAGGAGAATCGCAATGAATCAGGCTGCGCGGCGCGGGCTGCTGGCGATGTCGCTAAAGAGAAAGGCCGCGGGACAGACTCGGTACGTGCTAACGGAGATCCCCAGCCACGCGGCCGCGCAGGACGCGGAGATGTCGCTGACGCAATACGCTGACTGGGTCTATCGAGCCGGTTTCTTGCACCTACCCGATCCGGTGACGGCGTGGCGCGGGCTCGAAGCGCAGCAGCAGAAAGTGTGTGCGTACCTCGAGAGCAAGCGGACCCTCCGTTTCTGCGTCCCGCCCTGCAACGGCGAGCGCGGAGCGCGGCCACACGACGGCACCGACCTGACCGTGGACGTGTCGGGCCGATCATGGATCAACTGTGCCGGGCAGGAGAACCTGCCCGACGGCGAGGTGTACTCGGGGCCTCGCGGCATGAACGGTGTGGTGAACTTCACGTTTCCGGCCGTCTTTCGCGGGAAGGAAGTCGAGGGGGTGCGGCTTGAGTTCAAGGACGGCCGAGTGGTCGGAGCGAAGGCGACCAAGAACGAGGAGTACCTGATCCGTCTGCTCGATCAGGACGAGGGGGCGCGGGTCGCGGGCGAGATCGCCATCGGGACCAACGACCATCTGACGAGGTTCACTGGCAACACGTTCTTTGACGAAAAAATTGGCGGGACGTTTCACGTCGCTCTGGGCGCGGGGTACCCCGAGACCGGGAACACCAACGAATCGGGCCTGCACTGGGATATGGTGTGCGACCTGAGGCCGGACGGGGCCTTTCCTGAGAGTCCGGGCGGGACGATTCATGGGGACGGAGAGTTGTTCCACGCTGAGGGCAAGTTTGTGCGGGAAACGTTTCGCCGGAGTTGATCCGCACCGCCCGACCAAGAAATCCTGCCAACCAAGGAATCTGGGACTCTGGAAACTGTTGGCTAGCGGGCGATCTCAGGGCGTTGTCCGACGCTCTGGCAACCCCGCGGTCGATGCCTGAGCCTAGCATCAGCCACGGGCCTCGAGGCTCGGTTGATAAGTCTTTGTTCGGTTCTCGGCCATCGCGCCGAGGCTTGAGGACGGATCGTCATGAGTGTCGCGTCAAACGCTGTCCCACCGTCTGTCAACGGGTGGAATTCTGCCTACATCGATTCTGAGTACCAACGCTTCAAGGCGGACCCCGATGCCGTGGAGCCGAGCCTGCGTGCGTTTTTCGCGGGCTTCGAGCTTGCGCTGGAACGCGGCGGGTCGGGCGCTGGCGGGTCGTGCCCCACGCCGTTTGATGTTTCGGTCGGGAATCTCATCGAGGCGTACCGCGTCTTTGGGCACCTCGCGGCCACGATCGACCCGCTGAATCAGCCGCGCCCTGCGGCCGAGCCGATCTCGCTCGCGGCCCACGGGCTGTCGGACGCCGACCTTGACCGGGCTGTGACCTGGGCGGGTGCGGGCCTGACACTTCGCGCCTTGATCGCGCGGCTGGGGGAGATCTACTGCGGCAGTATCGGGGTCGAGTTCTCGTACTGCGGCACGCCGGCCGAACGCGAATGGTTCACCGAAAAGTTTGAGACCGCGACGACGCCGCTCTCGACCGAGCAACGGCTCGAAATCCTGAACCAGCTTACGCGCAGCGAGACCTTCGAACGCTGGCTTGGCAAGCGATACACGGGCAAGAAACGCTTCAGCCTTGAGGGCGGCGAATCGCTCATCCCGATGCTGCGGTTCCTCACCGACCGCGCGGGAGAGTTGGGCTCGAACAAGATCATCGTCGGTATGGCCCACCGCGGGCGGCTCAACGTGCTGCGGAATTACCTGGGCAAAGAGACCGAGCGCATCCTGACCGAGTTCGAGGACTCATGGAGCGGCGGGCTCGATCAGGGCGCGGGCGACGTGAAGTACCACCGCGGTTTCTCCGGCGATCAGATCACGCCCGCTGGCAACGTTCACATCTCTCTGCTAAACAACCCGAGTCACCTCGAATCGGTGAACCCGCTTGTGCTTGGTCGGGCTCGCGCGCGGCAGGACGACGCGAACAACGAGGGTCGTGAGGGCCAGGATGAGGTTCTCCCGCTGCTCATCCACGGCGACGCCGCGCTCCCCGCGCAGGGCGTCGTCACTGAGTGCCTGAACATGGCGAACCTCGATGGCTACACCGTCGGCGGCACGGTCCACATCGTCATCAACAACCAGGTCGGTTTCACCACCGACACCGACGACGCACGCTCGACCATGTACTGCACCGACGTCGCCAAGATGATCAACGCCCCCGTGCTTCACGTCAACGGGGACGACCCCGAGGCGTGCGTCCGCGCGGTGCGGATCGCGGCGGAGTACCGACAACAGTTCAAACTCGACGTCTTCGTCGATCTCTGCTGTTTCCGCAAGCACGGCCACAACGAACAGGATGAGCCCGGATACACCCAGCCCGAGCTCTACGCCCTTGTCCGAGCCCACCCGGGCACGCGGGCGAAGTATGCCGAGCAACTCACCGCCGCTGGCGTGACCAGCGCCCAAGCTGCTGAAAAACTGGTTGAGGCCGAGATCAACATGCTGGACCAAGCCCAGGTGAGCGCTCAGGCCAAGCCGATGCGCCCTGTCCCTCCGCCCGGCGGCGGCGCGTGGTCCGGGTTCGTTGGCACCTACTCATTCGAATCACCCAGGACCGCGATCGACGCGAAGACCCTCGCACGAATCTGCGCCGCGATGGGGCACGTGCCCGAGGGCTTCACGCATCACGAGAAACTCAAAGGCGCGCTCGAAGCTCGTGCGAAACTGCCGCTGACCACGAAGCTCAGCTACGCCGACGGCGAACAGATCGCGCTCGGCGCGCTGTTGCTCGAAGGCACGCCGATCCGCCTCTCGGGCCAGGACTCGCGCCGCGGAACGTTCTCGCAACGTCACGCCGTGCTCCGCGATATCGTCACCGGCGAAAGGTACACGTCGCTCAACCACATCCAGCCGGGCAGCGCGAGCCAAAGCCAAGCCAGGCTCGACGTGTGGGACAGCCCGCTCAGCGAGTACTCCGTCATGGGCTTCGAGTATGGCTACTCGCGTGCCTGCCCGAAGACACTCATCATGTGGGAGGCCCAGTTCGGCGACTTCTGTAACACGGCGCAGGTCATCATCGATCAGTACATGGCCGCCAGCGAGGTCAAGTGGGACCGCTGGGCCGGGCTCACGCTCCTGCTCCCCCACGGCTACGAAGGCCAGGGCCCCGAGCACAGCTCCGCGCGTCTTGAACGGTTCCTTCAGTTGTGCGCCGATCAGAACATGGAAGTTGTGTACCCGTCCACGGGCGCACAGGTGTTCCACTTGCTTCGTCGCCAAGCCAAGCGAAACTTCCGCAAGCCTCTGATCGTCATGACGCCCAAGAAGTTCCTGCGGGCCGAGACCAGCACGACCGACGAGCTGCTGACAGGCTCCTTCCAGCACTTGATCGGCGACTCGCACCTCGACGCGGCCGCCTCCATGAAAGTAATCAAGGTCGTGTACTGCTCGGGCAAGGTCTATCACGAGTTGCACGAGCGTCGCCTGGCCGCGAAGAGGACGGACGTGGCTCTCGTCCGCGTCGAACAGCTCTACCCGTTCCACACCGCGCTGGCCCGCGAGATCGACGCACGCTATTCGGGCAGCGCCAAGCGCGTCTGGGCCCAGGAAGAGACCCGCAACGCGGGGGCCTATCTCTTCATCTCGGATATCTTCCGCCAAGAACTCCGCATCGAGCTCGAGTACATCGGGCGGGCCGCGAGCGCGTCGCCCGCTACCGGGTCCGAGCACACCCACAAGGACCAGCAGGAGAAACTCCTGACCCTCGCGGTCGGACCACTCGGCGGATCGGGCGCGACCACTCCAAGTCCAAACGGATCACCAAGCCCCGGCAAGGCCCCGCAGGACCTCGGCCCCGCTCGGCCGCACGAAACGAAGCCCACCGTTGGCAAGCCCAAGAATCCGCCCGTTCAATCGTCAAAGACCCCAGCCAAGGCCTCGCGCTGATTCGTCCTCGTCCTTTCGGTACATTGGCCGAATTCAAGACCGCTCATTTTTCGGGATCCGCCGCACGCTTTGACGAAGATGATTTGAAGAAGTTCATCCAAGGGCGCAAGCGCCTCGATCCACTGGCCCGACGCAAGGAAACCCAAGCTCATGCCCGTCAACATCGTGATCCCCCAGGCTGGTGAAAGCGTCGCCAGCGGCGTCGTGCTCAAGTGGACCAAGGCCGTCGGCGAGTTCATCAAGCGCGACGAGACCGTGCTTGAAGTCGAGACCGACAAGGTCACGCTCGAAGTCCCAGCCCCGTCCGCCGGCGTGCTGATGTCGCAGTCGGTCAAACCAGGCGACACCGTTGCCATCGGCGCGACCGTCGGCGTGATCGACGAAAAGGCCACGGCCCCCGCTGCCGGTGCCGCCAAGGCGGACATCAAGATCGAGGCCAAGGCCAGCACTCCCGCTCCAACTTCGTCGGCTTCCGCAAGCGCAACCGCGACCCTCACCGCGCCGCCGCACTCATCGGGTCACTCAGAAACCAACGGCGATGTCCGCGCCACACCTCTCGCCAAGAAAACGGCCGAGCAGCTCCACGTAGACATCAACACGCTTCTCGGCACCGGCCCCGGCGGAAAGATCCGCGAGGCCGACGTCCTCGGGGCGTCCAAGTCCTCCACCACCGCGAGCGCGCCAGCCGCGTCGTCCGCCGCTCCGACCCCGCCTTTGGGCGGCGCTACCCGCGAACGCATGACGCCGATTCGGATGCGCATCGCGCAGCGTCTGGTCCAGGCCCAGCACACGGCCGCGATGCTCACGACCTTCAACGAGTGCGACATGACCGCGGTCATGGAACTCCGCAAGCACTTCAAAGAAGACTTCGAAAAGAAGCACGGCGTCGGGCTCGGTTTCATGGGCTTCTTCGTCAAGGCCGTTGTCGCCGGGCTCAAGGCCTTCCCGCTCGTCAACGCCTCGATCGTCGAAGAGAGCGGGCAGATGATGGTGGAGAAGCACAGCACCTGCGACATCGCGGTGGCTGTCAGCACGCCCAAGGGCCTCGTTGTGCCGGTGCTCCGCCGCTGCGAGTCTCTCTCGTTCGCGCAGATCGAGTCGGGTATTAAAGACCTCGCCAGCCGGGCCCGCGACGGCAAGCTCGCCCTCGACGACATGCAGAACGGAACCTTCACAATCACCAACGGCGGGATCTTCGGCAGCCTCATGAGCACCCCGATCCTCAACCCGCCCCAGTCCGCGATCCTGGGCATGCACACGATCAAGAGCCGCCCTGTTGAAGACCCTAAGAATCAAGGCCAGATTGCGCTACGCCCCATGATGTACCTCGCCGTCAGCTACGACCACCGCCTGATCGACGGCTCCGAGGCCGTGCAGTTCCTGGTAAAAGTCAAGCAGGGCATTGAGGATCCACAACGGCTGATGCTTGAACTATGACCAGCGGAGGAGCCGAAGGCGAAATGCAGACCCATGAACAGTCGCGCCGATAGAATGCGCCAACGCGGCCCTGTGGCGGAACGGCAGACGCAGCGGACTTAAAATCCG
>CAZIMT010000047.1:0-6812 GCA_964540295.1 uncultured Phycisphaeraceae bacterium
GGTCGCAGAAGGCCATCTCGGGCTCGATCATCCAGAACTCGGCCAGGTGCCGCGCGGTGTTGCTGTTCTCCGCGCGGAACGTGGGGCCGAAGGTGTAGACGTTCGAAAGCGCGCAGCAGTACGTCTCGACGTTGAGCTGCCCGCTCACCGTGAGGTGGGCTTCTTTGCCGAAGAAGTCCTGCGAAAAATCGATCGGTGGGGAAGTGACGGAGTGTGAATCAGAAGAGACCGACGGCGGCATGGCTTCTTTCACTTCGCCACTTGGCCACTTCGCCACTTCGCCACTTTTCTCCTGCCGCGGCATGTTTACAAAGTCCAGAGTGCTCACTCGGAACATCTGACCCGCGCCCTCGCAGTCGCTGCCGGTGATGATCGGGGTGTGGACCCAATAGAAGCCGCGTTCGTGGAAGAAGCGATGCACGGCCATGCTCAGGCAGTGGCGCAGACGCGCGACCGCGCCGAACGTGTTCGTGCGCACGCGGAGGTGGGCCATCTCGCGAAGATATTCAAAGCTG
This sequence comes from uncultured Phycisphaeraceae bacterium, assembly GCA_964540295.1. Taxonomy (GTDB): domain Bacteria; phylum Planctomycetota; class Phycisphaerae; order Phycisphaerales; family UBA1924; genus CAZCPB01. The sequence goes on from CAZIMT010000047.1 coordinate 516, forward strand.
TGCGGCTTGGGCTGGATCGGGTACTTGTCGGGGTCCTCAACCCAGCCGATGACGCGGATAGCGGTGGCCTGGATCTCGACCCCCCCACTCTTGCCCTGGCTGGCCACCAGCGTGCCGTCAGCCTCGATAGAGCAGCCGGTGCAGAGCTTGGCGATCTCGCCAGCGTAGTTGAGCAGGTCGCCCTTGGCGACGATCTGGATGGTATCAAAGCAGGTGCCGTCGTGGAGGGCGATGAACGAGAGCCCGCCGTCGGCCTTGGAGTCGCGGCGCGTGCGCACCCATCCCTTGACGGTGAGTGCGGTGCCGACGGGAGATTTGAGTGCTTCGGACGCTTTGAACCACGCCATGAGGACCATCCTTTGCGCGGCTATGGGGCCGAACGCGGAGCGATGGTAGCGATGAGCGCGAGGAGGATCACGGCCTGCCGGGGGCGGACGCGATCACCTGTCTCTGAAGGGGTTGTTGACCCAGCCGTAGAGGTGGCCGTTGCCGGTGTTGCTGGCGCTCCAGTAGAGGGCGTGCCAGTCCTTGTCTTTACGAGTAGCGCTGACGTAAATGTCGTTGGCGCAGAAGTTCGGGGTGCTGCTGTCTTCGGCGTCGTAGACCTCGGAGCGTTTGATGGTGGGTTTGTAGAGTTCAGCTTCGCCGCTGAGGTAGGCGATGTGGCCGCCCTTGTCGTGACGTTGGGTGATCTGGTCCCAGTTGCCCCAAAGGCCGTCTTGGTACTGGTCGTTATACCAGTAGGTGCTTTCTTCGATGAAGATCGGGACGCCTCGGAAGGCGACGAGGCTGGGAGCCTTTGCGGCCGCGAGCAGTTGAGGACCGTCCCCCGGCTGGGGCTGGACTGCGGCGGCGACGACTGCGCTGCCGACGTTGGCTCCGTGGGTAAAGGTGGTCATTCCGTAATCAAAGTCGAGCGCACCAGAGTTCTGATAGATGTTGTTGTCGGTGGTTCTCCGCGTGGTCCGGTTGTACTTACCGCGACGCTTGTTGGTCGGACACTCGAAGACCTTGTGGCTGTTCTCGAGAAACTGGAAGACGATGCCGGGCACTTTTTTACCGCCTTCGGTTTTGTAACACCATTTCTCATCGAGTCCTTGAGGTCTCCCGTTTTTGTCCACCTTGGCCGATCCGTACCAAGGCCAGATCCTGTCCTTGAAATCACGGGCGTAGAACTGAGCCGCGGCGGCGAGCTGTTTGGTGTTGATCTGGCAAACGAGGGTCTGCGAGATCGCGCGTGATTTGCCGAGGGAGGGGAGCAGGATGCCCACGAGGATCGCGATGATGGCGATGACGACGAGCAGCTCGATGAGGGTGAAACCGCGATGTTTGGAAGCGGGACACGAGCCAGAACGACGGGTCATACATACTCTCCGAGTTCACACACTTCAAGGTGGGCAACACGAGCCGAGAAGGGCCCCGAGACGAATGTCTCCTCGCACATGATACAAGTTTTCGGCGATCGTGCAAACCTTTCTGGAACTGTTACACTCAGATTTTTGTTTGCTTTGTGATAGGTAACAAAGTCCGTTTTGGCTCGATCCTAGAGCTTTCTCTTGTACTGAACGTATTTGTCCTCGAACTCCCAGCCGAGCTTTTCATAAAGTTTTCGGGCCGAATTATTGTTGTGCTCGGTCTGGAGCTTGATGCGGACGGCCCCGTCGCTGCGGGCGAAGGTTTCGGCCTTTTCGATGAGGGCGCGGGCGGTGCCGCTGCGGCGGTGGTCAGGATGAACGAAGAGATCGTTGAGGATCCAGATTTTTTTCATCCCGACCGAGGTGAAACTGGGGTAGAGCTGGGTGAAGCCGACGCCGAGGGCACGCGGTCCGAAGCCGATGAGGGCAAGGAAGACGACGCTCTCGTCGCGGCTGACGCGCTGTCCGATGTATTCGCGGGCGGCGGCGAGTTCGGCGGGCTGCTCGTAGAACTGTCGGTAGGAATCGAAGAGGGGTGCGACGAGGTCGATGTCGCCGAGGCCAGCCCGGATGATTCGAACGCCTGTGGTCATGTCTCGCTCCTGTGTGCTCGTGCTGTGCGCGCGGCCGATGATGACCCGACCAGCAGCACCAGCGTAGTTCATTCGGCGCGCCGCCCGCCCGGCGCGATCTCGTTCCATCGCGTATCCTTCGCCCTCCGTATTTTCGCCTCCCTCTTTTCCTCCACGGACCCCACCATGAAGATCCACGAATACCAAGCCCGCGAACTTCTTGTCCAAGCTGGGATCCCGGTCCCGCCTTCTCAGACGATCGATTCGATCGAGCAGGCGGCCCCCGCGTTCAAAGCCGCGACGACCGGCGGCGGGCGGGCGGTCATCAAGGCTCAGGTCCATGCGGGCGGGCGCGGCAAGGCCGGGTTTGTCAAGCTCGTGGGCACGCCCGAGGAGGCGACGCAGGCGGCGCGGTTCATGCTGACAACGCGGATGAAGTCGCCGCAGACGCCAGCCGAGGGTCTGGAGGTGCGGAAGCTGCTGGTGGGCTCGGCGGTGGATATCAAGCACGAGTACTACCTGGCGATCACGACAGATCGAAAGACTCGGCGGAATGTGCTGATCGCGTCGCGCGAGGGCGGCGTCGAGATCGAGACCGTCGCGCACGATCGGCCCGAGGCGATCATCAAGGAGCCGCTGCACCCGCTGCTGGGCTTGCAGGGGCACCAAGCCCGGCGGGTGGCGTTTGCGCTGGGGTTCGAGGGCAAGCAGGTCGGGCAGGCTGTGGACATCATGCAGAAGCTGGCGAAGCTGTACGTGGACAAGGACTGCACGCTGGCGGAGATCAACCCGCTGGTGCTGACCGGCTCGGCCGCGTCCCCCGCTGCTGCTTCACAACCCTCTGGGCAGCTTCTGGCGATCGATGCCAAGTTCAACTTTGACGACAACGGCATGTTCCGACACGCTGATCTTCGCGCGATGGCGGATCCGACGGAAGAGAACCCGGCCGAGGTCGCGGCCAACAAGTTCGGGCTGACGTATATCGCGCTCGACGGCACGATCGGTTGCCTCGTGAACGGCGCGGGGCTGGCGATGGCGACCATGGACATCATCAAGCTGCACGGCAAGGGCAAAGGGCCCAAGGGCGCGGACGGCAAACCGACGGACCTGGAGCCAGCGAACTTCCTGGACGTGGGCGGCGGGGCGACGGAAGAGGCCGTCACCGCGGCGTTCTCGATCATCCTCAGCGACCCGACCGTCAAGGCGGTGATGGTCAACATCTTCGGCGGGATCATGAAGTGCGACGTGATCGCGCAGGGGATCATCAACGCGGCTCGCGGGTTCAAGAACAAGGACGGCACGGTGGGCTTCAAGGTTCCGCTGATCGTGCGGCTGGAAGGGACGAACGTCGAGGCGGGTCGTGCGTTGCTCGACGGTGCAAAGAAAGACATCCTAACGATGCAGGCTGCGACGGACCTGACGGACGCGGCCAAGAAGGTGTGCGCTTCGGTGCGGTAGCGACGTCGGACCTCGGGTCAGAATGCTTTGAAAGCTCGACTCTCCGAGCTGATTCGTCCTTCGTTGGGACTTTATTTTGTCTGCGCTCGTTGGCCGACCGCACCGAGCGCAAGAAGTGGAAGATTCAAGGCGAAGGCTCGGCTCGAAGAGCCGACCTACCAGGCAAACCTGAGTTCGCTGTTAGCAGCCGGACTCGAAGCGGAGAACGAAGGCGTCGAAATCGTCCCCGGTGACGAAGCCGTCGCCGTCGAAGTCTGCAGCAAGATCGCCAGCGATGAACGCGTTGACATACGCGTCAAAGTCTTCCCCGGTCACGAAGCAATCGCCGTTGAAATCGGCGCGACACAGCGCGTTGTAGATCAGGTTCACGGTGGCGGTGTTTGATGTGCCGCTGGGGGTTTGCACCCGGAAGGTGATGGTGTCGCAGCCAGCGGCACCAGCTGTGGGAGAGATGATGCGGTAGGCGTTGGTGCCGCCGCCGAGCACGGTCGCCTGCGATGGGCCACTGACGATGGTGTACACGGCGGTGGACGGATCGCTGTCGAAGTTCGCGGGGAGTTCTACAACGGCGGCGGCGCCGGTGCGGATGACTTTGGTGTAACTGAAGGCGGCGGGCAGTGTGCCGCTGGGCGAGCCGACGTCGAAGGCGAGGTTGAGCGTGGCTGGTGCGCTGCGAGAGATCCGGCCGTCGAGGTACAGGGCTTCGGCTTGGACGCTCAGAGTTCCGGCGCCGAGGTTGTGCCCGTAGATGCTGACGGGACCGTTGTTGGAGCGCGTGCCGACGACGCGTCCGTTGAGCAGGACGCGGAGTTCCTTGACGCCGACGCCGCTGGCGGTAAGGTTGAACATGCTGGGATCGGAGAGACGGGCACCGACGGAACCGATGCCCAACGAAGCGGAACGGCCGAAATTGGAACTGACAAACGAGCCGACGAAGCGGTTGGCGGCTTTGTTGGCGGTGTTGTCGTAGGCGATGACGCGGAGGTCGTGGTGGCCGTCGGGGAGTGTTGTGGTATCGACGGTGAAGGTCTGTCCGACGAGCGCGGTGGCGATGAACTTGCCGTCGATATGGAGATCGAAGCTCGCGATAGCGGTCGAGGGCCTGGCGGTGGTTGCGCTGGGTGAGATTATGAAGGAACCGCTAGCGGTTCCGGTAGGGATGCCGGTGACGCTGACCGCAGGGAGATGGGCGAAGGGCCTGGTGAGCGGGTCGCCGTAGAGCAGGCCTTGGAAGGGGACGTACTGGCAACTGCGGAGGTATGCCTCACCGAGTGAGGCGCCCTGTCCGTAGAAATTGTGGAAACGCGCGTTGGGGAATTTGCCGGTGTAGTTGCACGGCTCCTCGACTTCTCCGGCGGAACCGCTGGCCCCGCGACGGATCCAGCTTGAGACCTTCGTTTGAGCGCCGTTGTCGAACATGGCCGCCCAACTGGTCAGGTGGTCGCAGAAGGCGCCGGGCTTGATGGTCATGCTGGCGGCATCGACATTTGCTCCCGCGAAACCCGACATGATCCCGAGGATGTCGTTTTTGCCGATAGGGAGTTCCACCCCGTCCTGCTTGACCGCGAGGTATCCCTGCGAGATAAGGTTGTTGACTGCGCCAGCGTACTGGCCGCTGCGGACGTTGCGGGCGGGGTCGGCGGTGTTGTTCTCGAAGTAGAAGGTGCCCGTGGGGCGTGTGCCGTCGGCGGCCACGCTTCGGTCGATCATGGCGAGGATCTCGGGGACAGTGTTGCCAAAGGTGCCGATGTAGCCGAGCATGGAGCTGATGTAGTAACGGCGTGCATTGCTGGCGGTGCTGGGCAGGCCCGAGGAGTACGTGACGTTGCTGTCAAAGAACTGAGCGTTGAAGTTCGAGGGGTTGTAGTACCTGCTTAGGAACTGCGAGTTCTGCGTGGCGATCGGCGGCAGGAAGTCGGCCGTGATGAACGACGTGGTGTACGCGGTCGTGATGGAGAACCGGTTGACGGGCGAGCAGCTGTCCGAAAGGATCCCGGGCGCGCTCACGAAGAACGAGTTGCCGGGGGTGACGATGATGTAGTCAATGTGGTCGCCCAGCGCGGCGTTGGTGAGGTAGCCTTGGAGCCCGGGCATGTTCTGCGCGACGAAGTTGGTAAAGTTGGCGGCGTCGGGGTCCATGTAGAGGACGTTGGAGTCGGGGATGTTGCGGGCGTTTTTGTAATAGTTCCCGACGAACATGGACTCGGCGCTGGAGGGGTCTATGAGGATGATGGCGTTCTCGGGTGTGCCTCCGGCGTGCGCGCGAGGGGCGACCATGGACGCCGAACCCGCCGCGAGGACGAGCGCCAGCGCCATGCCTCGGCTTGCGATGCCCCGGTCTGTGATGCCCCGATCTGTAATGCCCCGATCTGTGACGTTGCGAACCGTGGCGGCGAAGGCGCTGAGATTCGTTCTGACGGGCGACGAGTGCGAGAGGTTTGTGCGCATCGAGTGATCTCCGAAATCGTGTTTGTGGCCGGGTGCTTGGTGGCGGACCGAAAAAATACTCGAGGGCCGAAGAGTGTTCGGGCTGGGTTCTCGAACGCCCGGACTCATCAGGCTCGGGCGTGGGAGCGGCTCTCCCAATTCAACTGCTGCATTGTGACACACTCTACGAGCGAGGACAACCAGAATCTGCAAGGATCTCATGGCCGGGGTGTGTTGATCGTCCTGTGTTCGCTGGGCGAACGAGGTGCGAGAGTTGTTCGATTACTGAAGATTTGAGAGAATTGGCAATTTTTCTCTTGGCGCGTCGTTCTTTCGCGGGTAAGGTCGCGCTTGTTCGAGTGGCTCTGAGTGTTTCAGAGTTCTCGCCGAGCCTCTCTGATCTTGGGATCGAGGAAACGAGCGAG
>CAZIMT010000047.1:6912-19378 GCA_964540295.1 uncultured Phycisphaeraceae bacterium
CTCGAGATCCGAGTCTGAGAGGGCCGCGCCGGTGATTTCGCGTCGTGCCCTCTTTACCGGGTTTCGGCATCGTCAGGTTGCGAAGCACGCCGCGAACCTGGGCGTGATGAGTGTGCTGGCGGGCGGGGCGTTGTCGGCGCGAGTCGAGGCCGCGCCGCCAGAGGTTTCGGGGGATGTGGACCCGGGCAGCGTGCTGGTGAAGCTGACGAAGCGGATCACGATGGGCGCGACGCTGGCCGAGTTGGCGCTGGCCAATTCGTTCGGGTATCAGGGTTATCTCGACTATCAGCTCAACGCCGCGGCGATTCCCGAGGATCCGACTTTGGTGACGCGGTTGGAGGCGTTGACTTCGCTGACGATGACTCCCCAGCAGATGCTGGCGCTTACCGCGTCGCAGGTTTCCAACGAGCTGATCGAAGCGGCGATCGTGCGCGGCGTGTGGAGCAAGCGGCAGTTGCTCGAGCGCATGGTCGAGTGCTGGACGGACCACTTCAACATCGATATCCGCAACGAATCGGACCAGTACCTTAAGACGGTGGACGACCGCGGCGTGGTGCGGCCGAACGCGCTGGGCAAGTTCCCGGATCTGCTGCGTGCCAGCGCGCACAGCCCGGCGATGCTGTATTACCTGGGCAACAACCTGAACAGAGTCGGCAAGCCTAACGAGAACTACGCGCGTGAGCTGATGGAGTTGCACTCGCTGGGCGTGGACGGCGGGTACACGCAGCAGGACGTGCAGGAGATCGCGCGCTGCTTCACGGGCTGGGGGCTGTACGGGCTCTCGGCCTCGGACCCGAACTCGGGGCTCTTCAGGTACAGATCAAGCGACCACGACAACGGGCCCAAGCTCGTGCTGGGGCAGACGATCGCCGCTGGCGGCGGGATGCAGGACGGCGAGACGGTACTGAATATTTTGTTGGCGCACCCGAGCACCCCAAAGTTCATCGCCAGAAAGATTTGCCGGACGTTGCTGAGCGAGGCGCCGTCGCAGAGCGTGATCGATTCGGTGGCGGCGACGTACACCGCCACGGGCGGGGACATCAAGGCGATGATCCGCACGGCGCTCGCGCCGAACGTGCTGGCGGACGCGCCACCCAAGTATAAGAGGCCGTTCCATGTGTTCGTGTCGGCGCTGCGTGCGTTGCCTACCGCGATCACGAGCACCTCGACGCTGCGTTCACGGTTGAACGCGGCGGGGCATGTGCCTTTTTATTGGAGCACGCCCGACGGGTACCCGGACACGCTGAACTACTGGGTTGGTCTGGTGATCGCGCGCTGGAATTTCGGGGCGGCGCTGATGGCCAACCAGATCAGCGGCGTGACGGTGAACGGGGCGTCGTTTTTCACGGGGATCACGACGGCGGCGCAGACGGTGGACAAGCTGAACGCGGCGATTTTCCTTGGCGAGATGCCAGCGGTTGATCAGGCGCGAGTCAAGGCTTACTTGCTGCCGGACAATCCTTCGGCGACCAAAAAGAACGAGGCGATCGGGCTGGCGATCGGGTCACCGTCGTTCCAGTGGTATTAGCGTGAACAGCCGGTAGGGATCGGCCTTGCGATTGGGCTGACGCGAGTGGGCCTGATTTGACTGAGGCTGATGTGGTCGTTGCGTTAAATCCTCGTCGGCGACGGTCTTGTGTTCGAGATCTTCCTTGCGATCTGCTCGGTCGGACGTTGTGGGTGAACTTCTTTGTCAAAGGATGAGCATGAGCGAGCACCAAAGCACGGCCTGCCCTGAATACGTCGAGCTCTCGCGGCGCGGGTTTCTGGGTGTTGGCGCGAGCGCGGCGATTCTGGCGTCGGCCCCGGCGTGGCTGCCGCGGGTCGCGGTCGCGAAGGACTATCGCTCGGCTCAGCGCGACGTGGTCGTTTCGATTTTTCTGCGCGGTGCGGCCGACGGGATGTCGCTGTGCGTTCCGTATGGAGACGCGGCGTACTACACGGCGCGGCCGACCATCGCGGTGGCGCGGCCTGACAGCGGGCTGGCGAACCGGGCGATTGATCTCAACGGATTCTTCGGGCTGCCGCCGGGGATGGCGGGGCTGATCCCGGCGTACCAAGAGGGGAACCTGCTGATCCTGCACGCTACGGGGTCGATCGATCCGAGCCGGTCACACTTCGATGCGCAACGGTTCATGGAACTCGGAAAGGCTCGCGATCTGGCGGTGAACACTGGGTGGCTGGGGCGGCATATTTTGAGCACGGCGCCAGCGTCGCCGGGGTCTGTGCTGCGAGCGCTGGGGATCACTTCGGGGCTCCAACTCACGCTGTCGGGCGGGCCTCAGACGCTGCCGATCCCCGACTTGGATAAGTTCGGGCTGGACGGATCGTCGACCACTGCGGCGGCGCGGCAGACGGCGTTGACGGACATGTACAGTCTCGTCGCGGACCCGCTGAAGGCGGCGGCCCAGACGACGGCGGCAACGATCACGCTGCTCAACACGATCGACTTTGCTGGCTACATCCCCAACGCGGGGTCGGTGTATCCGGCGACCGGGTTCGGCACGGCGCTCAAGTCCTCGGCGGCGTTGATCAAGGCACAGGTCGGCGTTGAAGCGATCGCGATCGACCTTGGCGGATGGGACACGCACACCGTGCAAGGGACGCAGACGGGGTATATGGCAACGCTGATGGCCCAGCTTGCGAACACGCTGGCCGCGTTCCACAACGACGTGATCCGCGGCGGCGGGCCGGGCGTGACGGTGGTGGTGATGTCGGAGTTCGGCCGGCAGTTGGTCGAGAACGGCAGTCAGGGGACGGACCACGGTCACGGGAACACGATGTTCGTGATGGGAAAGTGCATCGCGGGCGGGCGGGTGCTGGCGAACTGGCCTGGGCTGACGGTGGACAAGCTTTTCGAGGGACGAGACCTGCAGGTCACGATCGACTATCGCGACGTGCTGGCGGAGATCGCGTCCAAGCGGCTGGGGACGACGGACCTGAACTTTGTGTTCCCTAGTTTTACGCCGACGGACCGCGGCGTGGTATCGTGCTGAGATTGCCTAGCTGAGCCGGTGAAGCGAGCGAGGTTGTGCTTTGAGGAACTTTGGAGTTGAACTTTTTGGAGTTGAACTTTTTCGGGCGAACGCCAGGTCGGGGAGCCCGCTTGTGAAGGAAACCAGCATGAATCACTCGATGCTTAAAAATCTTCGGTCCGCTCGCGCTGCTCGCGTGGGCCAGGGCGTGGGCGTGGCGTCGGTCGCTTGCGCGCTGATGATGGCGTGCGGCGGAACGGCGCGCGCGCAGTCGGATCTCTACAGCAACGGGTCGGTGAATCCAGGTGATCCGGGCTTGTCAACGGGCTCGCTGACGGGGAACGGAGTCGCGGCCCCGGGTGGGAGCGCGTGGAGCGAGGTGCAGGAACTTTCCGTGCTTGAAGCCAACGCGCTGGGCGGCGCGACGGTCTCGCTGAGCACCGGCGTAACTTCGTTCCGAATCGCGGATGATTTCAACGTCGGCGGCGCGTTCGGGTGGCGGGCCAAGTCGATCTCGCTGTTCGTGTACGAGCCCGCAGGTTCGGCGTCGGTTTCGCCCGCGAGCGGCGTGACGGTGCGGGTATGGACCGGGCAGCCGGGCACGGCTGGCGCCGCGGTGATCTTTGGTGACACTTTGACAAACCAGATGACGGGGTCGAGCTTTGCCAAGCTGTACCGGGTGTTCAACACGGACGGGCCGGCGCTGGCGACGGTGCCAGACGCGACGCGGCCGGTGTGGCGGTTAGAGGTCTCGCTCGGTGATGTGATCCTGTTTCCTGGGGAGTATTGGGTTGACTGGCACGTGAACGCGGCGAACGCGAGTTCGACGGTGTTCGCACCGTCGGTGACCAAGGCGGGGTCACGCGGGGTGACCGGTTGGAACGCGCGTCAGTTGAACGCGGCGGGGTCTTGGATCGCGATCAACGATCCTGGGAAGCCAGCGGTGGCGGCGGACGTGGCGCAAGATCTGCCGTTCATTGTTCACGGTGATCTGCTGACCACGCCGTGCGGCGCGGACTTTGACGAGAACGGTTTCGTGACGGGCGACGACTTTGACGTGTTTACACAGGCCTTTGTGGACGGGGTGATTGCGGCGGACTTCAACCGTGACGGGTTTGTGACCGGCGATGATTTCGATCTGTTCAGCGATGCATTCGCGGCAGGATGCTGATGCGGAATGCGCTTCGTTCTCGCGGTTCTTTACTCACGTGATTGAGGGAAGTGGGAGCGCGTCGCGCTAAGAAAGCTTGAAGAGAACCTTCCCCGACCCCTTCCTGTGGTAAGGGTTGCGGAGCGAGATGCGATCGCGGTCGGTTCAGTTGTTGACGTGGATCCAGCCTTGGGCGATGGCGGTGGCGAGGACGATGAAGAGCACGATCCGGTACACGCCGAAGGGCGTGAGGCCGCGGCGGTTAAGGAATCCGACAAGCCAGGTGACCGCCAGCGCGGCCGAGATCGCGGCGACAACGAGGCCGACGACGACGGGCGTCGTGCCGAGTTTTTGGAAGAGATTGGGCAGGCCTGTATCGTGGCTGTGCTTGAGGTTCTTAAAAAGGCTGTACACGCACGCAGCGCCGAGGGTGGGCAGGCCGAGTAGGAAGCTGAACTCGGCGGCGGCCTTGGGGCGTAGGCCAAAGATCATTCCGCCGGTGATGGTCATCATGGAACGGCTGGTGCCGGGCCACATGGCGATGCACTGCATCAGTCCGATCATGAAGGCGTGTTGAGGGCGGATGTCGTCGATTTCTCGGTATTGCGCGGCGGTCTTTGGCGGGCTGAACCGGCCCGAGCGCCAGGCGTCGATAACGAGCATGTAAAGCCCTCCGACGAGCACGGCCGCGAGCACAGGGCCAGCGTGGAAGAGTCGCTTTTCGATCCAGTCATGGAGCAGGAAGCCGAGCACGGCGGCGGGCAGGAACGCGGCGATGAGGTTGACGACAAGACGGAATCCGGCGGGGTTTCGGCCGAGCATTCCTTGAAGCATCTGGAGCACGCGGGCGCGGTACAGCCCGAGCACCGCGAGGATGGCGCCGCCTTGCACGACGATGTTGAAGGAGTCGATCGATTCCTTGGCGTCGGCGGAGTCGAGATGCATGAGCGAAGACGCGAGGATGAGGTGGCCGGTGGAGCTGACGGGGAGGTACTCGGTGATACCCTCGACGAGACCGAGGACGACGGCTTGCCAGATTTCCATGAGTTCACTTCCTTCCGTGCGGGTTCGGGCCGTGCTGTGTGGGCCGCGAGCGGCGAGTGTAGCGTCGCGGGGGTAGTGCTTGGGGCATACTGTGGGCGTGGTCATCGCGATCGAGAATGCGGCGGACGAACGAGTGGCGGAGTACGCGAGCCTGCATCGGGGGTCCGAAGAACCGTCTAACGCGGGCGCAGGGCCACGTGTGCCGGGCTCGTTTGTGGCCGAGGGTGAGCTGATCGCGCGGCTGGCGATAGGTTCGCGGTTTGCGGTTCGGTCGCTGCTGATGTCGACGGCGAAGGTTGTGGCGATGGGCGATGTGATCGCTTCGCTGCCGTCGGGGACTCCGGTGTACGTGGCCGAGCCGAAGTTGATGAGCGAGATCGTGGGGTTTAAGTTCCACCGCGGGGCGCTGGTGTGCTGCGAGCGTGGCGCGGGCAGGGGCGTCAGCGAGGCGATCCGCGGGGCGACGTCGGTGGCCGTGCTGGAACAGGTTTCGAACTTTGACAACGTTGGAGGGATCTTTCGGAGTGTTTCCGCGTTGGGCGGGGACAGGCCTGCGGTGCTGTTGAGCCCGGGATGCTGTGATCCGCTGTACCGCAAGTGCCTGCGAGTTTCGATGGGGCACGTGCTGCGCGTGCCGTTCGCGGAGGTTGGTCTGGAGCAGTGGCCGAGTGTGATCGGGATGCTGGCGAGGGAGGGGTTTTCGGTCATCGGGCTTAGCACGGGGTTGAGGTCGTTAAAGTTGGAAACGCTGGCACCGGAGCGGACGCGGCGGCCGGCGCTGGTGCTGGGGACCGAAGGGGACGGGTTGACAGAGGCGGCGCTGGCGGAGATTGATCGGTGCGGAGTTCGGGCCCGGATCGCGATGCGGGCGGGGGTAGATTCGTTGAACGTGAATGTGGCGGCTGCGATCGCGCTGTACGGGTTTGGATTGGTGGCGGAGGCGGCGCAGGGGCCGGATTAGGTGGGTGGTCCGGGCCGATGTCTTCTGGATGTCGTCTGGGCTGATGTCGTTCAGGCTGATGTCGTTCATGCCGATCATGGAACTTTCGTTGCTTTGTGACGAACAGCCCTGTGTTCGGCGGATGTACTACGCTTAGGGATCTGAGCTTGCGATGTGAATCGCGGACTTTTCTTGGGAGCTTTTCTGTGACGATCTGTTCATACTCGATGAATCTGTGCGGCGCGCTGGCGGGCGGTCTTTTGGCGTTCACGGTGGTGAGCACCGTGTGCGGGGCGGGGAGCGCGACGGGCGGCCTTGAAGCGGTGGGCGGCGGCGCGGGAGTGAGATCGCCCGGGCCGACAGACGTGGTGCGGAAGGGCTCGGGCGAGCGGCGGATGAAGATGAACGCGATGGAACTGCAGCCGTTCCCGGCGTCGGTGTGGGATTCTTTGTCGGACTGGTCAGGGGGCAAGGCGATCTCGTCGGCGGACACGAATGGAAAGGTCGTGCTGATCTGCACGTACTCGGACTGGTACCAGCCTGCGCAGCGGGCGTGGACGCTGGCGCGGAAGCTTTCCGCGGCGCACGAGAAGGACGGATTGGTGCTGGTGGGCGTGTTCCACCCCGAAGGATGGGACTTGAAGCGTGAGTCAGAAGCCTTGAGCGCGACAGTTGCGAACGCGGGAGTCGCCAAGGCCGGGGAGAAGGATTCGGCGTTGGTGATGGTTGCGCATGATGCCAAGCGTGCATTCCGCAAAGCGTTGCTGTCGGATCAGGATCCAGATTTTTATGTGATCGATCGGGCGGGTCAGTTGCGGTACGCGGCGATCGCGACCGAATCGGTGGACGAGGCGGTGAAGATCTGCCTGGATGAGACGGCCGACGCCGCGTCGGAGATCAAGAGCAAGCTGGCGGTGGATGCGGCGAAGGTGGAGGCAGACTCGAAGCGAAGCGGCGCGATCCGTGCTGAGGTTGACCTCAAGAGCATCCCCGAGTTGACGTTCGCAGAGCCGACGGCCGACGCCTACGAGAAGACGAAAGGGTGGCCCAAGAAGGTTCAGGACGCGAACAGCCGGGACGATCAAGAGAACGTAGTAACCAGCCTGCAACTGCCGCCGCCCGGGTCGTACTACAAGAATGATCCGAAGTTCAAGGGGCGGGCGATCGTGGTGTACCTGTGGAGCCCGGATTTCAGGCCGAGCTACGAGAAGATCATGCCGGCGATGGATCGTCTGCAGAGAGAGCGTGGACGAGATATCAGCGTGATCGGCGCGATGGCGCGGATCGAGGACAGCAACGACCGCAAGCCCAAGGACACGACCCCGCCCGGTGATCTCATCAAGAAGTTCATCGATGAGCAGGGGATCGAGCACTCGCAGACGGTGTACGCCGAGGGGATGGTCGGGACGGTGGAGCGCCAGGGCGACCGCATCGTTCCGTGGGTGGCGGTTGCGAGCTCCAACGGGGTGGTGCGGTGGTCGGGGAACCCCAACAGCGACGGCTTTCGCGCGGCGGTCGAGCAGGTCATCAAGGCCGACCCGGGCGTGAAGGCGCGGCGCGTGGCGGAAGAGGCGTACATCAAGAAGCAGAAGAAATAGGAATAGTCTTTGTTGATTCGAGCGATCTTGAACAACCCCGCTCTTTGCGGGGTTTTTCATTTCATCGATCGATCGCGAGACGATCGTCGGGCGATCGATCGAGTGCTCGGGGTGAGCGGAAAAGGCCGGGGTGGGATTCGAACCCACGAATCGCGGATTTGCAATCCGCTCCATTAGACCACTCTGGCACCCGGCCGGGCGAAGCAGGACAGGGACGTTACGGGGCGATCACCGCAGGGTCAAACGTGCTGGCGGTATCGAGCGAGCCGACAAACGGGGTTGAGAGCCAGTTCGGAGGTCGGGTGGGCCACGAGGTGTCCAGAGAACGAGGGCTTGGACCGATACCATAAGTGTGGAGCGAAGATGCGAGGCTGGCGCATCCGGTATCCGTTGCCGAAATTGATTCTGGCTCGCGTCTGGGTCCGCCTCTTTGTCTTGGTTTGTCAGGAGCACTGGGAATGCTTGATCTTTGGACATCACATGAAGGCTGGGGTAGGGCCGGGCTGCGCGTTGCGCCCACGATGGTGTTGATGGCGCTGGCGGGCGTGTTGTCGGGCGGCGTGCCGGGCGGTGTTGGGAGAGCGGTGGCTGGTGCGAAGGAGCCGCCCGCGGAGGTTCCGCGTGAGCCCGGGCTTCCGGCCAAGGAATCGATGAGCCACGACCCCGAGCTCAACGACTCCAGTGTGGACCGGCAGCTCGATGCGATGCGGAAGCGTGACGGTTCAGAGAGCTCGAAGCGGGCGATAGCGCCCAAGAGCCGCGCGGGAGAGCCGACGGCGCAGCCCGCGGCCGGTCAATCGGCGGACCCTGTGCCAGGGATGGCGGCGTCAGACTTTGGTGTGCCGGGTGCGCGGCGGCTGCGTGAGGGGGCGTTCATCTCGCGTCGGCCTGGGACCCTTATTCAAATCCCGAGCGGGGATTGGGTGTTTGTGCCGAGGCCGTTGGCGGGCGCGAAGGGTGGCGAGGAGAGTTCGGTAAAGTCCGCGGCGTTCGTCGATCGGCCGATCGTGGTGCTGCCGTCACAAGCGTTGGAGCGGCTTGAGAACGCGATGAGGACGATGGAGGCGGGGAAGGAGAGGCCTTTGGCGTTGCTGAGCGGGCAGATTTTCAGTTACCGAGATCGCGAGTATCTGCTGCCGCAGCAGCCGTCGTCGCTGGTTGCGAGGAATGCGGGCGATGAGTTGCCCGGTGCCGGTGGCGTGCTCGGAGCGATGAACGTGGGCGGGCGAGGTGAGAAGACGGCGATGGCCCCGGCGAAAGAACTGGAGCAGGCTTCGGTGAAGGAACTCATTAAGGATCTGGAAGCACGCCGGACGAGCCCGCGGGCGCTGACGCCCTCGGGGACGAGTCTGACGCGGCCGGGCCCGTCGCAGGAGCTGGCGGCTGCGCGTGCAAAGGGCGGGGCGAGCGCGGAAGTCTCTAAAGACGGCGCACGATCTCCGGCAGGCGCGGTGCGTCAAGCGGGCGCTGGCACGGACGCGGGCGGGCACGCGGGCGATCGAGCCAAAGTGCTGGTTCCCGAGGGAACGATCCTGACTTCTCGGCGCGGGCGGGTGATCCGGCTGGCGGGGGGCGAGTTGGCCTTCTCGGTGGACGGGGATGGTCAGAACGGGATCGAGCCAGCGTTGACGCTGTTGCCCAGCGCGACGCTGCAACGGCTTGAGGACTTGATCTTGTGGCGCGGGGAGAAGCAGCCTGTTGAGATCAGCGGGCGGGTCACGAGCTACGGCGGCAAGAACTATCTCATGCCAACGATCTTCGTGGTGCCAGCGGGGAGCGAGCTGGGGCCGATGCAGTAGGCATTGGTGCTGGGTAAAGTCGGTGCTTGGTAGATCGGGTCTTCAAGCCGATTCTTTGAGAACCAACAGCGAATGTTGTGAGCGTGGTTTAGGGGGCGAAGAGAAGAGTGGGCTCGGAGAGCCGACCTTCCAAAGCCGACCTACGAAGGAAGACCTATTTAGCGGCTGATCGTTTGTGGGGCGCTGCCCTGGACAGGGCGGTCTTCGAGGGCCATGGCTTCGCTAGGTGCGGTGCGGACGCGCTCGCCGGGGACGGGGCTGAAGCGTGAGCCGTAGAGCGGCAGGCGGCGGTTCGAGGCGGTCTTGGGCATCCAGGGGTGGACGAGCAAGGTGACTACGACGATGCCAGCGTTGGCGATGAGCATGGTGGGGATGTCGCGGCGATCAAAGTAGACCAGGCACGAGTTCACAACGACGACCAGCAGCGAGATGGGGATCACCGCGCCCCAAGCCATCATCATGACCTGGTCGTAACGCATGCGCGGGATGGTCCAGCGGATGACCATCGAGAAGCAGACGATGAGAACGACCTTGGTGAAGAAAACAACCAGCTTGGCGACGACGGCCAGGATGGTGACGTTTTCGGGGCTGAGCAGCGAGACGAAGGGAAGGTGGTAGCCGCCCAGGAAGAGCATGGTGAAGAAGGCGGTGGAGGTGAAGAGGTGGGCGTACTCGGCGAGGAAGTAGAGCGCGAAGCGCATCGAGGAGTATTCGGTGTGATAGCCGCCGACGAGTTCCTGCTCGGCCTCGGCGTTGTCGAAGGGCGAGCGGTTGGCTTCAGCGAGGATGGCGATGAAGAAGATGATCGCGGCGACGGGTTGGGCGACGATCATCCAGCCGTGCTGGACTTGATAGCGGACGATCTGATCGGGGACGAAGCTGCCGATGATGAGGACCGCGGCCAGGAGCGCGAGGCCGAGAGGGATCTCGTAAGAAATCATCTGGGCGGTGGCGCGCAGGCCGCCGAGGAAGGAGTACTTGTTGTTGCTGGCCCAGCCGCCGAGGGTGATGCCGTAGGCCCCGAGCGAGGCGACGGCGAGCATGTAGATGACGCCGACGTTGACGGTGGCGCCGGTGATTTGAACGACGCCGCCGGGGATGACGAGGGCGGTGAAGGGGATGTGGATGTCGGGGCAGTTCCACGAGCCTCCCCAGGGGACGACGACGAAGCCGATGAGGGCGGGGATGACGATGATGGCGGGCGCGAGGGTGAAGAGAACTTTGTCAACGCGGTTGGGCGTGTAGTCCTCTTTGAGCATGAACTTGATGCCGTCGGCGAGAGGTTGGCCCAGGCCGAGGCAGCCTTTGAGGAACGAGAGGAAGGGGAGCCCGAAGTCGAAACCGACGCGGTTGGGTCCGATGCGGTCTTGGACGTAGGCGGCGATCTTGCGTTCGAAGTAGACGAGGTAGGCCACGGTGATGAGGATCACGTGAATCAGGACGACGTTAAGGATGATGCTGACGAGGAGCTGCGCGGTGATGAAGCTTGGTAGGGTCATGCGGGGGGAGTGTAGAACATGTCGCGTGTCGTGTCGCGGGGCGATCGCGTGAAGGGATCATGCAGAAGGAATCAGGCAGAAGGAATCAGGCAAGGGAATCAGCCGAGGCCGCTCGGCCTCGGCGAATGCTTGCCGATCTCGCAGATCGCGCCGTAGGGGACCATGTTGGAGAGGGGCAGGGCGCAGCTGGGGCAGACGGGGCTGGAGATTCCCACGATGTCGCGGCCGCAGCGAGGGCAGCAGCCTCGAGATTCGCAGCGGATGCGTTTGATGGCCCATTGCGAGAGCCCGCCGTGGACGAGCATCTGCCAGATGACGGCGGCCCCGGGGATGACGAGGGCGTCGGGCCAAGGGAGCAGGGAGGCGGATGCGGCGATGGCGGTGCCAGCCATGGTCATGAGGAAGACGTCGGCGGATCGCGTGCTGATCTGCAGAAGGACCGCGGTAACGAAGCTGCCAGCGGCGATGGCGGCGCCTTGGGTCATCTCTAGCGACCAGGCTTCAGGAAGATAGCCGTTGTGGGTGAGGTAGTCACCGACGAAGTGCTCGCTGAGTGTGTAGAGGAGCGGACCCCAGAGACCGAGGGTTGCACCCCAGAGGAAGGTGATGATGGCAGCGATATCGATGGGGCGGCCAGCGACCTTGCGGATGCTGAGGAACCCGCCCGCGAACACGAAACCGAGGCCGAGAAGGCACTGGTTGACGGGAACGCCCTGTGAGCCGAAATAGGCAAGGGCGGCCGAGGCGGCGACCATGACGACCCAGACGAGCGCCGCGCGAATCGTGGCGATTGTGATACGACGGTTCATAACTCCACCCCTCCTCGGGCGTTCCCGGCCAGCCTCCTGGGGGGCATGGCACGGAACAGGGAGTCATTCGGTGTGAGGCGGGCGGTACTCAAGGGGCAGGGGGAAGAAGTGGGCTTTGAGGTGGTTGCCGAGACCGCCCAGGCAGTGTGTTCGGTGGTGGGTGTCTGATAAAAGCGAGGGAGGGTGTGGTAATTGCAAGGAGCGGGCCGCAAGGGCTGCTCGGTTGGCGATGAGGGAACCCGAACGTTCGCGGAGCTTCGGGTCGGGCGTTCGGGCGTTAGACAATCACGGGAAGATTTTGAGCTGCTCGTGGTCGATCACCACGTCGGTCAGCGGCAGATTGGGGTCGAGGCGATAGTCGCCGCTGTAGCAGGCGGTGCAGTAGTGCGAGGCGGGTCGGTCCACACAGCGGAGCATGCCTTCGAGCGAGAGGTAGTGCAGCGTGTCCACGCCGAGGAATTGGCGGACTTCTTCGACGGTCTTGTTGTGCGCGATGAGCTGGTCGCGAGTGGCGAAGTCGACGCCAAAGTAGCAGGGGTGGCGGATTGGTGGGCAACTGATGCGAAGATGGATCTCTTTCGCGCCAGCTTGGCGGATCTGGTCCATCTTGGCCTTGGTGGTGGTGCCGCGGACGATGGAGTCGTCCACGATG
>CAZIMT010000048.1:0-5184 GCA_964540295.1 uncultured Phycisphaeraceae bacterium
GTGCTGCAGGATGAGTTTGCGTTGAGGGGGTGAGAGGGGAAGGGATCGAGGGATCAAGGGATCAAGGGATCAAGGGATCAAGGGATCAAGGGATTGAGGGATTGAGGGATTGAGGGATTGAGGGATCGAGGGATCACGAGATCGAGGGATCAAGGCATCAGGGGGCCGGGGCGTCAAGGGGACTCGAAATTGGGCGTGGGTTGAGGCGTTGTGTCGGTCTTGGGTTTCATGCCGGGGAGGCGTTCGAGGGTGCCGTCGCGAGCGACTCGGAGCTGGTCGGATTCGAGCAGGTAGTTGAGGACGGCGTTGCGAAGGTCGGTGCGGGCTTGATCGCGAGCGTTGCGGGCCTCGACGAGGGCGATTTCGGAGTCGACGATCTCCTGCGGCTGGACTTCGTCGGCTTTGAGGTTCTGTTCCTCGCGGCGGCGCTGGGCGATTTTGACTCCTTGTTCGGCGAGCACGATCTGGAAACGTGCGAGGTCGATACCGCGGATGGCGGAGCGGACGCTGACGACGATCTCGTCGCGAACGCGGTCGTAATCGCGCTTGGCTCGTTGCAGGCTGATGATGGTCTGGCGGAGGCTGAGGCGTTCGATTTCTCGATCAAGCGGGAGCCCGAGCGTGACGCTGCCGGTGTAGGTGAGGTCTTCGGGGTCGAACTCCAGGCCGGGCTGCTGGATGCCGCGGTCGGTGGGGACGCCCACGCCAGCGGCCAGGTCGAGGTTGGGAAGGAGCTGGTTGCGGGCGTTGGCGATCGCTCGGCGTGAGTCTTCGAGCTGGTCGCGGCGGTTCTGGAGGTCGAGGCGGTAGTCGAGGGCGAGGGCGGTGGCCTCGTCGATGGCGACGGCGGGTTCGGTGATGTCGAAGGAGAGAGGCTTGACTTTGAGCGGACGATTGATGTCTAGACCGAGGCGGACCTTGAAGCGGTCGAGCTGGAGGATGTAGCTGTCGCGCAGGCCGGCGAGCGAAGACTCGGCGGTGAGAAGAGAGTTCTCGGCGATGGCCTGTTCAAAGGGCGGCTTGCGGCCCGCCTTGACGCGCTCGAAGGTTCCTTCCGAGAGAATTCGCAGGCTCTGGAGCTGGCTTTCAGAGTTGGCGATGCGGGCCTGGGTTTGGACGAGGGCGAAATACTCGGCGGCGATCTGGACTAGGAGTTGGCGGCGGAAGCGTTCGAAGGTTCGGGCTTGGTAGACCAAGTCGCGCTCGGACTGGATGAGGCCTTCTTGGGCGATCAGCCCGGCGTCTCTGAGAAGCGGGATGTTGCCTCGGAGGACGAGTTCGGAGGAGTTGGTGTAGCGGCCGGTGGCCTGCTTGCGAAGCTGTTCGGTGGCGTTGAAGACCCACCCGGCCTCGACCTGCCCGCCGAAGGGGAGACGCTGGGTGACCCTGAGGTCGTTGATGACGCGGACGGCGCTCTGATAGTTTCCGTTGTCGCTGGTTCCATCGACGGTGACCGAGGTGTTGTTGGAGAGGCGAGGTGTCCAGCGGTGTTGTTCGACGAGCAAGCGGATGGCGGCCAGGATGTAGTCTTCTTCGGCGCTGCGGAAATCTCGGGCGGTGGATTGAGCGAGCTTGAAAGCCTGTTCGAGGTCGATTTCGAGCGAGAGCAGGTTCGGGGCGTCGCCGAGATTTGTACTGGAGATTGACTGGCCCAGAGCTTGGCGGCTGAACTCTCCGAGCCGGGCCGAGACGTTGCGAGCCTCGTCGGCGGGTTTGAAGAGAAGTTCGGAGGCAGGTTTGTTGGTGGTCTCTGGGTGCTTGTCGGTGGAGCCTTGGGCGTCGGTGTCGAGAGGTTGGCGGCGGGCGAGGTCAAGATTGAGATCGAGGTTGGGGTCGGTGCGCGCGGTCGTGGCCTGGGGATCGAGGCGAGCGGTGCGGCGGCCGATGAGTTTTTCGACTTGAGCGTCGATGTCAGACATGGACGATCCGCAGCCGGTGGCAAGCCCGGCGAGGATGACGACTAGGGCGGGAGCGGCAATTCGTGCGAGGTGAGGCGTGCGAGCTCGTTGAGTGTGCGTGGGCAAGGATTTGGGATCGACTTTGAGGACAGGTTGAGGCTGGGCGCAGGGCGTGTCAAAGTCTAGATCTCTTGGCATTTGAGCGGCCTTTGTTTGGTATTTTCCGCTGGTGGGTTGGGGAAGATTCGGCTGTCGAATGTACCGCGTTTTGGTTCGGACGTTGCGGTTTGCAAAGATCGGTCCTATCCTGAGAGCTTCCACCGAGGGAGGGGGCTCTGGTCCCCGTCGGCGGTTCGTGGGCCTTCCGAGCCGATCGGCGCACTGCACTGGCGCCTCGATCGGAGGGTTCCGGATTTTCTGTCTACGCCCGAACGACCCTTGCGACGAGCCGGACTGGCTCGGAGACGGGTGTTCCGGCGGCCCACTTTGAGGAGCGGCGCTCGGCGATGCCCTCGGTTACATACGACTCTCAAAGTTTCATGCTCGATGGTCGGCGGATCTGGCTGGTGTCAGGATCGGTGAATTACGCCCGGGTCGCGCGCGACCAGTGGGCGGATCGGATCCATGCCGCCAAGCTGGCCGGGTTCAACACCATAGAGACCCCCGTGATCTGGGCCCGGCACGAGCCGCGGGCTGGTCACTTCGAGTTTACCGGCGAGCAGGACCTGCGCGCCTTTGTCAAGATGATCGGTGCGGCGGGGATGTGGTGCATCCTTCGGCCTGGCCCGGCGATCGGGGCGGACTGGGACCTAGGCGGGATACCGCCTTGGGTGCTGGATCTGCCGGGCGTGAAGCTGCGGACGGGGAATCAGGTTTTCCTGGAGGCCTGCTCGCGGTATCTGACGGCGGTTTCAGAGCAGGTGCGAGATTTGCAGGTGACGAGCGCTGGCGCTGGCGGGCCGGTGGTCATGGTGCAGAACGAGAACGCTTGGACGTGCGGGCACGACGATCAGGCCCGCGGGTATCTGGGTGAATTGAACCGGTACCTGCGCGAGGGCGGGATCGCGGTGCCGATCATCGACGCCAACAACCTCTGGCAGAGCGTCGAGGGTGAGATCGATTGCTGGTCGGGCTCGCAGCAGTTGCTGGGCGCGATGCGGCAGTTGACGGCGGTGCAGCCGGACCAGCCGCGGATAGTCATCGACTTTGTAGCGGGTCGGGCCCAGACCTGGGGCGACGGGTCAGGGACGCACAAGGGAACGCAAGGCACGGAACCGGCGGGGCACGGCGGGGCGCATTCTTCTTCTAGTTCACACGCGCACGTCGGCGTCTTGGGCGGCACGCTCGAGCGGCGCTTGGCGGAGGTGCTCGCGGGCGGCGGGCAGTTCAACGTCGCGCCGTTCCACGGCGGGACCAGCTTTGGTTTCTCGGGTGGCCGATCGCCTAAGGGCACGGGGTCGTTCTTTACGTCGAGCCACGACCAGCACGCGCCGCTGCGTGAGGACGGCTCGCCCAACGGCTCGTACCACGCGGTGCGGCGGATCGCCACGTTCGCGTCGCGCTTCGGGCGGGTGCTGGCCAACCGCAGCACGCAGTATCGGCCTGTGACGGTGGATCCTTCGCCGGTGATCGAATCGGACGAAGGCGCTCATCATGTTCAAGGGCAGGCCAAGGGTGACAAGCACGGCAAGTCGGCCTCGGCCGGGGCTCCGGTCTCGGTGGTCCACTCGGTGGGCAACCAAGGCGGCGTGGCGTTTGTCTTTGGTGATCCGCAAGGCCACGGGCCACGCTCGGTGCGGCTCATGCTCCCCGACGGGACCACGCTGCCGGTCGATCTGGGATCTGGAAATGACGGCAGCGCTCATCCCTCCGTCGTCTGGTGTCTCTTTGATGTTCACATCGGCGGGCGGGCCTCGCTGGACTATTGCAACCTGTCGGCCTTCGCGGTCGTGGGTCGCGTGTTCGTCTGCTTCGGGCCTGCGGGCTCGCGCGGCGTGCTGGCGGTGAACGGTTCGCCCATCGAGGTCACGGTCCCCAGCGGCAAAGCACCCGAGATCGCTGAGCTCGAAGGCATCACAGTTGTGGTTTGCAGCACCGAGCAGATCGACACGACCTATGTCAGCGACAACGCGATTTACGTCGGCGTGCAAGGGCTGACCGCGGACGGCAGGCCGATCGTTTCGGCCCACGCCAGCGGAAAGTCGTACACCAAGATTGACAGCGAGGGCAAAGTTTCGCTCGTCGGTTCGGCTGGCGGCGCGAACGCCGTGCCTAGCACCGCGGCCGCCAAAATGCTGGTGCCGGCTCACGAGCCGATCAAGCTCGGGGCGTGGTCGAGCGCCTCGCTTAGCGACTATATCGAAGGTTCCAGCGCCCGCTTCGCGACCATCCCCGGCCCGGCCGACCTCGGCACGCTAGGCTCGCCGTTTGGCTACGGCTGGTACCGCATCACGCCCAGCACGCCGGGCGCAAAGAAGATCACCGTCTCGGCCCCGATCGGCGGCGACCGCCTGCACGTCTTCCAAGGCGGCAAGAGTGTCGGGCTGATCGGCGTCGGGCCCGGCGCGGAGCGCGAGGCCAGCGTCAACTTCAAAAAGGGCGAGCCGATCGTGGTGCTCGCGGAAAACCTGGGCAGGTTCTCTTCGGGCACGCAGTTCGGCGAACGCAAGGGCCTGACCGGTCACCTCACTGAAACGACCGAGCTCAAGCCCGGCAAACCCAAGGTCATGCCGGGCGACCCGCTCGAACCGCTGACCTTCCGCGTCCCGCTGTGGGAGATGCGGGTTGGCGACGCGACGCTGTCGGACCGAATCACGTGGACGCTGACCAACAAGCCCAAGGGTTCGCTGATTCTCTCGTTCGACGGCCTCACGGGTGCCCACGGCGTGGCCGAGCCTTTCCCGGTGCGCGGGCTGCTGCTGCTCAACGACAAGCCGATCGAGTATGTGGACCGGTCCGGGCCACGCACGGTGACGATCGACGCGGAACTGCTCGCCCGCGGCAAGAACGTGATCCAGCTGGCGATGATGCCCGACGCGGTGTCGGCCGACGGGATGCTCGAATCTATCGGCTCGATCGAGCACGCGCTCAAGGTTGTTGGAGACGCGGTGACGTTTTCGGAAGTGAAGTCGCAGCCCAGCGCCAAGGCCGACTGGGCGTTCGCCAAATGGGAGCCGCCAGCGTCGTCGATGTACGCCGGGAAGGGCGCGAAGACCCTCAAGTCTGGATCGGGCGCGGGTTCAAGCGGGGGTTCAAGCGGGGGCCCGACGTGGTGGAAGTCGCACTT
>CAZIMT010000048.1:5284-10664 GCA_964540295.1 uncultured Phycisphaeraceae bacterium
TGGCGTCGGGCGTGGCGTTCTTCGCCTCCCCTCCACTCGCCACGCGCGATTCACCATTGGCCGGTTTCAATCGTGCTCGGATCAATTCCAGCCCATCGCGCACGGTGAGGCGACGGTCTTTCACGACCAGCCCGGCGCGGCGCATGGTGGTGATGTCGGTGACACCGGTCTGCGATGCGGTTTGGTTGCCAGCGGGATCGACGCCGACCCATTCGAGCTTGGGCCACTTTGAAGCCATGATGGCGGCGATGTGATCGTTGAGCACCACCTCGCGAACGATGCGTTCGTCGATGACCCAGAGCACGTCGGCGTCGTCGAGCGCGGCCCAGAGGAACGCGGTGGGCGCGCGAAAACCAAAGTCCATGCCGCCGTACCAGCGTGGCGTCGCGCCACGGCTCGCGGTCGCTTCGCTCGCGCGCTTCCAACCCCCTGCGGTGATGACGTGCTCGGAAGCGTCGAACTCCGGGAGGACAGAGTCGGTGCGGCGCGGGCGCTGGCTGAGCATCTCAGATTCCCAGGTCGCCCGCGCGACGCGGCCTTTCATGCGGATGGCGTCGTCGATGCCGACGTGCCCGCAGGCCAAGATTTCTCGGCCTTTGGCGCGCCCGCCGCATTCGGATAGAAGCGGGCAATCGCGTTTGACGAGTTCGTTGCCGCGGTCTGTGTTCGCGCGGCCAACGTCGGCGAGTTGGTTCGGTTGTTCATCGCCGCGGCAGTGTCGCTCTTCGCCGCAGGCTTCGAGCACGTCGACAACTCCCCAGCGGAAGAGCGCGCGCTTTCCGGCGCGAGCTTCTTCGACGACGCCGTGCATGATGCCGTACGGGCGGTGCATGGTGCTGAGGCACTCGATCGAGCCGCGCACGGCGAGAACGCGGCCGTCGGCGAGCGTGATCTTTCTGCTGCGGGTCACGAGCTGCGCGGCCTCCCACACTTCAGGGTCGAAGAGCTCGACCTCGTCGCAGCGAAGTTTCTGCACGCGCGTGCCGCGGACGGAGACCTGTGACTGCGCGAGAAGCTCGACCTCGGAGCCGTTGCGTAGGCGGAGGCGGCGTTCGGTGGTGCGGCCGCTGACCAGGCCCGCGAGCAGCGGCTTTTCGAAGAGCCGGCGCAGGTGGACGTGCATGCGGCGTGACTGCTCCATGGAGCCGCCGAGCACGCGGATCTCGATGCCGGGCTTGAAGACGAGGTCGAGCATGGTGGCAACGGCGCTGAGGAATGTTTTTCCGCCGCCGCGGTTGGCCCAGACGACGGCGTCGAGCGCGAGCGTGCAAGGAGCTTCTTTCAGCGCCGACTTCTGGGCATTTGGATCAAGGATTCTCAATGATTCTGAGCCTTCAAAGAAGGAGTGGATGAGGTACTCGAAGGGCCCGTTGTTGCCGAGCAGCAGCGCTTGGCGCGGCACTGACACGGCGACGGTTTCGCGCAGCCAGGCGTGAAGCTGGTCAGGTGTTTCGGGGATCTTCCAGTCGGTGATCGCGGGCGTGTCGAGATCCTCGGGCTGGACAAGTTTCTTTGGTGCGCGGCGCGCGAGTTTGCTCGCGGGCTTCTTGGAGGGTTTATTGGCCGGTTTCTTGGCGGTTTCTTCGTTGGTCTCTTTCATCGATTCCTCCTGAGTTCTTTGGCGTGCTCTTTCAACCCGCGCCGTACGCGACGCCGTGCCCGCCGATGCTGCTGGCGGCGAGCACGGCCATATGCCACGGTTTGATCTCTTCTTTGGTTGTTGTCGGGCGTGCGTGCGCGGCGCGTCGCTTGGTTGGTGTTCCTGATTTCATCCAGGCGCGCACGGCGCTGGCGGCGATGTCTGACGAGCGCATGATCTTTTCGGCCTCTCTCGCTTCCATGAGTTTCCAAGCAGGAATACCGGCGCTTTTGAGCGTGCGGGCGAGTTTGAGAGCGCGGGCCGAGGGCTGAAGGTTGATCGCTCGCATACCAGCGCACTCGAAGAACGGGCAGACCCATCCCATCGCGGCGACGGCCTCGGTGGCGGGGGTGAGCGATTGCGCGAGGTACGCCCGGACGAGTCGCGTGGCGAGGCCTAGGCCTCGGTAGCGCGGGTCGACCACCACGCGCGAGATGGTGCGGAGTGATTCATTCACGGCCGCGGCATCGCGCTTCTTGTTGCCGCTGGAGAATCGTTCGCCCCAGAGAAGTTTTCGCCAGCGTGCGTTGAGGGTGGGGACAGAGACGATGAGCACGCCGGCGGTGTCGCGGCTGCGTGTGTCGATGGCCGTGAGCACGCGCACGCAGGTCGCGGGCGGGCCAGCGATGTAGTGGAAGCGCGCGAGAGCGGCGTAGTCGCTGTATTTTCCCTTGAGAATCGCGATATCTCGGGCGTCCCCGGCACGACGCTCAGGGATCTTTTCGAATCGTTCGAGCACGGAGGGTGCGGCGTGATAGCGCAAGGGCGTGTCCTTCCATAGCTGTGAGATCGCGCTGGTTGTTAGCGGGCTGGCCGTGCGCCGATCCATCGGCAGACGCGCTGTTGGTTGAGCGGCACCCAGACGAGCGCGTCGGGGCGGAGCCATTCGAGGACGTCGTCGTGGGCGGTGGCGACGACGAGTCGGACGTGGCGTTCGCGGCGTACCCAGCGCGCGAGCGTACACGCGACAGACCGCGCGGTGGTGCGGTCGAGCGAGGCGGCGAACTCGTCGATGAAGAGCGTGACGAGGCCGGGCTTGCGGAGCGCGCGTTGCATCGCGGCGGCCAGACGAAGCCGGAAGCGCTGGCCTTGGGAGAGTTCGCTGACGCGACGCGGGAGCAGCGTTGCTTCGGCGAGCCCCGCGGCGGCCAACAGCGAGAGTCGGCGGCGAACGGGGCCTTGCAGGGCGTCGATGACGCAGGGGTCACGCGGACTGGCGTGCCGGTGCGTGTTGAGGTTGACAGCGGGCTGCTGGCGTGCGCGAAGGAGGCGTTGCCAATTGCGGAGGAGCGTGGACTTTCCCGCTCCGCTGGGGCCGGTGATGAGCACGACGCCGCCAGCCGGGAGAGTTGCGTTGAGCTCGGCGATAAGTTGATCACAGTTGCGGGTGTCGTCGTTGCTGCGGGTTGCGCGCGAGCTGATCGAGCGAGAAGTGGTGGATGCGCGCCGCGTGCCACGAGCTTTGGGGATCCAGTGCGTGGCAACGCCGAATGCTGCGCAAGCGGTGAGTAGCGGGCGGCTGGGTTTAAGTGAGGTCTGGATGATGCGCATCACGAGCGTGGCTCCGTCTCGCGCCAGGCGGGGCGCTTTGAAACGGCTGACGCGATGCCGGTTCGGAGGTGAGGTGTCATCGCGGCCATGGCGGCGACGGCGTCGCGGTGTCGGCGGACGGTGTGGAGCGAGAGCCCGAGCTGTCGCGCGGCTTCACGGATGGACAGGCCGTGGAGGAAGCAGGAGATGGCGATGCGTCGGCGGAGCGTGCCGCCGGGGCCGTCGGGGGCGGCAGAGTGGGAGAGCGAGCTGGCTTTGGCGAAGAGGCCGTGGCTGAGTTTTTCGATGGCAAACCAGCGTGCGACGGCCTGGTATTCGGGGGTCATGATTCGGCGGACGACGCGGCGGACACGTGAGCGAAGGGCGCGAGCGTCTTGCTCGCTCTGGTCACGGGCGTACGCTGGGTCGAGCTGGGCGAGTGGGGGTTGAGAAGATTCGAAGGAGTCGGCGAGAGTGTGACCGGGCGCGCCGAGGAGTGAGCGAGCCCGGTTGCTGGTTGGTGGTGTGGGGCTCGCGTGTCGGCCCGGGCTTGCGATGAGCTTGGCCATATCGCTGACGCGGCGGCCGTCGCGGAAGATAGATTCGATGAGGACGCGTTCGGCTGGGGGCAAGTATTGAGCGGCGTGGACGATCTGTTCGGCGCTCTCTTCACGACGACGACGGCGAAGATCGGTCAGCTTGGTGGTTGAGCCGGCGGATTCTGAGGTTTCTGGGTGGCCTTCTTGGGTTGCGCGATGGCGTCCATCGAAGCCGGGAAGTCGATCCATCCAATCTTGCGGGTTACTCATGTGTACCTCTAGGGCACGGAACTGTGCCGGTTTTTGTTGACGAGCACCAAGTACAAGTTCACAGAACAGTGAACTTGTCCTATAGTTCTACGATCTAGAGAACTTGAGTGCAAGGGGGCTGGACCTATTTGGATGGATTTTGTATGGTATGTCACCAAAACGGCGCACAGGGAGCGCCGATACCGCCACAGGCCTGTGCGGAGTTTGGTGAATTGTCAACACTCTCAAAAGCGGAGATGTGGATAACTCACTGGTGAGAGTTGGAAGCGTCGTTCAGGATTGTTCCGAGTGCTGTTTGCGTTGGCCTTTTGTATCCGATGACTGACCCCGCATCAGAACCTTTACCGCCTGTTTCTGTTGGCTCTCACGCCACGCTGGGCCAACTGCTGCGCAAGCACAGGAAAGCCCGGGGGCTGACGCTTGACGAGTTGGCGTCGCGGGTTGGTCGGGCCAAGAGCTACTTGTCGCAGCTTGAGAATGATCGTCGGCGCCCGCCGCGTGATCTGATTTTGGTGGAACTGGAGCGAGCCTTGGGTTTGGCGGCTGGGACGCTGCTTTCGGCGGTGCGCTGGACGCAGACGCCGCCCACGGTTCGGCGCGAGGTCTCGCAGTTGCATAGCGAGCGGGAGCGGAAGGACCGCATGTTGCGTCAGCTTCGCGAGTTGATGACGTCCGGGGAGGCGGGTGCCGAGGGCGCGAGCAAGAGTTCGCTGGACACGGCGTTTCGGAGTGGTCAGTTGCGGGCGTTGATTGATCGGTTGGTGCCGCCGGGGCCCGAGTCTGGGCACGCGATGGGTGGGAAGGAGCGCGAGGGTCGAGTTGAGGGCGACGGGTCTGCGGGTTGGCCGCGGTCAGGCTCGCGCTCCGATCAAGCTTTGGACCGTACTTCAGATCGGACTTCAGATCGAGGTTTAGATCGAGGTGTGAGTTTGGGTGCGGCGGTTGGGCTTTCGCTGTCTTTGGAAGTTCCGCTGGTGAACAGCGTGGCCGCCGGGTACCCGCGTGACTTTACGGATCTGGGGTATCCGGCGCGGATCGCGGACGAATACGTTCGTTGCCCGGACCTGACCGATCCTGACGCGTTCGCGGCCCGGGTGGTTGGCGATTCGATGTCCCCGACGTACACCGAGGGCGACATCGTGATCTTCAGCCCAGCGAAGGTAGTGAAGGACGGGTGCGATTGCTTTGTTCGTTTAGAGCCCGATCACGAGACCACGTTCAAGCGTGTGTATAGCGAGACCGACCAGGCGGGGCAAGCGGTGATTCGGCTTCAGCCGCTCAACAGCGCGTTCGCGCCGCGCACCCTTCCGCGTGAGCAGGTCGCGGCGATGTTCGCGGCGGTGAACGTGATCAAGAAGATCGTGTAACCATGAAAAAGCCTGGCCGAGGCTTTGAGGGCGTT
>CAZIMT010000048.1:10764-19265 GCA_964540295.1 uncultured Phycisphaeraceae bacterium
GGGTTGTCGAGCCCGGGTTGTAGTGAGAGCGCGTCTTACTTGGCGGTGTAGACGCCGCGTGAAACCTTCTTGAACTTGTCGGTGTGCTTGATGAGGGCTTGGTTGACGATGGTGCGGAAGGTTTTGGAGTTGCTCTTGTAACCAGCCTCTTGGACGGCCTTGGTCATATCGTTGACGCCCATCTGCTTGCCAGTGAGAAGTTGTTGAAGCGAGGCGACGAGGCTCATGGCGTTTCCGCCGCGGCCGCGCCGGGTACGCGAGCCCTTGGGACGGCCCGGGCCGCGACGGCCGGGGGACGCGGCGGAGGAAGCCGAGGCGGAAGATGCGGCCGCGGGGCGGGCCGAGTCGAGCGGAGCGCCAGCGGCCCGGATTTTGCTTTCCACGTCGGCGAGTTTGGCAAGGATTCGATCGCGGACCACATAGAGCTTACCGGCGGACTTGGCCCGGCGAGCCAGTTCAGACTGCAGAGCTTCAACGGAAATCGTTGCCAAACCACCGGAAGACGCACGCTTTGCCATGTTCGATCCTTTCGTGTGCTGTTCACACATCCAAACAAATTACAAGGCCGATGACCATGGTTGATCTCGGATCTTGACCTGAAATCTTGAGCTTGAGAGTCATGATCTGAGATCGGTCCGGAACCTTGGCGATTCATTCGGCACACTGCCGGCTCGCCGCCCACGCACCCGTAAGGAGAGACGAGCGACTTTGCTCGAACCTTCCACACGTTCGTGTCATCATAATACAGTCTTAATAGCACGAAGCTCAAACTTGTTGAAAATATTTTTTATATGCGCGCCGTTTGGGGAAATTACCTTGTTCTTCGACAGCGCCCCGGCGGGGCGGACGAGGGCATCTTGCGATCCAGTGCTTCCTCATGAGCATTGAGGTCAGCGCCAGGTTCTGCGTCGAGGGACGCCTAAGGTGTTCGGCGAGCGAATCGAAAGATTTCGAGAGGCCTCGCACGCGGTAATGAACAACGAGCAGGTCAGGCTCGACGCGCAGGGCGATGTGGTATGAATCGGCGGCACAACGATGAGTGTGCTCGGCGATCAGTCTTTCGGTGGAGAACTGGAGTTGATGGATCTCGACGAGACCGGCCGCAGGGTGGTCGCGGCAGATCACGAGGGTGTGGTCGGCGGGGTCGATGAAGTAGATTTCGGCGCGAGAAGCGTTGAGGGAGACGGCTTTCGCCGCAGGTTCTTTGAGCGAGGTGCCGTCTCGACCAGCTGCGTGCCGCGGGCGCGAGGCGGGGTCGAGGTGGTGAATCTCGTGCTCGACAGCGCGGAGGCTGGTCGGCGCGATCATGGTGAAGGCCGCGGCGCCGAAGAAGGTGCCGCCGGGGGTCGTCTTGCGGACGACATCTCATGAGCCGAGAAGTATGGAGAGCACGCGGCTGGCGAGCGAGGAGACGAGATTGATCACTGAGAGCGGAGCGTTTTTCGATTCGGCTGAGAGATCGACGGTCGGACACATGTTATATTTATGTTTGGCGATAAGGCGGCGCTCAAGAGTGGCTCGCCGAGGTGGCGAAGTCGGTTGGTTGTGAGAGGCGGCGTTGATTAGCCGTGCGAGAATCCGATTTTGCTCATCATGCCGTCGAAATGATCGAGCCCGTAGAACTCGACGGTCAGGCGGCCTCGGCTCCCGGAACGGTCGGTGTTGAGCTGGACCTTGGTGCCGAGGTAGAGGCCGAGGCGTTTTTCCAGGTCGTCGAGGGCGGCCGAGCGGATGGGCTTGGAGGAAGCGATCGCGGGTGCGGGCTCGATGGGTGTGCCAGCCAGCTCCCCCACTTCTCGTTCGAGCCGTTTGATATTCCACGATTCGTTGATCGCGCGTTCGGCCAGTTTCGTGCGCGTTTCGCCGGGCGGGCAGCCGAGGAGAACCTTGCCGTGGCCCAGCGTAAGGCGGTGGGCGGAGATCATGCCTTGGATGGTTTCTTCGAGCTCGGTGAGGCGGATGAAGTTGGCGACGGTTGGTCGTTCGATGCCGATGCGTTCGGCGATCTGGCCGTGGGTCAGGCCGAAGGTCTCGACGAGGGATCGGAAGGCCCAGGCACGCTCGATGGGGTTGAGGTCCTCGCGCTGGATGTTCTCGACGATGGCCCATTCAGCCGAGTCTTCGTCGGTGAGGTCGCGGACCAAGGCGGGGACGTGGGTGAGCCCGGCGAGCTTGGCGGCCCGCCAACGGCGTTCACCAGCGACCAGCTCGTAGAGCGCGGCAGTTGAAGAAGCTCCCCCACCGCTGTTTGGCGAGCCGGTACCTGTGTTTGTGCTCGTGCTTGTACTTGTATTTGAACTCTTGGGGCGCACGATGATCGGCTGCATTAGGCCCGAGCGGCGAATGGACTCGGCGAGCTGTTCGAGAGTTTTATCGTCGATATTGCGGCGCGGTTGGTACTTGTTTGGTACTATAGAGCTTATGAGGATGGAGCGGATGCCTGTGTCGGTGGCCTCGGGCACTGCGTCGGAAGGAGCATTGTCGTCGGTGTTAGGCCCGGTAGTGGATCCGGTAGTGGACCTAATAGTTGATATGGGGGTGAGGTTCGGCTTGGGCTCGATTGATGAGAATGAGTTATCATTCGCACTTTGAGTGACCCGCACCGAGGCGGGGATTGCCATGAGGCTCGAGAGCCCGCGGCCGAGGCGTTTGGCTTTGGAGCCGGGTTGAACAGGGTTGGTCATGAGAAACTCCGAGTAGGGTGTGCGGAGCGTACCATGCGGCTGGCCCACGTCAACGGAGCGACCATGCCTAAGTCTGATCGAAAGTCTATCGAGGTCATCGCGCGAGGTGTGTTGATTGATGAGACCGGGCGCGTGCTGGTGTGTGTCAATCGCAAGCACGAGTACGGCTATCTGCCTGGTGGGCACGTTGAGTTTGGAGAAGCGGCGGGAGATGCGGCGGTGCGCGAGTTCGCCGAGGAGACTGGGCTGGCGGTTCGGACGGCCGCCGTGCTGGCGGCGGGGGAGGAGCGGTTTGAAGCTGGGGGTTCGGAGTATCACGAGATCAACGTGGTGTTCCACGTGGAACACATGAGCGATGGCCGCCCGGCGCCCCCACCGCTTACGGTGCAGTCGCTGGAGCCCAAGATTGAGTTCCGATGGGTGTCGAGCGCGGAGTTGCCTGAGATGGATTTCAGGCCTGGGACGGTCAAGGCGTGGCTTTGGGGGTGGATGCGTGGTGGTGGGTCGAAGGCGGGGCCGATGTCGTGGTTGGTTGCAAACTCGACAAAGTGACGCTGCAAGAACGTCGATAGCTCGACTTCGTGACGACTCGGGCTTCCAAATCTGATGAATCGCTCAGAACCCTGCGGCAGGTGCAGGCCGACCTTGATCGGCTTCGTCGCTACGTGGACCAATCTGACCGGCTGGCGACGCTGGGGACGCTGCTAGGGATCGTGGCTCACGAGTTCAACAACATTCTAACGCCGGTGATGAGTTACTGCCAGTTGGCGCTTGCGGACCCCGACGACGCTGAGATGGTCCGCAAGGCCTTGACCAAGACAGTGCAGGGAGTCGAGCAGGCGGGGCGGATCGCGTCAGCGGTGATGGGGCTGGCGCGCGACGAGGAATCGGTCAAGGCGGTGGCTGCGGAGGTTGATGGCAGTGTTGATGCGGCGCTGGCGTGCATGGGTCGGGAGCTGGCGGCCGACCGGATTGAGGTAGTGCGCCAGCACTTGGTGGGTGTTGCGGTCGCGGTGGAGCCGGTGGTGCTCCAGCATGTGTTACTGAATCTGATCTTGAATGCTCGCAAGTCGATGCTAGGCCGTGGAGGAGTTCTGACAATACGGGGGTGTTCCACGTGGAACACCTTCACACTTGAGGTCATGGATACCGGGATCGGGATGACCCGGGAGACGTTGGACCGAGTGTTTTCATCGGCGAATCAGACTCTGCCGACGCTCGCGGCCGACGGGAACGGGTTTGGGGTGCTGACGTGTCTCCGGTTCGTGAGGGCGGCCGGTGGGCGGATTGATGCAGATTCGAGCCCGGGGTGCGGGACCACGGTGCGGGTGACGCTTCCGCTCGCTAAGCCGATTATTGCGAATGTTTAGACGAGAACCACGTCGGCCGGGTCGACAACCAAGCGCACCTGCGATTCTTGGCGAGTTGCGGTGGCAGGGTTGAGGTCGGCGACTTTGACTCGGATTCCGCCGGGGAGCTCGACGAGGTGTTGTGCCATCTCACCAAGATAGGTGGTGTCGATCACCTTACCAGAGATTCCACGACCAGGGATTCCCATGGGTTCGTGATCAGAGAGACGGAAGGCTTCGGGGCGGATAGAGCAGGTGACGGCCGCGCCGAGCTGGAGAGCAGTGGGAGACTTGATTTCTAATATTCCAGCATCAGTCTTAATGTTTGTACTTTGATCGGTATGATTTATAACTGTGCCGAGGATGAAGTTTGTTTCGCCAAGAAACTCGGCGACGAACTTGCTTGCGGGGCGGCGGTAGAGTTCGGCCGGGCCTCCGACTTGGACGACTTTGCCAGCGTCCATGATGGCCACTCGGTCGGCCATGCTGAGAGCTTCTTTTTGGTCGTGGGTGACGTAGACGGTGGTGATGCCGGTGGCCTTGCAGACCCGGCGGATCTCGGCGCGAAGTTCGATCCTTAGCTTTGCGTCGAGGTTTGAGAGCGGTTCATCTAATAAGAGAACATCGGGGCGGATAACGAGTGCTCGGGCGAGGGCGATGCGTTGCTGTTGGCCGCCAGAGAGTTGGTTTGGTTTTCGTTCGCTATATTCGCTCATGCGGACGGCCGCGAGAGCTTCGGCGACTCGTTTAACGCGTTCATCGGCGGGGACCTTGCGGACATCGAGCCCGAAGGCGACGTTGGCGGCCACGGTCATGTGGGGCCAGAGGGCGTAGGACTGGAAGACCATGCCGGTGTTGCGTTTGTTGGGGGCGACGGAGGTGACGTCTTGGTTGTTGAAGAGGATGGTGCCGGAGGTTGGTTCGATGAACCCGGCGATCATGCGGAGAAGTGTGGTTTTGCCGCAGCCGGAGGGGCCGAGGAGGAAGAAGAGCTGGCCAGCGGGGATTTCGAGAGAGACGTGGTCAACGGCGTTGGGTCGGCCAGCTTGTTTGCCGGTGGGGGAGGATTGGCCGAAGGACTTGGTGAGAGATTGGGTGGAGATGGTGGTGGGCATGCGGGGAGAGGGTAGGGGGAAGAGGGGAAAGCCGTGATGAAGATGAGGCTTGGAATGAAGATAATCGCTTGGACACATCATTGTGGTGGTGGTACGCTCAACGAAGACATTGAGAGGCTGTGCGGACAACAAAGGCATTACGACCGGTCAGAACCGATCTTCGTGGCACGGTGTCGGAGCGAACGCGGTCGGGTCGCGCTGATTTCGTGCCACTGAGATCGGTTCCTCCGATTTCAGTATCTTGGTTGGGTTCACGGCCTCTTCTACTATATTTCGATGGTCTCCTGTTGTTTCTTCTGTAATCACACATACTCCTTCCACCGAGCCAGCGAGTTACGTGGTATCTTCAATCGCGTGAGACAATCTTCTGGTCAAACAAAATTATAAAAGCTCCAAAGCACTCTTTGCATACCCAGTGATACCGATCTTTGGTCGTATGTCCTTCGGTAACGTTCTCGCACTGAGCCGCGAACATTATGGCCACAGAACTCGCAGTGGTCGTGGTCTCATCCCTCGCGGTAGGGCTATAGGTGGCCCTACAAAGCTCCACACGTTTGAGAAACTGTTTCTATCCTTGAAGCCGCCAACCAGCCATGTTGATGCTTCGATGAGTGGTTGCGATGTACACGATAATAGTCGGCGGCTGAACGCGGATTTGCTGGCAGGTGGCGCTGACTTCATGGGCCGGGTAATGTTGAGGTTTTCTCGTGCCACTGACGTCGCTCGCGCGTTTGCGTGCGGACTCGGCGGGTCGTGCCGGGCGACTTTGGTGCTTGGGCGGTCGGTTCATCTCTCAAGCACGAGGCGACCCGAGGGCGCCGGGTTCAAAGCTGGGCAGGTTCAAAGGCGGACAGGTTCAAAGGTAGACGAGGCAAAGGAACACTGAGGTCGCCGCGGCACGTTCAGAGGTTTGGTGAGCCTCGTGGGCGACTTCATTGGCACGTGAAGACCTCGGCGTGAAGAGACAGGACTGCGGCCGGGCGATGTCGGTGCCACCCGACCGAGTTTAGGGTGGCAAACTTTACTGAGACTCGCCGAGACATTATTAAGATTGCTGATGCGATACAGATCTCGGTGCGACCTGACGTCTAGTTTGTCACGCTCGCTTCGCTAGTCTTGGTGCTTGTGACCCCCAGCGCGAACTTGGCGAGGTCGTAGTCGCCGGGGCGGGTTGGGTAGAACGAATCGCCGCGGACGTCTACGCCCTCGATCTCGATGATCTGGATATTGGTGTGGCGGCGGAGGTCGATCTTTCGGCCGCCCGCGGATTCGGGGTTGATGCGGCCGCCGTCGTGGGGGATGGTGACGACGGTGGGTCGGCAGGGGTCTTCGGGGTGCCAGTCGGCGACGACGGCATGGATGCCGCCGGTGATCTTGACCATCGAGCCGGGCGGAAAGGGTGGGACGACGTTGATAAGAGCGCGAAGCACGAGAGGGTCGGTCCGGGTCGAGTAGGGCGCTTGCTGCATGAGCTTAAGGGCGCGGACCGTGGGGACGGGCGCGATGGCTCCGGGGACTGCGCCGTGGGTGTCGGCCGGGTTGCGAAGTCGATCGAGCAGGTCGGCGGCGGTGACGATGCGGGCGAAGATGTGGATGTCCGAGCCGGTCAGCCCTCGGGTCGTTCCGGGCTTTGCGGCGGGGAAGCCGGAGCCGTCGAAGTGCTGGTGGTGGTGCTGGACGGCCGCGGCGGCGGAGGGCTCGATGTTGCCCTGCAGGGTTCGGTAGCCAAGTTCGGTGTGCTCGCGCCAGGCGAGGTCGGACTCGTCGTGGCTGTTGTTCCAGCGGGTGAGTGTTTCGGGGTCGAGGCGGAGCATGCCGATGTCGTGGAGGAGCGCGCCTAGGCCCAGGGTTGTCACGCCTTGGGCGAGGCCGGATTTGAGGCGTGGGCGTTCTTTGACGAGGTAGAAGTCGAGTTTGATGCCCATGAGCACGCTGACGAGGCAGACGTTGGAGGCGTGGCGAAGAGCGGGCTGGCTGCCGTCGACGATCTCGTTGACGAGGATGCCAGCTTTGGGCGAGAGCGCGAGCTTTTCGAGAAGCGCGGCGATGGCACGGCGGTAGGTCGGGTAGTCGAGCTTGGCGTGGGCGTCCACGAGCACGCGGTCGAAGGCGTCGGCGACTTGCTGGGTGATGCCGTGGCAGGCCTCGAGAACGGCGGGGTTGACGAAGTCGGCGATGAAGCTGAGGGCGGGGTAGCTGATCCACACGTCGCGGAGGCCCATCTCCCAGAGACGCTTGATGGTGTGGTTGTCGAGCTGGATGCCGGCGCGAAGCAGCACGACGCCGGGGCGGAGCGGGTGATAGAGCGGCAGGGCCAGGGACATCCCCTCGACGGCCTGGGCGAGACTGACTCTGAGCATGAAATCCTCCGGAACGTCAGGGCTATCGGCCTGATCGGGAGGTTGGTCCCGGGGGATCGGCGAATCGCGCGGCGTGTGCGCGATGAGGTTGAATGCGCCGCGCGATCGGCGGTGTTATCGGAAATGTGTTGTGCTGGCGATGCGGTGATCGAGGTTGTCAACGCGCGAAGGGAAGCAGGTTGAAAACGCCCGCGGACCTTGGGATGAGCACCACGATGACCTTGACTCGGCCTGACCCGGAGAAGGCGGCGTTGCTGAGGGTGACTTCGCCGAGGGTGGGGGGTTGAGGGTTGGTGTTTTCGGTGTTGGGTTCGAGCGTGGGCGTCGGTGTGGGATGGTCGTTGCTGGCGTCTTCGGCGCGTTGCCAGGTGATGGCGGGGGACTCGGGAATGATGAGGTAGGCCTCGTCAGGTTTGGCCAGAAAGGCGAGCGCGAGGTCGTCGAAGACTCGGCCTGCGCGGTCGATCGAGCGCTTGGGGGGTTGAATAAAGGTGGTGAGGTCGGGGTCGGCCTGCTCGTGCTGAGGAAGAAGTTCGAGGCGGAGGCTGGCGCGAGGGGTGGCGGGTGTGGTGGATTGATTTGCGGGTTGGTCGAGCACGGGCTCATCCCACGCGCGGGCGAGGATGCGGAGGCGGCCGGGCGGGAGCGTGAGGTTTGAGTTGAGGCTCGGGTTTCTCGTTGAGCTTCCTAAGCCTGCGATGATGCGCGAGGTGTTCGAGGAGCCGCCGATGGCGATGGGGGTCCAGCGAGTGAGCGGGCCGAAGGTCTGGCGTTGGACTGAGCCAGCGAGCGGGAGATCGCGGAGGAGAGGTTCGAGTTGAGCGAGCGGGACGGCGAGAAAGCGGAGGCCTTGGCGTTTCCAGAGTGCGGCGGCCTCTGGGGAGATCGGAAGAGAGCGGTCGGCGACGACGGCGAAGGCTCGGCCGACGGAGCCGCGCGAGTCGTCGATGGGGTAGTTGATGATGTCGAGCCCCTGGCCGAGCGGGTTGCGGG
>CAZIMT010000049.1:0-19113 GCA_964540295.1 uncultured Phycisphaeraceae bacterium
CCTCAAGCATCCAACAACTCGCCGAATCAGCCGCTGCCGAAGCGAAAATCTTGGCCGATTCAGGCTTCGACGCGCTCATCGTCGAGAACATGCACGACCGCCCTTACGTCCACGGCCAGCACGGCCCCGAGGTTGTCGCCGCCATGACCGTCGCCGCGCTCGCCTGCAAACACGCCGCGCCGAACCTCGTCATGGGCATCCAAGTCCTCTCCGGCGGCGCGACTGAAGCTCTCGCCATCGCCCTCGCCACCGGCGCGTCCTTCATCCGCTGCGAAAACTTCGTCTTCACGCACGTCGCCGACGAGGGCCTGCTCGCCACCGCCGAGGCTGGACCGCTGCTCCGCTACCGCCGCGGCATCGGTGCCGACAAAATCTCGGTCTTCTGCGATATCAAGAAAAAGCACGCTTCGCACGCCATCACCGCAGACATCTCGATCGCCGACGCCGCCGAGGCCGCCCAGTTCTTCGGCGCCGACGGCCTCATTGTCACCGGCACCGCCACCGGCAAGCCAACCTCCATCGATGATCTCCGCCAAGTCCGCGACGCAAGCCCTCTCCCGCTCCTCGTCGGATCGGGCGTCACCATCGAACAACTCCCAAAGATCATTCCCCACGCCGACGCCCTGATCGTCGGTTCCTCCATTAAACACGGCGGCCTCTGGTCCAACCTCATCGACCCCGCCCGCTGTGTCAAACTCGTCCTAGCCGCGCGAGCCGTCCGCGCCTGATAGAACGCCACGCGCGAGCGTGCAAACTTCTCCCCCCGTCCACGCATCCCGCTCATGTCCCAGATCCTCCTGATCCTCACCTTCGTCCTCGTCACGGTGCCCGATCTCTTCGGTGCGCCAGTGTTCGACACCGCGCCCGCGCCCGCCGTCGCGATCTCCCTGGGTCTCTTTACCCTCATCTCGACCGTCGCCCACCTCGCCATAACCGCCTGCACTCGCACCGTCGACCGCACCGGCTCCTGGCGCGCCATCCGCCGCGGCGAACGCATCGCACGCTTCACACGCCTTCTCGCAATTGCCGTCCACGCCTTCAACATCCTCGCCCTCGGTTTGGTCGGCGCTCTCCGTTCTTTGTTGGGCGACATCCCGCTTCTCATCGAACTCCTCGCCATCACGCCGCCGCTGCTGGTCTGGGCCGCGTCGTGGTGGTCCGTCGAGCCGCTCGAGCGCCGCCTGCGTGAGGCCGCCCTCATCCGCGACCTCGACACCGGCACGCCGCTCTACCCAATCCAATCGCGCGCCGCGTTCGTGTGGATGTCCCTCCGCCATCAAGTCTTCTTCATCGCTGCACCGATCGTCATCATCCTCGCCTGGGGCCAGTGCGTGTCGGCCGTCGCCCAGCACCTCGGCGCATCCGCGCACAGACCACGCGGCACGCCCTCGTCCACCGACATCGAACTCATCGCTGGTGTCGTTCAAGTTCTCGGCGTCGTGCTCACCTTCATCCTCATGCCCGCCCTGCTCCGCCGCATCTGGTCCACCACCCCGCTAGGCCCCGGCCCGCTCCGCGACACCCTCCTCGCACTCTGCCAACGCTCTGGCGTTCGCGTCCGCGAGCTGCTCGTCTGGCGAACCAACGGCCAGCTCATCAACGGCGCCGCCGTAGGCCTCGTCCGCCCGCTCCGCTACATCATGCTCACCGACGCACTCCTCGACCGTCTCACCCAACCGCAGATCGAGGCCGTAACCGCCCACGAGATCGCCCACATCCGCCGCCATCACATGTTCTGGCTCGCGGCCTGCATGGTCGGCGCAGCCTTAGCCCTTGGCACTATCGCCGAACTCGCCCTTTACGCCGTCAGCGATCACCTTATCTTGGTCTTCGGCGCGCCCATCGACATCGACTCGATGTTCTCCGGCCCCGCCTCGCTCGTCATGCTCGGGCTCACCCTCGCCGTCCTCGGGCTCGTCAGCCGCCGCTTCGAGTGGCAGGCCGACGCATTCGCCGTCTCCGCCCTCAGCCAAGTTCCAGCGCTCGCGTCAAATCTCAGCGAACCAGTCACAACCATCACCACCGACGCCGTTCACGCCATGTCCTCCGCCCTCGGCAGCGTCGCCGCTCTCAACGGCCTCTCACCTCGCGCCCCCTCATGGCGCCACGGCTCTATCGCCACTCGCCAACACAAGCTCAAAGAGATCATCGGCCTCCCCATCAGCGCCCTGCCTATTGACCGCGCCGTCCGCCGGATCAAGCTCGCGACGATCCTCGCGATCACACTCAGCATCGCGGCCTCCGCCTTTAATCCCTGGGACTCGCCACGCGAACCGTCCGCACACGCCTCAGTCAATGAGCCGATCAACACGCAGACATGGAAAACTCACGCGTCTCTCGCGTTGTCAACAATCAACCCATGACCGCACCATCACCACAGCCAACCCCGCTCTCGGGCACCGAAGCCAAGCTCATCGCCGCGATCGAACGCCGCCGCTTGAGCCTCCTCGAAGACCTCCGTCTCCACGTCGGCCTCCCGACCGGTGGATTTAACAAACTCGCGCTTGACCAAACCCGCGACCTCCTCACCGCACGCCTCACCAACCTCGGCGCAACCCTCGAACTCCACCCTGGTCAACCACGTCCCGACTGGCTCTACGGCGCGAGCGATTCCAGCGCCCACATCCCGCCGACCGCCATCGCCTCGCGTCTCAAACCCAACTCCGACTCACCTCGAATCCTCATCTCCGGACACCTCGACACCGTCCACAACCCACGCGGCCCGTTCCAGCGACTCGAACTCGCGCCCAACCAAGAAACCGCCGTCGGCCCCGGCTGCGTCGACATGAAAGGCGGGCTCGTCATCGCCGTCGCCGCACTCGAAGCTCTCGATGAAATCGGCATCGCCGTCAACTGGACATTCGTCCTCAACAGCGACGAGGAGACCGGCTCGTACCACTCCGAACAAGCTCTCCGCCATGCCGCGACCCCCGCCGACCTCGCGCTCGTCCTCGAACCCGCTCTCCCCAACGGCGGCCTCGTCGTCGAACGCCCGGGCAGCGGCCAGTTCGTCGTCCGAGCCCACGGCAAGTCTGCTCACGTCGGGCGAGATTTCAAGCTCGGAGTCTCGGCCGTCACCGCACTCGCCGAGCGCCTCGTCGCGCTGGGAAAAATGTCCAAGCCCGACGCTGGCAAGATCGTGAACATCGGCCCCATCACCGGCGGTATCGCCACCAACGTCGTCCCCGATTCCGCCAACGCCTGGGGCAACGTCCGCTTCCTGAACCTCGCGATCGCGCACGAACTAGAGGGCGAGGTCCTCGCTCTCGCAACCAAACACGACGCAATGCCAAGTGTCGAAGTTCTCACCAGCTTCAACCGCCCCGCCAAACCTCTCACGCCCGCAACCAAGGCGCTCGCCAACTTCGCCGCATATACCGCCAGCGCTCTGAATCAAACGCTCCCCTTTGGCTCCACCGGTGGCGTCTGCGACGGCAACATCCTCCAAGATGCCGGAATCCCCACCATCGACACCCTCGGCGTCCGAGGGGGCGGCCTGCACACCTCGCAAGAATGGATCGAGATCCCCAGCCTCGTCCAACGCTGCCAACTTCTCGCCCTATTGATCGCACGGATCTCAAGCTCAGCCTGGAACTCGCACCTCAACCTCGACGAAACCTTCGTCTAAAAGAGCCCTGCGCGCAAGCGTGAGGCTGCTCCGAAATCAGTCAAACAACACACCTCGCCACGATCTTCGCAGAAAATGAAGTTACCTTCCATCTCCTCTTCGCTCTGTACGGCCCGCGCACGGGTGGCAACCCGCGATCAGACTGCGAAAGATCACCGATTCTTGCCGATGAAAGGCTCACCATGACCCCAGCCGCCGCCAACGCCGCACCGTCCGCCGCCGCCACAACCATCGGCCACCAGTTTCGCGAGAGCCCCGCCATCAAGGCCGCGATCAAATCGATCGTCAGCGAGCTCAAGTCCAAATCCGCCCACATCACCGACACTCGCGCCTCGCTCCCCGGCATGAAAGAAAGCTACGAGGCCCTCATGGCTCGCGCCGCCGCCGTCCGAGGCCGCGCCCTCCTCTACCCCTACATCGGCTCTGGCATCGGCAACGGCGCGCTCGTCGAACTGGCCGACGGCTCCGTCAAGTGGGACATGATCTGCGGCATCGGCGTCCACTTCTTCGGACACTCCGACCTCGACCTCGTCGAGGCCGCCGTCACCGCCTCGCTCGGCGACACCGTCAAGCAGGGCAACCTCATGGCCAACTTCGAGCCCCACGCCTTCAGCGAGGTTCTCCTCAAAGAAGCCGCTAAGGGCA
Organism: uncultured Phycisphaeraceae bacterium; assembly: GCA_964540295.1. Lineage (GTDB taxonomy): Bacteria > Planctomycetota > Phycisphaerae > Phycisphaerales > UBA1924 > CAZCPB01. The sequence continues at coordinate 4,274 of CAZIMT010000049.1, forward strand.
GCAAGCTCAAGCACGCCTACCTCAGCACCTCTGGATGCATGGCCAACGAGAACGCGCTCAAGGTCTGCATGCAAAGGCACTACCCGGCACGCCGCGTCCTCGCCTTCAAAGACTGCTTCATGGGCCGCTCAACCATGATGGCCTCGATCGGCGATTCGCACGACGGCCGCGTCGGGCTCCCCATCGTCGCCGACGTCGACTACATGCCCTTCTACGACGAAGTCGCCGCCGCACGCATGGGCGGTACACGCTTCATCGACATGGCCGTCATGCATCTGCGTCAGTACGTCGAACGCTACCCCGGCCAGCACTGCTGCTTCATCTTCGAGCTGGCGCAGGGCGAGGGCGGCTTCAACACCGGCCGCCGCGACTTCTTCAAAGCCCTCATCGACGTCTGCAAAGCAAGCAAAATCGCAGTCTGGGACGACGAGATCCAGACCTTCGGACGCCTCCCCCAGATGTTCGCGTACGACTACTACAACCTCGGCGAGTACGTCGATGTCTTCTGCGTCGGCAAAATGACCCAGGTCTGCGCCACGCTCTACACCGAGGAATACAACCCCAAGGCCGGGCTGCTCTCGGGCACGTTCGTCGGCGAGCACGTCAGCTTCGACGTCGGCCGTCGAGTGATCGAGCGCCTTCGCGACGGCAACTACTACGGCGACAACGGCTCCATCGAACGCCACCACACGCTATTCCGCGAGCAGGTCCACGCTCTCGCCGCCAAGCACCCCGAGTGGTTCCCCAAGCTCCCCGAGATCGCTGACATCGCTGGCGGCATCGGCGGCATGATGCGCTTCACACCCTTCGGCGGCAAAAAAGATAAAATCATGGCCGCGTGCAAGGCCATGTTCGAAGAGGGCGTCATCCTCTTCTACTGCGGCCACGGCCCCTACCACGTCCGAATGCTCGCCCCCCTCGGAGTCTTCAACGAACAAGATTGGCCGCGGGTCTTCGCCTGCATCGAGCGAGGCCTCGCGAAAGTCGCAACCTAAACAGGCTCGTTCAGATAAGAACTTGAAACAGGGCGTATTGAACCGAGCGTCGTCGAGTTCCTGGTCTCGCGCCTTGTTGTTGTCAAACCGTCTCTTTGAGACCCGCCGCGTCCTCTTCGCTCAATTCCTTCTTGAGCTGCTCAAGCGTCCGCTCCAGGCTCTCGACCATCCGTTTCGTCGAAGCGATCGCGTTCTCCATCGACGACCGACCCGTCACTCGCTTCATCGCGTCCATCTCGGCGCCGGCGCCCAAGTGCCGCTCCGAAACCACGCGTGCTTCCACAAGCCCGCGCAACAACGCCTGCGCCTTGTCTCGCACCCCCGCCGCGTCCTGCAAAATCCGCTGCCTGTCGTCCATAAGTTCAATCTCCCAGCACATCAGCTTTAGCAGATCGATCTTTCGTAGGTCGATCTTTGGTAGGTCGGCTCTCCGAGCCGAGCCTTCTCTCTTCCAACCGGCGTTCCCTCAATCCCAACCGACCCAAGGCCTCTCCCCCAGCATTGCCCCCGCTCTATTCAGAATCAAGCAGCAGACTGTTTGAGATTCGGGAACCGTACGGAATCATCACTACTTCTACCAGTTTCTAACGCCTCCGCCGCACCAACACCTCGCAGTTTTGGTGAAATCACCGGCGTCTTGCCAGCCCGCAACGTCGGCACGTACCGCTTCAGCACGCTCACCACCGCCTCAGCGTCGCCGCTTCGTCGCACCGTCGCCAAGTCCGCGACCATCGCGTTCGCCGCCGCCGCCTCGTCCTCGACTTCGCCCTTCGCTGCACACTCGCTCTCGATCCCGTCCCCACTCGAACCACCCGCCCACGAGTTGATCCCCGGGTGCGTCGTCGGCCTCAGTTGCTCCGCCGCGTACGCCAGCTCTTCAAACAATTTCTCTCCAGGCCGCGCCCCGGTAAGCCGGATCTCGATCGCGCGACCCCGCGCCTCACCATCGTGCGACTCGCCCGCGCGCCGAACCACCGACTCAAACCCGTGCGCCGCGACCAACCGCTTGGCCAGATCGAGCACACGCACCGGTTTACCCATGTCCAGCACGAACACCGCCGCGTTGCCGCTTCCGCCGCTCATCGCCGCCGCCTGAATCACCAGCGTCGCCGCCTCGTGGATCGTCATGAAATACCGAGTCATCCGCTCGTCGGTCACCGTCACCGGCCCGCCGTTGGCGACCTGCTGCGACCAGATCGGCAGCACGCTGCACGCCGACCCCAGCACGTTCCCGAACCGAACCATCGAGAATCGCGTCTCCACCGTCCCATCGCGCAGCGCCGCGGCCTGCAACGACTGCACATACCTCTCCGCCAGCCGTTTCGTCGCGCCCATCACCGAGCTCGGATTCACCGCCTTGTCCGACGAGATCATCACGAAGCGCTCGCAACCCACCGACGCCGAAGCGTCCGCGATCGACTTGGTCCCAAAGAAATTGTTCTCCACCGCGTGCGACGGGTGGTCCTCCATCAGCGGGACGTGTTTGTGCGCCGCCGCATGAAACACCACATGAGGCCGCGTCTCCGCCAGCCGCCGCAACGTCCGCTCCGTGTCCACCACGTCGTGCATCATCGCCCGCCGCGACACCGACGAGAACCGCTCCGCCAACTGCCGATCGATCTCAAACAGCGCGTTCTCAGATCGCTCCATTAGCACGATCTGCTCGGGCCTAAACGTCGCGACAATCCGGACCAGCTCCGACCCGATCGACCCGCCCGCGCCCGTCACCAAGACCCGCTTACCTTCAAGAATCCGCGCCACCGCCGCGCGATCAATCGAATGCGGCGTGCGCCCGATCAATTCCGCCATGTCAACATTCACCGGCCCGAACCCCAGACCGAACCCCAGACCGGGCCGCGTGCCCGAACCAGCGCTATTCGTCACCGGCGCACTCCCCAGCGATTCGCTCAGTGGCACCACAAACCGCTCCGCGATGCCCAGCGTCGCCAGCGCCGACCGAACCCGCAGGATCTCCGCCGCCGATGTCGACGGCAAGCTCACGAGCGCCACGCCGAACCCGTGCCGCCCCTGTAAATCTGCCAGTTCGTCGATCGACCCCAGCACCGGGTGCAGCCGTTCTTCCTCGCTCACCGGTTCAGTCAGCACGCACCCGACCACCCGCGGCGGCGCAGCCAGCAAGGCTAGTTGCCCCGCCAACGCACGCACCGTCTCTCTCGTCCCGATCATCACGCAAGTCTGAGATGTTGTCACGCCTCATCTATCGGCACTCCGCCAATCACCTCGCGCCGTGCATCAGAGCTCGCTCCGTGATTCCCTCGTTATCGGCGCTCGCTTCAATGCTTCCCCCAGCAGATCGCCTCTCTGGTAGGTCAGTTGGTAGGTGGGCTCTTCGAGTTGACTCTCTCGCCTTTCTCCGTACCTTTTCCCCTCTTCATCCAAAGCCTCTTGCAGCATCCGTACCCCAACCCCGGTACTCTCCCTCAACATGATCTGTCGAATCACCGGCACCATCACCAGCGTCGAACCGCCCGCCATCGTCCTCGAAATCGAAGGCCAAGGCCTCTCCTACGAAATACTCACCCCCGCCTACCTCGCCGCACAGCTCGCCAACCAGGTCGGCCAGCGCATCACGCTCATCACCATCCAGTACCTTGAATCTCAAGGCCAGGGCTCGTCTTTCATCCCTCGACTCATCGGTTTCCAACACGCCAGCGACCGCCGCTTCTTCGAGGTCTTCATCACCGTCAAGGGCATCGGCAACCGTAAAGCTCTTCGCGCCATGGCCATCGAGCCCGCACGCATCGCTCGCGCCATCACCAGCCGCGACGCCGCCGCGCTCAAAGAACTCCCCGAGATCGGCAAGCGCCTCGCCGACACCATCGTCGCGGAACTCACCGGCAAGGTTGACGCGTTTTTATCCTCATCTGAAATCGAGTCGCTCGACGCCGCGATCAAGCCAGCTCGCGCCGTCGCCTCAGGCCCGCACGAAGAAGCCATCGAGATCCTTGTCGCGCTCGGCGAAACCCGCGAGCAAGCCGACCGCCGAGTCTCTCTCGCTCTCTCCCGTGCGGCAGTCAAAGGCCATCAAGAGCCCACCGCCGCGCAACTCGTCGATATGGTTTTCGGTTCAACCTAGAAGTAAGAAGCCATTTTTAAACCCAACCCCTCTCTCTCCGCTTCTTCTTCTTAATCTTCTTCTCGTATCACCCTCGCCCCGCCAGTTCTTTCATCACCTCGCCTCTCTTCCCCTTCTCCACTCCGAAAACCGAGGTCGCCGCGACCATCACGTCGCACCCCGCCTCGCGCACAGCCTCGGCATTTTCCAGCCCTATCCCCCCGTCCATCTGCACCCGCTGACTCTCATCAACCATCCTCGCCAGCACCCGCGTCTTCTCCAGCACGCCGGGAATAAAAGCCTGCCCCGAAAACCCGGGGTTCACCGACATCACCAAAAAAAGATCTGCCGCATCAACCAGCCTCGTGATCCGCTCAACAGCGGTAGGGGGGTTGATCGCCAGACCGGCCGACATCCCCATCTCGCGAATGTGCCCGCACAGCCACCGCGCATGATCCGGCGACACCGCTTCCACATGAAACGTGACGTGGTCCGCCCCCGCCGCTTTGAAAGGCCCCACGAACATCGTCGGGTCCGTCACCATCAGGTGTACGTCCAAAAACGCCGACGGCAATGCTCGTCGCAACGCCCGGCACACCTCAGGCCCCATCGAAAGATTCGGCACAAAGTGCCCGTCCATCACGTCCAGATGCAGCGAATCCGCCCCGTTCGCAAGCGCGTGCCCCGCCTCATCCACCAACGCCGCAAGCACGTTGGCCGACAAAACCGACGGCGCAACCAACGGCAGACGCGTTAGCCGAGTGTAAAGGTTCGAAATCGTTCGTGCCATGAGGTCGGACTGTACCCGACGACCCCGCGCCGCGTCCGAAGCCCACTAGGAATTCAGTCGCGAACCAACCCGTCAACACGCCACGCGGCGCTCACCGGCTCGGCCTGATCTGCAACCGCCAGTCCGTGGCCTTGGACGACATCGCGTTCCCGCTCAGGAAATCCTGCCGACGCGACGCGAGCTTCCGCCACGTCCACGCCGCGTCCGGGTTCAGAACCGTCCCGAACTGATCCGCGAAGATGAAGCGGTACTGCACACGCAGGTCTTCCGATTCCGTCCGCGCCCGAATCGGCACCTGCACCGTCAACGGACTCTGGCTCGTGACCTTCACGTCGCCGTACGACAAGTACTCCCCCAGCCCCTCGGCCGCCTCGATCTTCGGGTACGCCACGTTGGGCAGCGGGTCGGGCGTGGCCGAGCCCGGTGCGCGCACCGTGTCACACCCGCTGAGGAAAAAACTCGCGGCCACAGCCGTGCCGATCGCGCCCGCGAACAGCGCCCGCGACGACAAGAAAGAAGCAGCAGCAGCGCGGGTCGCGACATGGCGGAAGTTGAACGTGTTCATCGTGAGGCTCCTTTGTTCTAGGGTTTACTACGTTTGGTGTCACTGCGATTCGGGTCTGGTGTGGTCGGATCGAAAATGCCCAGTTCAGCGCGAGCGGCCTTCAGCGCCGCTGACTTTGGCGCGTAAGGCCCGTGAGGAACATAAAACAACCGCGTGTACCCGGTCGTCCCAGCCACCGGCGGGATCATCGAACTCCCGCCATCGAGAACATGCACCGCGTTCTGGATCCGCGGGTTATTCGCGTCCCAGCCCAGGCCTTCTTCGCGGTACAGATTCTGAAGCCGCACGAGCGTGTAGTCCATCAGCCGCCCCCGGCTCTGGTAATACGTCAACGCCTCGTCGGTCGGGACGCGGACCGAAGTGCCGCCGAGGATGTACGGCAGATCGTCGCCAGGTGGGTGCTCCGCAGAATAGTCGTTCCCGTAAATCAAACTCACCGCGTTGGCAAGCGGCGTGGAAAACCCGCCGCTCAACAAACGCACGGACCGCAGTTGCAGCCGTTCACCCGCCAGCGGCGGAGCGAGATCGTGCAGCACAATCGACGCCGCCGGGTCTCCGGGCACGGAAAGTTCGACGCTGGTCCCGGGCCCCGGCACGTTGATCGCCGCCACGTACACCCGCTGCGGCAACGTGTCGCAATACCGCAGATCAACCTTCGCCGACTCGCGGATCAACAGCCCGATGGCCACCGCCGCCAGGTCGTACCCGTCGATCCTCTGCCGAGACGCCGCCCGCACCGCGCCGCCCGCGATCAGCACGTCGCCCAGCACCCGCTTGAAACTTCGGATGTCCTCAAAGTTGTTCCACATGTGGTCCGCCGCCAGCGCGTTCACGTCGCAGGCCTGCGGAACGTTCTCGGTGTTCAACCCGTTGATCCGCAGCGCAAGAGCCTGACCGTCGCTCCGCGTGAGCTGACGGAAAACCGCGAGAGCCGTGTTCCCCTCGCGGTAAGACTTCTCCGGCCCCGCGCCGTACTCAACCACAAGGATCGTGTTGGCATTGCCCGTGATAATCGCGTCGGTCACGGGCCGGAGCGATGGCAGCACTTCCACAGCATCCGCGAACTGCTCGCCAGCCTCGTTCGCGCGATCACGGTCACGCGCACCCAGGGCCCAGTTGGCGCATCCCGCTAAGAGATACCCCAGCGCAAAGTTCGTCTTCGTCGGTCGATACGCCTTCTTCAAATACTCGTCGTACGACCCGGGCCGCTGCTTCTCCGACCGTGCAGCCTCGCGCGCGATGTCCTCGGTGGACTTCCGCTGGCCGCCCGCCTTCTCGCCGAAGTTCTTGAGCAGGAACAGCGAGTTCAGCGCCGCCGCCCGAGCGTTGTCCCACTGCCCCAGCATCGCATAATTCTGCGCGATCGACGCGTACGCGTACGCCTGCTCGAACGGCTCGCCCTTCCAGAAGATCACTCCGCGCTCGCCAAAGATCCCCGCCTCGACCGTCGCGTCGTCGTTAATCCCCTGACGCCGAAGCTGCAAAAACGTCTCGAACATCACCGGCTCGGCCAGCTCGGGCTGCCCGTCGGCGAGCGTGGCCATCCCAAGCCGCATCCGGTCCAGCAGAAACTCACGCGATTCCTGCGCAGCTAGCGAAGTGTCCGAAACGATCGGCAGCAAAGCCCGGCGTGCCTCCGCGAATCGGCCCCGCTGCATGTCGGAGCCGAGCAAGATCTTCATCGGCGGCGGGGCGCAACCGGAAATCGCGAGCGAAGCCGACAAAGCGATTCCGGCGACGAGCGCACGCGCCGCCAGCCACCGGCGATCACGCCGCGGTGCTGACTCGGTGGATGTCCTCGGGGTGATCATCTTCGTTCTCGGGACACATCTCACGTTCGCATGGGTTCGTTAAAAAACAGAACGCTCGGCGGGCCACGGTCTAGTTATACTGCACGCCGTACGCCAGCCTCTTGATCTTGAAAACATCCTGCCACACCACCTCGCCGCTGCCCAGCGCGGAGATCGCGTAGGTGCACTCGTACTGGTCTGTCCGTGCATCGCCGCCGCTCCGCGTGATCGTGCGGAGCGTCGCGTCCATCACGTGCGTCGGCCTGCGGTCGATGGTCATGTCACGCGCGTCGGCGCTGTTCCGCTTGAGCTCGTCAAAGAACTCGCGCGAGATAATGAGCTTGACATTTCTCTCGCGCGTCATGGCCTGCATCGTTGGCGAGTTCACGACGTTCTGGATTAGCGTCCACCGGTCCCCGTCGCGGATCACGTCGTGCGTGTAATTCACCGGCTTGGTCAGCGTCAGCGAGATCGGCTCGGAACTCGTCGAACGCTGGGCCATGAACGAACTCGACGCCAGCCGTGCCGCCATCTGCTCCACCACCTCGTCAATGTCCTCGATCGTGATCAGCGTGGACGCACCGCCTCGTGTGGCGGTGGGGGAGGCGCAGCCCGAGAGCAGGTTCAGCATGAACATCAGCACGACCATGCCCGTGTGAGACACGACCAAATCCAATCCCCTACGCGGGCACGAGAAGAGAGACCGTAGCGAACACCAGGTCCGCAGCGCCCGTCGATCTGTCACCAGATTCCAGATGTTTGGCCGACCGCGTCTCATCGTAAGTTGGCTGCGTGGGTCGAGCGTGCGAACGAACCCGTCGGATCGATCTCACGCCAGGCGGGCTCAGTCGAACGAGTACGTTTGCTTATAATTCGGCTTCCAAACCTCTTCACCGTCGCTGGCACGCATCAGCGAGAAGTTGATCGTGAACTGCCGCGTCGATCCGCGGTTGATCCCGTAAATCTCGCTGTTCAGGAAGTACGTGAAACGCTGGTCCAGCGCGCGGACGCCGGTGCCCGGCGTGGTCGGGTTGGTCGGGCCCGGGCCGAACTCGGTCGAGCGCAGCCGCTCAAAGTTCGCCTTGTCTCGCACGAAGCGGCAGCGAGCCCGAAGGTCCTCACTCTCCATCAAGTTCGACTGAAAGTTGGAACGGATGGCCTCAATGTCCGAGCTCGGCATCGAGCCCGATTTGTTCGTAATGTCTCCGAACACGATCGTGACCTTCTGCTGCTCGCCGTTGATCCGAAAGTCGCTCTCGGCCAGCCTCCCGTTCAGGTCCGCTATAAACTTCATCGACATCTTCTCGGTCGCATCGTCCAAGTCGGAGATGTACACCTGCCCCGACCGCTGCTCCGCCTCGGTCGTCCGCCCCGGCTCCACGCGGCCCGTGCGATCGCCCAGCGGCGGCGTGCTGCACCCGGTCAGCCCTAGCGCGGAGACAACCCCTGCAAGCGCAAGCGAAACACGCAGTGTGCGGAAGAACGACTGGCTCAACGACGGGGCGTGCGAGGCCCGCAGACCGATGCTCATGGTGGACTCCCTCGTTTAGGCACCGGACTCGAACTCGACCAAGCTGCGGTGCGGGTACAACTGTGGATTATTCCTAGGTTAGCGAACACTATCAAGGCGCAAACCGTTCACGGACATGAAAGTTGCATTCGCTCTTGCACTCGCAGAAACGTTCGCCTTCCGTTCATAATTTGATCGGTATGCCCTCAGACTTGTACTTCTGGATCAGCAACTGAAGCTCCACGAGCGCCTTCTCCAATCGCGCCGCCGCGCCGTTGAGGTTGTTGTAGAGGTCAGGGTTGTTGATGAAACTCGCCGCCGTACCGTCGCCCTTGTTAATCGCGGCCGCAATCTCATTCACCTGATCCGCCGCCGCTCCAACCCGCCTCATGGTGCTCGTTGCTTCCTCGATCGCCGCGTTCACCTTGGGCCCCAGCGAAGCGACCTGCGAATCGGCCGACTTCGCGGTCGTCGTCCACGCATCCGCGGTGGTGCCCACTTTGGCGATCGCGGCCTTGGTCTCTGCGCGAAACGCGTCGTCGTTCAACCACTCTCGCGCACCTGCCAGCGTTCGCTCAATCGACGCCAGCGAAGATCGAAGATTCGGCGCCGCGCCCGCCTCCACCTCCGCGATCGTGCGCGGGCTCATGATGTCGAGCGCCTCGTTCCCCACTTTGTCGTACGTCTCGCTCAGCCTCTGAACGCTGTCGGCCACCACACCCAGCTTCGCCAGCGGCTCGCGGAGCGGATCGCTGATCGCATCAAACAAAGTCTTGGCGCGACGCGAATACACGCTCCCCGGCTCAACGAAGCTCATGCTCGCAGGGCTCGCGGCTGTCGGCTCGGGGACGTCCAGTTGCAGGATCGACTCACCCACAAACCCTCGATCGACATACACCGTGAAGTTGTCGGGGATCCGCACGCCTTGATTGATCTTGAGAGTCAGAACCACACCCTCGGCCGGGTGGTCCTCGTTTCGTGACTTGAGCACGCCCCCGACCTTCACGCCGTTAAGCGCGACCCGGCTCGTCTCGCCCAGCGTGCTGGCGCTGTTGAGCTTGAGCGTGAACGTGTAAGTCTTCTGGACCACGTCCTTGAGGTCGCCGATGAGCCAGAGGGTCACGACGAGCCCGACCAGCCCGACTAGGGCCGTAAGCCCGGTAAAAAAATCACGCTTCAGAGAACTCATCATGTGCGCTTTTCCGGTTCAATGGTCCGCCGCATTGGCGGCGGAGAATTCGAGGCCTCGTCCTCGTCCTTGTCATACTGGCCAGCGACGAAGTGCTGGACCCGTGGGTCCGGGCTGTGCTCGAGCTCCTCGTACGTGCCGTCCGCGGCGACCTTGCCGTTGAGGAGCATCACGACGCGATCGGCAACCTTCTTGGCCGAAACCAGATCATGTGTAACCACGATGCTGGTTACGCCCATCGTCCGCTTGAGCTTGATGATCAGATCGTTGATGCCGTCGGCACGGATCGGGTCGAGCCCCGTCGTTGGCTCGTCATAAAGCACAACCCGAGGTTCGAGCACGATCGCGCGAGCCAGCGCCACTCGTTTGCGCTGACCGCCCGAAAGTTGCGCTGGAAGTTTTTCCTGGACGCCGTCCAGATCCACCGTCGCCAGGGCCTGCGCAATCTTCTTCTTCCGCTCGGCCGGGTTAAGCTTGGTGTGCTCGATCAGCGGGAACGCGATGTTCTCCGCAACGCTCATCGAATCAAACAACGCCCCCATCTGGAACAGCAGCCCGATCTGCAGCCGCACCGCCCGCAAGTCACGCTCACGCAGATTGTCGATCCGCTTCCCGTCGAAGAACACCTCGCCCGAATCCGGCCGCAGCAACCCGATGATGAGCTTGAGCATCACCGACTTGCCGCACCCCGACGGGCCAAGCACTACCGTGGTCCGCGCCTGCGGAATGACCAGGTTGATCCCGTCGAGAACTCGCTGCGGAGGGAACGATTTGTGGACCTCCACCAGCCGGATGATCGGCGGCACCGCAACGCTCGGCGCAACGCGGTCTGGCATCGACGCGAGGTCGGGTTCGCTCACGCTCGCAAGGGTTGAACGAGATTTGGTTGGAGTTGGCATAGGAAACCTACGCTCGGGCATGAGCGCGCAGAACAATACACCGTCCGACGCGGGTTCAACTCCTCCGAGCCCTCGACTTCCCGGCGACCCTTCCGAGACACCCGAACTCGCGCGCGACCTCATCTTCCGCGGTGCCAAGTACGACTTCGAGCAGATCACACTCCGCGACCAACACGGCGGCACCATCCAGCGTCAGGCCGTCCGCCACCCCGGGGCGGCCGTGATCCTCCCGATTCTCTATCCCGACCTCGCAACATCCCCGGCCAGCGCTCAGATTGTGTTTATTCGTAATTATCGGTTCGCGCCCCGCGTTGTCCTCTGGGAGCTCCCCGCAGGCACCATGGAACGAGGCGAAGACCCGATCCTGACCGCCGCCCGAGAATTGGAGGAAGAGACCGGGTACTCGGCCGCAACTCTGATCCCACTCGGCCGGTTTTATACGACGCCGGGCATGACCGATGAGATGATGCACGCCTACGCCGCCTTCGGACTCCGCCCGGTCGGACAGAGGCTCGAAGCCGACGAAAACATCACCGTCCGCCCGATCGCGGTGGAAGAGGCGATGGCGATGATCGACCGCGGCGAGCTGGTCGACGGAAAAACCGTGGTGGCCCTGCTTCTGGCCGAAAGAAAGGGTTTGTTTCGGGGGCGTCTCGGGTAGACTGTCAAATGAACGGTGCGAAACTGGTGCTCGGCGATGAAGGAGACCGCGACTCGTGAATCTTCGAGGCGACCACAAGTCTGACGGTGAAGGCAGCGGCCGACGAGATACTCGTCGCGGCGGCACCCGTACCAGCCGCCGAAGCGATCGCAACCAAGCACCTTACAACGGCCTCTCCCGCGTCTGGGGAGACGGCGAGGATCCGCTCGCCTGGTCTATCGCCCTCTTCCGCTCCGGCACCTTCCAGCTTCGTGCGCACGTCGTGGTGCTCATGGTCGCTGCCTCAGAGCTCGTGCTGGCCTCGGTCAGCGACCGCATCGGGCCGATGCACATCGGGCTGGCGGTCGGGGCCATACTGCTCCTCGTGCTGGCACGCGAACTGGGTCGGTGGGTGATCGTGCGCTCAATGGACCGCGACCCTGCGCCCATCGTCCTCTGGCCGCTGGGGTCGCTGTCACCCACGCCGCTGCTCGGCGGCTGGCGGCGCGAGATGGCGGCCGCGGCGGGCGGGCTCACCGTCAACATGCTGCTCTGGCCGGTGCTGGCGGTTGGGCTTTACGCCAGCGGGCTGGGCTGGGACGCGCTGGTCTTTAACCCGTTTAAGCCCTCAGAAGTGCTGGTGGGGATCGGGTCGGTGTGGACCGCCGCGCTCTGGTGGCTCTACTTCGTGAACGCCTGGCTGGTCGGTCTGCACCTGATTGTGCCCATGCTCCCGTTGGACGCGGGGCGTGTGATCGAATCAGCGCTTCGCGCGCGCACGTCGGCGCGCCGCGCCACCTGGCTGGCGGCCCGGGTCGGTCTGGCGGCCGCGCTCGTGCTCTTCGTCGCGGCAATGTCGGGGGGGCAGACCAGGCTTATGGGGCTCGCGGTCTTCGGGGCGGCGGTGTGCTGGCTGCAGATGCGGCGCGTTCAATTCGTCCACAACCCGCAGAGGCCAGAGTCCGGGCTGATCGAAGAGCCCGCCAACGATTACAGCTCGGTCACGCTTCGTGTTCTGGACGACCAAGCGATCGATCAAACTTTGGACGAAACATCGCTCGATCTCTCCGGCACTGACCTGACACGCGCGGAGCTGGCGGCGATGGTCGGGGACGAGACCATCTCGGAAATCTCGCCCAAAGCAGGACCTGCGGCTGGATCGTCGACCGGGTTGCCCGCGCCGCGCGCACGAGACGAAGAGTCGGCCGCTCTGGACGCCACGATGAACGCGGTGGCCGATGCGGTTCTTGACACCGTGCTCGCCAAGATCTCACGCTCGGGGATCGCCAGCCTCAGCGAGGACGAACGGGCCATCCTGGCGGACGCGACGAGACAGCGGAGCGCTGGCAAGGGCCCCGCCACACGGTGATTCCCACGCTCGCCCGAACTTCCGCTACGATAAATCGGAACAAGTGACGAAGAGTCTGGCGCGGGGATCCCGGTGGGTTCGCGCGGTGAGATTCCGTTCGCGGCACGGAGGCCGCGGGGTGATGAATCGCGTATGGCGCTCCAAGATCGGGATTATCTGAGGGACAAGTCGGCGGGCGGCTTCGGCCGCGGGTTAGGCGCGGGATTTGGCGGCGGCCGATTCCGGCTCTCGGTCAACGGCTGGATCATCGCGATCAACCTCGCGGTGTTCTTGCTCGGTATGTTCGTGCCGGGACTGGGTGCGAAGTTGACGGACCTAGGGCATTTCTCGACCTACATGCTGGTCAAGAAGCTGGAGTTCTGGCGCGTAATCACGTTCCAATTCCTTCACGCCGGGCCAGCTCACGTCTTTTTCAACATGTTCGGGCTGTACATGTTCGGGAGCATCGTCGAGCAGCACCTGGGCGGTCGCCGTTATGCGGCTTTTTATCTGGTGAGTGGCGTCTGTGGCGGGCTGATGTACTTCATCCTCAACGCCATAGCGCAGGTCTTCGCGTCCTTCCAATGGCCTCAAATTCCTGGGCTGTTGTTCACCAGCCCGACCACGCCGCTCGTGGGCGCGTCGGCGGGAGTCTTCGGCGTCATCATGGCGTGCGCGTACATCGCGCCCAACGCGGTGGTGCAGCTCATCCTGCCGCCCGTGCCGATCCGGCTCAAGCTGCTGGCCTACGGGTACGTCGGGATCGCACTGTTCAATGTGCTCCTCGGCGGGCAGAACCAAGGCGGCGACGCGGCCCACATCGGCGGGGCGGTCGCCGGGTACTTCTTTATCCGGCATTCCCACCTGCTGAGCGATTTTTTCGACGTCTTTGGGCCCAAGTCGGACCGCGGGAAAAAGCGCAACTCGAAGTTTCCCAAGTTCGGCGCTGGGCAGCGCGAGGGTGGCGGGTTGAGCGCGGGAACGGTGTCGGAAGTTGATCGAATTCTGGCCAAGGTGCGCGATCAGGGTCTGGCGAGCCTGAGCGAGCGGGAGAAAACGACGCTGCGAGAAGCGACGGAAGCACAACGCCGCGCGTGATGGTTCTCTGATCTCTCTATGACCTTCTCACCGCTGAACTTCGAGATTTTCGCCACGTCATCGGTCAGCCACGCGCGGCTGGGCCGCGTGACGACGCCGCACGGCTCGTTCGATACGCCAGCGTTCATGCCCGTGGGCACGCGCGGGTCTGTGAAAGGTTTACTGCCGCAGAGCGTGGTCGAGACCGGCTCGCAGATCGTGCTCAACAACACCTACCACCTGATGCTCCGGCCCGGCTCTGAACTCATCGCGGGCATGGGCGGCGTACACCGGTTCATGAACTGGCCCGGGCCGATCTTGACGGACTCGGGCGGGTACCAGGCCTACTCGCTGTCGGACACCAACCGCGTGGACGACGACGGCGTGACGTTCAAGTCGATTGTGGACGGGAAAGAAGTTCGCCTCGCGCCTGAGGACGCGGTGCGGATCCAGAACGAGCTCGGCGCGGACATCATGATGGCCTTGGACGACTGTCCGCCGTCCATGGACCCACGTGCCGGGACGGTGACCCAGGATCGTCTCAAGGCCGCGGCCGCTCGAGACACCAAGAAGAACACCATCTATGACCATGGCAAGCGCCTCGCGATTGCCAACGAGCGCACTGTGCGGTGGCTGGAGCGTTGCAAGGTCGAGCACGCCAAGGGGCACGCGAGCGCGCGCCAGCAGGCGCTCTTCGGCATCGTGCAGGGCGGGACGGATCTGGAGCGGCGCACTTGGTCAGCAGAGCGAGTGTGCGGGGTGGAGCTGCCGGGGTACGCGATCGGGGGGGTGGCGGTCGGCGAGCCCTTCGAGGCGATCGCGGCGGTGGTCCGGCACACGGCCCCGTTGTTGCCGCGCGACAAGCCGCGGTACTTGATGGGGGTCGGGTACGAGCGCGACATCGTGGCGGCGGTGCGATCGGGGATCGATATGTTTGATTGTGTGCTGCCGACCCGGAACG
>CAZIMT010000050.1:0-18856 GCA_964540295.1 uncultured Phycisphaeraceae bacterium
CAGATTCCACGTCTTCGTGGGAAATAACTGCGGAACAAAGAAAATCGGCTCGGAGATACAATCGAGCACCGAGCTGGTTATTCCTAGAACTCCCAGCCGAGGGTGACGAAGTATTCGACGTCGTTGCGTTTGAACCCGATGCCCGGGTCGCTGTCGTACCGATCGCTAACGCCAACCTTCAGGTACATATTCACTTCAGGATCGACCGCGAGTTCCCATCCGGCCTTGCCGATGGCGCGATATCGCGGGAAGTTCGAAAGGCTGGGGTAGTAATCGACGCTCGCGAAGATATTCTGGCGCTCGGTGAGCTTGTGCGTGAAGTCAAGCCCGATATCGATTTCGGGGATGAACTCTTCCTTGGCCTTCTTGCCGAACTCGTAGCTTCCACCGGCGCCGATCCGACCTCGGAGCGTTGTCGTCTCGTCCTTGATGAACGAATAGCTCGGGCCGGCGTAGCCCGAGAGGCGCCATTGCCAATTTTGGAACTCGTCGTACTCGATCTTGCCCAGGCCGTAGAAGCCCCAGTTCGAGTCCTTGAAGAGCCAGTCATTTCGGAGGTTTCCCTCGCCGCGGCTCTTGGATTTCTTACTCTCGCTGGTGTTGTAGATGTACCCGACGTCGGCGGCCGTCTCCATGGTCTCGCTGATGCGCTTCGCGCCGATCAGCGCCCGGATGTTGAACGCTTCGCTGTTGCCAGCGGTCCCGTTGATCCCGAGCTCGGCCTTGCGCTTCCAGCCTTGCCAGAACGTCGCGTCGGGCCCGGCGGTGAACTTGCTAGCCGCGGCCGGGGGATCCTCGCCGCGGTTGGGGGCCGTGGCGAAAGTCACGATCCGCAGGGCCACAGCCGGGAGAAGTTGAGGGAGCGCGACGTCTTGAGCGGTGCTCGCGGCCGCCGTCCCGGAGGTCATGGCAACCTCGCGTGCAACAATCGATGGAACGAATGCTGCACCAATGCTCGAAGGATCGCTCGCGGCGAACGCGGTCGATGCCGTGCTGGCGCACACGCAAAGGATGGCGAACGTAAGGCGTGACATTCGAAACTCTCCTATTCTGAACAGCAGACTGATGGCATCAGGGTCAGGAACACCACAGTTTAAGGAACAACCCAGACCACCTAAACATGGTCAAATCGGGGGCGACTATATCAAGAGTCTGTGGAACTGCGGATGTATTCTGTGAGATTTAATGCTGAACAGCCGACGCGATGCCTGTCAATTGCAGAGGGACCGAGAAGTTGGGGGCTTTCCCTATGGATGCACGAACGCCAGCCGAGATTCCTGCCATATCTCATCGCCCGGGCATGCAAGCGATCGCATCGCGAAGCGTTCTTATCGCGGTTTCGCGGGCGGCACCGGCCAGCGGCAGCCGCGGCGGACGGACTCGTTCGCTCCCGAACCCGACCTCGGCCTGGACGAGCTTGATCAGATGCACGAACTCGGGGACGACGTCCATCCGCAGCAGGGGCAGGAACCAACGGTAGAGTTCGAAGGCCTTTTCGTGCTGGCCGCGCTGAGCGAGGTTGAAGAGTTCCACCGACTCCATGGGAAAGGCGTTGACCAGCCCCGCGATCCACCCGCACGCCCCCGCCGCAATTCCTTCGACAATCAGGTCATCCACCCCGATGAGGAGGGCAAGGCGGTCGTTGATAAGGGCGCGGATCGCGGTCAGCCGACGCACGTCGGCGCTCGATTCCTTCACCGCGTGCAGGTTCGCATGCTCGGCCGACAGCTCGGCGATCTGCGGCGGCGTGATGTCCGTGCCGTAGGCGATCGGGTTGTTGTAGAGCATGCAGGAAAGATCGGTCGCACCGATCACGGCCGAAAGGTGAGCCTTGGTCTCTCGCCAATCGCCCCGGTAGACATAGGGCGGCAGGACCATCAGTCCGCGGCAGCCTGCTTCCTTGGCCGCCTTGGCGAGCCCGACGGCCTCGATCGTGCTGAGGGCCGAGATGGCCGCGATGATCGGCGCACGCGAACTGACCGCGCGCAGGCAGGCTTGCCAGATGTCCATCTTTTCCTCGTTGGTCAACGTCGCCCCTTCACCCAGCGAGCCGGGTGTGACGATGCCGGTGCATCCGTGCTCGATGAGCCAGGAGACGTGTCGGATCAGGAGCGGGAGATCAACGGAAAGATCTTCGCGGAACGGCGTGGTGATCGCGGGGATGACACCGCGCCAGTGAGACTTGTTCATGCAACGGCTCCTCAGGAGGTTGGGCTGGCGATGATCGTAAGCGGTGGCGAAACGGCGTTGAGGGTGTGACGTCTACTGAGCCGCCAGCGTACCGATGGTGACGGGTTGCAGCGGCGGTCGGATGTCGTGGGCAGGCCAGCCGAGCATGTGCTCGATGGCGGGCCCGCAGATCCGGCCTTGGCAGGGGCCCATGCCGCAGCGAGTTTGGAGCTTGGCGTCTCGCCATGAGTCACAGCCAGCGATGGCTCTCATCGTCACGTCCTCGCAGCGGCACACGATCGTGCTTTCGTCGGCGAGCACGCGGAGTTCGGGGCGGAGCTGGAACGCGGCGTGCAGACGAGCCGCAAACCCACGCTCGGAATCGCGCCGTGCGAAGTGCGAAACCGCGGCCGAGCGGTTGTTCACGGCACAATAGCCCGCGATCAAACCTTCAACAAGCGCGACATCGACCCCGCCGATGCCAGCGGGTTCGCCAGCGCAGAAGATGTTCGCAACCGAGCTCTGCTGGTGTTCATCGACGGCCACAACTCGCTGGCCGCGATGCTCGTGCGTTCGACATCCCAGGAGCGCGGGGAGCTGTAGATTGGGCACGAGCCCGAAGCCGCACGCCAGCATGTCGCACCGGACCCACCACGAGCGCGAACCGTCGGTCAGGCGGACACGACGCACCGCGGAATCGCCGCAGGCTTCTACCGGCCAGGTGTTGTTCCAGTGCGGCACGCCGGTCAGGGCGGCCTTGAGTTTGAGGCCTTGTGCGAGCTTACTGGGATGACGCCAAAGCCCGGCAGCGAAGCGTCGCATCGCGGCCGCGGGTGCCTGCTCGGCGATCCCGACCACGCGCCCGCCATGCGTGTGCACATACTCCGCAACGGCGAGCAGCAGCGGGCCCGTGCCGACGATAAGGATGTTGCGGTCAGCGATCGGCATCCCACCTTTGGCGAGCGCCTGCAGCCCGCCGACGCCGAAGATGTTGGGCAGGGTCCAGCCCGGGAATGGGAGGAAAAGTTCGCGTGCGCCGACGGCGAGAATGACGCGGCCCGCGGAGAATCGCCGCGACGTGTCGTTGATCTCCGCGCGAAGCTCGATGCGTGGCGATAGTAAATCAGTCGGCGCAGCGCTCGCGGAATACACGGCGGCGCCGCAGAAGAACTCAGCGCCAGCGCTTCGCGCCCGAGCCAGCCACTCGGCCGCGGGCCCGTGCGTGGTGCGCCGCCAGATCTGCCCGCCGGGCGCGAGGTTCTCATCGAGAACGGCAACGCGCGCGCCGCTCTCCGCCGCAGCGCACGCGGCCGCGATCCCGGCTGGGCCAGCGCCAACGACCACGACATCGTGCGTGTGCTCAGAGCCCATCGGTCTGGATCCTCATTCCCGGCCGACACTCGACGAGGCACGAGCGGCGCTGCGCAACCTCGTCGATCGTCACGCGACATTCGTGACAGGTACCCATGCCGCAGAGCGCGCCGCGCGGCGTGCCCGTGATGGATTCACGGAGCCTGGGAAGCCCGTTGCTCAGCAGCATGATCGCCGCCGCGACGGTCGTGCCCGCTGGGACAACGCCCGATGTCTTGTTGATCTCGACAGACACGGGATCGCTCGCCGACTTCATAGACATGCTCGCGCGAAATTGCTTGGCAGATCAGACTTACATGTTAGTTCGATAATCGCCGAGAGTTCAAGCATGCTCAACGCGCCTCGTGAATCTTGAGTGAAGGTACGGCTCGCACGGTATCGGCGGCGTGGTCCCGTGCATCATCGCCGCCAGAACCTCCGCCGTGCCTAGCGACGTGGTGATGCCAAGCCCCTCGTGCCCGCAGGCGAGGAACAGGTTCTCGTTGGATTCGTGCGGGCCGATGATCGGCAGAGAATCCGGCGTCGCGGCACGGAACCCGGCCCATACGCGGATCGTTGAGAGCGACGCGACACCCGGCATGAACTCGATCGCACGCCCGAGCATCCGGGCCAGGATGCGCGGCTCGACCTCGGGGCCCTCGGTGTCGTACTGGCGTGAGGAGCCGATGAGGAGCTGGCCGGTCTCTCTGGGTTGCACGTTGAACGCGACGGATTCCCGGTCGTGCGAGTGCGCGTTTTTGAGATAGCCGAGCTCGACAAGCTGATGACCGCAAAAACTCGGGTATCGATCGGTGATGGCGAGATGGCCCTTTCGCGCGCGGATCGGAAGCCCGGGCGTCAGTATTGCCGCGTGCATCCCCGCGGCGTTGACGATGCGGCGTGCTCGAACAGTGGTGCCGTCGGTCAGCACGACGTGGCCAGTGTTGATGGCCGAGACGGCGGCGTGGGTCAAGAGTCGCGCTCCGCGTTGGCAGGCCTCGTCGAGCAGCCAGCGGGCCATCACGGGCGGATAGACGACGCTGTCGCCGGGGACGAGGAGCGCGCCGGCGAGGCCGGGCCGCAAGTTCGGCTCGCGCCGATAGAGTTCGCCCGGCGAAAGAATCTCCGCGACGACATTTCGCTGGCGATAGAACTTTTCTTTGGCTTCCGCGCCGTCCATTTCTTCGCGGTCGCTGGCGATCCAGAGCGTGCCGCGATGTCGCATTCCCACCGAGGCGGGAATATCGCGGGAGAGTTCGTCCCAAAGATCACGAGAGAGCTTTGTGAGCACGAACTGGGCTTGCGAATCGTCCATGACGACGACGTGCCCCATCCCGGCCGCGGTCGCGCCGCCGCCGATGCTGCGGGGCTCGATGATGAGGCAGCGATCGCCGAGGCCCGCGAGCCTTCGCGCGCACGCCGTGCCGACGATCCCTCCGCCGACGATTACGCAGTCCCAGGTGTCGGCGAGTTGTTCGCGTGAGGCGAGCATGGCTTGAAGCGGATTCGGAGTGTTCCTTGCAACCTGAACGCCGGGTCTGAGGCTCGGGGAAGCCCCGGACCGAACAGCCAAGACCGCGAACGTTACAGAGTTTGTGTCACACGCGTATCCCGTGGCGAAACGGATCGCGTGGATCAATGACGAGCGTGGCCTCGGCCGTGATGTACGCCGCACCGCTGATCGTGGGGAGGATGTGCTCCCCGCGACGCGCGTAGGTGCCCTGAAAAAGACTTCCGATGATGCTCTCCTGCCTCCAAACTTCACCCGGTTTGAGCTTTCCGTCCGCGGCCAGGCAGGCCATCTTCGCGCTCGTGCCGGTGCCGCAGGGCGAGCGGTCGTAAGCCTTGCCGGGGCAGAGCACGAAGTTGCGACTGTCGGCGTCAGGGCGTAAGGGCGGGCCGAAGAGTTCGATGTGATCAATCGGCTCGTTGTTCGCGCCGGTGATGCCCGAGCGTTCCAGGGCTTGCCGAATAGCCCAGGAAAACGCGGTCAATTCTTCGATGCTGGTCACAGAGATCGCGGGCGTGTCGGCACCAACGAGGAAAAACCAGTTCCCACCCCACGCGATGTCGCCGCGCGCGGTTCTCATCAAACCCTGCCACATGAACTCGACCGCAACGTCGGCGGCGTGTCGGTACGACGCGACGTTGTCGATGCTGATGCTCTCGTCGCTGGCGCGGTGGATCGTGACATCACCGACGGGGGTCTCGACGAGGAACGATCCGGTGTCGATGCGCCCAAGATACGCGAGCGTCGCGGCCAGGCCGATGGAGCCGTGGCCGCAGGCGTTGAGATAGCCGACGTTGTTAAAGAAAATCACACCCGCCGCGGCCTTGAGGTTCTTGGGCGTGCAGAGCAGCGCGCCCACCATCGCGTCGTTTCCGCGTGGCTCGTTCACGACGGCGCTGCGAAACCAATCGTGATCGCGGCGGAAGACTCCGAGCTGCTCAGCAATTGTTCCCGAACCCAGGTCGGGGCCGCCGGAGATCACGACACGCGTCGGTTCACCTTCGGTGTGCGAGTCGATGACGCTGACACGGTGCATGAGCGGCTCCCGACGGTTGCGGTGCGGGCGTTAGAACAGCCGCGGGCCGTCGTCCACGAGGACGAGTTTTCCGTTGACCAGACGCATCTTCGGTTTGGCGGGCTTGGACGCCTTGGGCTCGACCGCGGCGGAAGGTACGGAACGCTTGGGGCCCGAACGCGGTGCCAGCCTTTCGACGCGAGACGCCGCCCCGGATGACGACCCGGATGACGACTTGGATAGCGACTTGGATGACGACTTGGATGACGACTTGGCTTCTGGCTTGGGAACCGATTTGGACACTCGCGTAGAAGTTGGTCTGGAAAATGGCTGAGAAACCGGGATCGAGACCGGCTTTTTCGCCCGCGTGCCTTCCGACAAGGTCTCCGCGTCCAGCAGGCGTGGCTGGTCGTCGTCGTCTCGCATCGCGGCAACTTTCAGGCGTGCCGCCTCGGCCTTGGACTGCGCGAAGGGGTCGCGCTCGCTCGCCGCGGGTCGCGCGGCGTTGGTCGCGGGCCCGTCGTCGCCGTGAAGCGGCGTCACGATGATGACCCCGTCTTCCGCGCCCGGCTCGTCGCGTGGCTTAGTGATCGGTCGGCCGTCTTCGTCAAGTTCCACGTCCGCCACGGCGGTACGCTCGCGGGCCTGTTCGAGCAGCTTGCCATAGAGCTTGGCGGTATCGACGCCGTTGATCGCGTTGCAGGCCTTGGCGATCTCGCCGATGTAGCGTTCGAACACGTCGCGACGCTGACCCTCACGGCGCATTTTGAGCCGCTTGCGAAGATACGTGCCGAGCTTTCGGCCGCACTCCATCAGGGCGAGCTTCATCTCCTTGCGGATCTCGTCGTAATCGGCGATGGCCTCTTTAGATTCGCTCGTGAACGGCACCCACACGCTGGCCATGTGAATCATGATGACGAGCGGGCCGATCGGGATGCTGGTTCGCGGCTGCTGCAGGTCGTAGTTGCGCCAGTTGGTCTCGACCACGCTTTTGAACGACGAGCACGCCGACTGCTGGAAGAGCAGCGGCACGCGGTTGGCGAAGCGGATCACGCGGGCGCTATCGTCGGCGGGCAGTTCGCCGCCGAAAGCGATCGCGGCCTCGATCTGAAACGGGCGCCCGCGGTAGACGTCCGGCTCGCGCGACGACGCCGCGTAAAACTCGGCCCGCACGCCCTTGAACATCCCCTTGAGCAACTGCTGCACACCGATCGGCGCAAGGCAATCCGTCGGCGGCGGAGGCAGCTTGGCGGTCTGCAATTCCTTGAACAACTTTTCGGCCAACGCATGGTCGACGTCGGTGACTTTGGTCCGCGTTGTGACTTTCGCGCCGGGCGCCTTGAGCGAATCGCAGAGCGAGCTCGCGGTCGAGGGCGAGACGCGGCAGAACTTGTCCTGCAGGAAGTTGTACAGCGTATAGCCGGGCTTCTCCTGCTCGGCCTCTTTGAGCATCTGGAGCAGAATTCCCAGCTCGATACCGCGCGGATGAGGCTGGATTTCCTTGGTTTCCGGCGGGAGCTCCGCGACCGCACGAGGGAAATACGTTACGCCGTCAGCCTCGGTCGTCATCGCGGGCTCGATGACTGCGGGCCGCTTGACGCTTCTCTCAGCAACATCAGACGCCGACGAGTCCGGACTCGCCGCGGGCTCGGCTCCGTCATTCGCGGCAGCGACTTTCACCCCCTTCGCGAGCCGCTTCGAGCTGAGCAGGGGAGCATCGTCCTCCTCGTCGGCGCTCACCTTGCTGGGCGGAACGAACGTGATCTTCGCGTGCGGGTTGGCGATCGCGGTCAGCTCAAGAAACTCGTCCACGCTGCCGCGCCCGCGCTGGTAGCGGCCTTCGAGCTCGATCGAAACGGAAGTGCCCGTCGGATACTCTGCGAGCGACATGAAACGCTCGTCGCGTGCCCCCGGGCAGAGCGATCGCAGCCGCGCTGGCGGAAAATCCTCGGTCTCCGAGTCTTCCATGACTTCGGCGCGGTTCGTCTTGGTGTTCATCGCCAGCTCGATGTGATGAACTGGCTGGTTGGCCTTGGGCTTGGTGTGGATCACCATCGGCTTGCCGGTGGTAATGAGCCCGTACATGCCCGCGGCCGAGATGCCGATGCCCTGCTGCCCGCGGCTCATCTTCAAGCGGTGGAACTTGGAGCCGTAGAGCAGGCGGCCGAAGATGTTCTCGACCTGCTTGCGCACGATACCCGGCCCGTTGTCCACGACGGTGATGCGATAGCGCGTGCTCTTAGCCTTGGCGTCGGCGTTGGGCGGCGAGAGATCCTCGATGGCGATCGTGATATCGGGCAGGATCCCCGCTTCCTCGCACGCATCGAGCGAGTTGTCTACCGCTTCTTTCACCGTGGTCAGCAGAGCCTTGCGCGGGTTGTCAAAGCCCAGCAGGTGGCGGTTCTTCGCAAAGAACTCTGAAACCGAGATGTCACGCTGTCGCGTCGCCATCGTTTCGGCGGTGGCACGCGGCACGCGCGAGTTCTTCACGAGAAAGTCGTCCTCGCGCGCGACGACGGGCTTGCGTGTGGTGGGTTTGGAGTACAACTCGGGGTCCAGGAGAAGTGGTTCGGGCACGTTCGCAGCCTTCCTGACCGGTGAGCGTGAGATGAGAATCGCGCCGGACTTCCGTGCCGGGCAGAGGTTTCAGGATATCAGGGTCAACGCGGGAAGTCCGCTCCGCGCCCGCGCAGCATTTCGACGGCTGAGCACGCCGAGCACCACGGGCATGCTCCCGAAGAACGTCACGCACACCAGAGCAAAGGCCATCATCGCAAAGTCGGTGCCGTTGCCGTCGTGCCAGGCCCACACCAAGATCGCCGCGTCCACGATGACAATCCCAGCAATCGCATATCTCACAGCGTTTCACTCTTTCCAAAGGCCTTCAACGGCCAAGAGCATAGACGAGCGTCGCCGACTCCCAAGCTCACCCACTCTCTGGCTACCCACCCTCACGATGGATCGATCCTGGTCCGCCCACGACGCGCTGGTACTTCGCCCAGCAGCTCAGCTTCTGTCACGCTGGCAGTTCGATGAGCCTCCGCTTGCCGCTGATCAGGATGCATGTATCGCCTCCACAGCTGAGCACCCCCCCACGCCCTCACGCACGAGCTGGTCGAGCATGGCCACAAACTTGAGTGTTTCGAACTCGACCATGATCTCCGGTGCCTCACGCTCAAGAGCTAGAAGTCTGGCATCAACTCATCGCGCTCCGCAGTCCATGACTGCTTCGGCGTTCGCGGATCGAACACCGCCAAGCACAACCTCATTCATTTCAGTGTCAAGATACCGCCGCCGGACGGGCACGCTCCCCCGTGCCTGTCGGGTCAGAGTGTTGCTCTTTTGCGACACCCCCGAGCACGCCGGAATTCAAACGCCAGCGCGGCCGCAGGTTCACGTGAGATTCGCCCCTGCTCGGGACGTCCGCATTTTCGCGCCATCTTCTCGGCGTGCAAACAGGCATCGCCGTGCCGCACATCAGCGGGCAACAAATCAAGGATTTCAAGTTCTCACGACCCCAGCTAGTTGAACAGCGCAAACTGGCAACCACGTTAGACAAATGTGAAGAGCACTCCGCGCAGGTCGTTTCGATCTACACCCGCAAATTCGCCGCCCTCGACGCTCTGAAAAAGTCTCTCCTCCACCACGCCTTCACCGGGCAACTCACGAGCAAGGATTCGTCGCACGAGTCAATCGAAAACTCCAACACCTCGATGCCAACGAGCAAGCGTCGCACCGCGGGGGTGTCGCCATGAGCAACGGCATGGACACGGCGTCGAATCAGCCGCCCGCATCGAGCATCGTGCTGTATCAGACCGAGGATGGCCGCACGCGGATCGAGTGCTGGTTTGAGGGCGAGACGCTGTGTCTCTCGCAGGCGCTGATGGCGGAGTTGTTCCAAGTCTCTGTCTCGACGATCAACGAGAACATCAAAGCCCTGTTTTCTGAGGGAGAACTGAGCCCGGGGGCAACTATTCGGAGTTTCCGAAGAGTTCGTTCAGAACGGAAAGTCGAGCCGCGTGCAACTATTCGACCGTATCGAATAGTTCGATTTGCGGTTGGGCGAGACGTTTCTCGTCAAGGCGGCCAAAGTTGCACATTCAAGGCATGGAGACTCTGACTCTATGAATGAAGCCGAGACCAGAGCCGAGCACATCGATCTCGCCTTGAAGGCGGCGGGCTGGGGCGTCGTCGAAGGCTCGCGGATTCTGCGAGAGCATTCGATCACGCTGGGGCGGCTCGAAGGCGCTGGCGGTCGGCGTGGCAAGGCACTCACCGCCGACTACGTGCTGGTGTACCGCAACCACAAGCTGGCCGTAGTGGAAGCCAAGGCGTGGGACGAGCCCTTGACCGAGGGTGTGGCGCAGGCGAAAAACTACGCCGGGAAGCTAGCGGTTCGGTTCACGTACTCCAGTAACGGGCAGGGGCTGTACTCCATCGACATGCAGACGAGGCGCGAGGGTGAGGTTCTCGAGGGCCTCAGGTTTCCGACGCCGGATGAGCTCTGGGCGCAGACCTTTGCCGCGGCCAACTCGTGGCGCGAGCGTTTCGCGACCGTCTCGTACCCAGACAAGAGCGGCTCGTGGGCGATCCGCTTTTATCAGGAGATCGCCGTCAATCGCGTCCTTGAGACCATCGCGGCGGGCAAGGATCGCGCGCTGCTGACGCTGGCCACGGGCACCGGAAAGACTTCGATCGCGTTCCAGATCGCGTGGAAGCTCTTCATCGCCCGCTGGAACCTGACGGACAGGGAATGCGAGGGCGAACCCTCGCGGCGGCCCCGCATCCTGTTCCTCGCCGACCGCAACACCCTCGCCGATCAGGCGTACAACGACTTCACCTCGTTCGCGGCGTTCAAGGACGATGCCCTCGTCCGCATCGCCCCCGATTCGATCCGCAAGAAAGGGCGCGTGCCGACGAACGGAAGCGTCTTTTTCACCATCTTCCAGACGTTTATGTGCGGGCCGGAGAAGGTCGGCCTCGACGGGCAGAACCCTCAAGCCCGTACTTCGGCGACTACCCGCCGGACTTCTTTGACTTCATCGTCATCGACGAGTGCCACCGCGGTGGGGCCAGCGACGAGAGCACGTGGCGAGACATCCTGAAGTACTTCAAGCCCCCCGTGCAACTGGGCCTGACGGCCACGCCCAAGCGCAAGGATAACCTCAACACCTACGCCTATTTCGGCGAGCCGTTGTACGTCTATTCGCTGCGGGATGCCATCAACGACGGGTTCCTCACGCCCTTCAAGGTTCGGCAAATCTCGACCACGCTCGACGATTACGTGTATACGCCGGACGACACGGTGCTGGAAGGCGATGTCGAGGCCGGGCGGCGGTACGAAGAGAAGGACTTCAACAAGGTCATCGAGATCAAGGCCCGCGAGGAGAAGCGCGTTCGCGTGTTCATGGACGCGATCAATCAGAAGGAAAAGACGCTCGTGTTTTGCGCCACGCAGGAGCATGCTCTCGCGGTGCGAGACCTCATCAATCAGATCAAGACCAGCAGCGATCCGAACTACTGCCAGCGCGTGACCGCGAACGACGGGGCGCTGGGCGATCAACACCTCCGCGATTTTCAGGACAACGAAAAGACCATCCCGACGATCCTCACCACATCGCAAAATCTCTCGACCGGCGTGGACGCGCGGAACATCCGCAACATCGTTCTGATGCGCCCGATCGGATCGATTATCGAGTTCAAGCAGATTATTGGGCGCGGTACGCGGCTGTACGACGGTAAAGACTATTTCACGATCTATGATTTCGTGCAGGCTCACCACCATTTCAGCGACCCGGAGTGGGACGGCGAGTCGCTGGAGCCGGAAGTGTGCGCCATGTGCGGCGCGAGTCCGTGCGTGTGCGTGGTCGCACCGCCGAAGCCGTGCCCGGTGTGCGGTCAGCAGCCGTGCGTCTGCGAGAAGGAGCCGTGCCCGGTCTGCGGCCAGACGCTGTGCTGGTGCGGGAGGAAGCAGAAGATCAAGGTCAAGCTCGCCGACGGCAATGCCCGCGCCATTCAGCACATGATGGTCACGACCTTTTTGCACCCCGATGGCACGCCCATGAGTGCCCAGCAGTTTATGGAGATGCTATTCGGCAAGCTACCAGAGTTTTTCAAGGATGAGGCAGAGCTACGCGCGATCTGGAGCCGTCCGTACACGCGGGCCAAGCTCTTGGCGGGGCTGGCCGAGAAAGGGTTTGGGCGCGAGCAGCTTGCGGAGATGCAGAAGACCATCGACGCTGAGAAAAGCGACCTCTTCGACGTGCTCGCGTACGTCGCGTACGCGCTGCCGACGTTGAGCCGCGAGGAGCGGGCGGCAAGGGCTCGGGTCTCCATTACCACCAACTTCAATGACCAGCGGCAAGCATTTCTTGAGTTCGTCCTCGCGCAGTATGTGAAGGTGGGCGTTGAAGAATTGGGTCAGGAAAAGCTAACGCCGCTGCTGAAGCTGAAGTACAACAATGCTATCGCAGATGCGGTGGCCGACCTTGGACCGCCGGAGGAGATCGGCGGGTTCTTCACCGGATTCCAGAAATACCTGTACGAGCACGTCGCCTGAGCGGATCGGCAACCATGCCGACGGTCCGGCGTGGGTGCCCGAGCGGCCGATGGGCCGATCCGGTGCGGCGTCCTCGGCGTGCGACCAGTCCGAATCGAGCCAGTCCGAGTGCCTCGCAGCCCCGTGCCGGGTTTATGACGGTGGTTTCCCCGGTGTTTCGCCGGAGATTTGACGGCGTTTCGGCGGTGCTTCGCGGTGTGGCGTGGAAGTTCCCTGCGTGCTGCTTTACGCGGTGCCTGCTGGTTCTCGCCTGGCTCTTCGATGGCTCTTCATTGGGTATCGCATGGCGTTCTCATGGCCGTCCTTACCCCATCTCGTGCCGATACCCCCGGAGCCGTGCGCTCGCCCGTCCCGTTTCTCGTGCGTCCCCGGCACTTCCAGCCGCCTCCGCTCCCGTGCTGCGTCCCGTGTCTTCTCCCATAGCGGTGGGATCGGATTCTGCCCTCGCCGCAGGCTTGCGGCGGGCTCCGGGCCCGCTGGGTGAGGTTGCGGGCCGTCCCTTGCGCGAGTGCTGCGGCGGGGTTCTATTCGCGTGCTTCGGTTCCATGCAACGCGGTACTCTTCTTGGCATGGAAAGACTCAACGAACGCCCGAAGGGCTCGGCCCCGGCGGCCCAGGATCAAAAGCCGCCGCGCTTAAACGCGGACGGATCGCTGACGTTCACCATGCCGCCGCTGATCACCGACGCACTCGCGCACCTTGCGGAGCTGGTGGACCGATTCATCGGAGAAGTACGCACCCTTTGCGAGAACTCTCCGGATGGCGATTTCGTTTCCCTCGTTTGCCTCAACAGTCTCGCGGATCGTTGGGCTGAAGTCGATCGCTACGCCCTGGTGCCCTACACGTTCATGCCCCGTAACGACCGCGTATTCGTTCCAACGGCGAGCGGCCGTGCGAGCGATTTTCCGCCGGGAGCCTAGCGCGATATCTCGGACTTGATCGTAGCGGTTGAGCACGCGAGCCCATTGCCAGCAGGCCCGACGCGAGGACTGCGGATTCGCGGGTCGGTGGTGGTAAAGCTAGAAGGGCTCGCGAATCGGCTTCGGAAAACGCGACGGTTGCTCAATCTAAGGGAACTGTAAAGGCGGGCGCACCGATCGCGCGCTCAGAGCCGATTGATCTGATAACGCAGGCCAAGGCCGCGGACCTTCTCAGGACGAGCGAGAAAACGATCGCGCTGCGGATCAAAGACGGCGTGATCCACAAGTACTCACGAAGCCGCGTCAGCAAGAAGGAGATTGAAGCTAATCGCGACATGATCTGCGAGCGAGTCTCTCGCCCGCGCTCCCGCTGGCACTGATCGGCGCGAGAACGAGAGCGGACACTTCGCGGACACTTCGCAGACAGTGCGGACACTTCGCGGACAAATGGACATCCGAGGGTCGAATTGCTGTGCGCGTGCGGTAAGGTCTGTGCGAATGAGGACGCAACGTGCGTCCACGAACCGCACTGACCTTGGAGAATCGAACCATGCCCCCGAATGCACAATCCTTCAAAAAGCCCGGTATCCCGAGCATCAGCGCGAACCCGAGCGATCGCCCTCTCCGCGCAACCGAAGTTGCGCAGGTGCTGGCAATTTCTACGCGGCTCGTCTGGCGCTTCCGTTCGGAGGGCAAGCTCCCGTCCGTTCAGATTGCGGGCGCGACTCGCTTTCGCCAGAGCGACGTGGAGCGGCTGATCGTGTCCGGCACTGAAGGGGCATGGCGGTGAGCGCCCCATCTGTCGAACTGACATTGCAACGACTCCGGGAGTCCGGCCGAGAGCCCAGACTTTCCGGCAAGGGCTGGGTGGCCCGGCGTCCGGCGCATGATGATCACACGCCGAGCTTGTCGATAAACGAGGGCGACAACGGGCGCACACTCCTGAAGTGCCATGCCGGATGCGGATTTGAGGCCGTGGTCGGAGCGTTGGAATTGAAAGCCGCGGACTTGGCACCAGAATCACGCGATCGACGCCCGGGCTTCGGGTCGCAGGAGGTCAAGCACAACGACTATCGGGGCGAATCGGGACGTTTGCTGTTCCAAGTGGAGCGCCGTGAACCGTAGAGATTTCGCCATCGCGCTCCGGATGGGTCCGGGGGCTGGGTGTACTCGCTTGCGGGTACCGCCGTGTGATCTACAAACTCCCGGAACTTCTCGCCGCGGACACTTCCGACACGGTGTACGTCGTCGAGGGTGAAAAGGATGCGGACCAGCTCGCGGCACTCGGTCTGGTCACGACGACGAACCCACAAGGCGCGGGTAAGTGGCGCGAGGAATACACCGCGCCTCTTGTCGGACGGCGCGTCGTAATCCTTCCGGACAATGACAAGGCCGGTTCGGATCACGTCCGTATGGCGGCACGCTCGCTCATCGGCAAAGCGTCGTCGGTGAAAGTATTGGAATTGCCTGGTTTACCGCTCAAGGGCGACGTGAGCGATTACCTCGCGCACGGCGGGGCAAGAGACTCGCTCATCGAACTCGCGCAGCGCTGCCCGGAGTGGGTGGAGCGGGCGGAAGACGGTGAGCACACGTCCCGAGCACTTGTGACGCGTGTGAGCGACGTTGAAACAAAGCCGGTCGATTGGCTGTGGCCTGATCGCATCCCGCTCGGCAAGTTCACCTTGTTTCAAGGCGATCCGGCGTCGGCAAATCGTTTGAAACCCTTGACATTGCCGCGCGTGTATCGACCGGGAATGGATGGCCCGATTCTCCGGACAGTCGGGCGGTCCCCGGAAACGCGATACTCCTGTCCGCAGAGGATGATGTTGCCGACGCGATCCGCTCGCGGCTTGAAGCCGCGGGCGCGGACCTTTCTCGCGTGCATGTGATTTCAGGTGTGCGCAGAACTGCGAAGCCGGGAATCTCGTCATTTTCGCTGGCAGACGACCTGTGTATCTTGGAACATGAACTTTAGCGACTTCCCGGCACACGACTGGTCATCATTGACCCCATCTCCGCCTACCTGGGTTCGACAGATTCTCACACGAACGCTGACGTGCGAGGTGTGCTCGCGCCACTGGGCGAGCTTGCCGCGCGCTACGGCGTGGCGGTGATCGCCGTGACGCACTTGAACAAAGCCAGTGGCGGACGCGCGATCTACCGAGCTTCGGGATCGTTCGCGTTCGTTGCGGCGGCGCGAGCGGTGTGGAGCTTCTCAAAGGACAAGGCTGACTCCGCTAAGCGGCTCATGCTGATCGTAAAGCTCAACGTCGGGCGTGAGGGATCCGGCCTGTCATAACGGCTCAAAGGCGAGGACCAGAGTTGTCGCGTTGAATGGGACACGGCCCCTGTGACTGTGACCGCAGACGAAGCTCTCGGCGAGGAACAGTCTGATGGCGAGGATAAATCTCAACTTGAAGAAGAGGCGGATTGGCTCGCCGATTTCTTGGCGCAGGGGCTGGTTGCACAACGCGAGGTCATCGCACGCGGAAAGCATGAGGGGTTCACGCCGCGGACAATCCAACGAGCAAAAGAGCGGCTCGGTGTCGAGTCTGGTAAGTTCGGCCTCGCCAGAAATTGGTCGTGGTCGCTTCCCAACGCTCGAAGCTTTCCAATGGACGCCAAGGGTGCCACCGCGGAAACGCTGGCAAACTTGGGATCGGTTGGCACGCTTCGGTGTTCGACAGACAATTTGGAAGACACGAACTTCGTGCAAGGTTGAGCGTCCAATCCACGTAGCGAACCACGGCCCGGCATAATCGGGCACACTAAATCGTACCGGAGACAACAAGTGGCGCGCAACCGACTCGGCACGTTCTACAAGAAAACCCCTGACGCCGCCAAGTGGACCGGCGCATACGTGGACCCGCACACGAAGAAGCGCAAGGTTGTCCCGCTCTTCACCGACCACCGCGCGAGTAGAAAGCGACTTGACGATCTGATCGTCCTCGCAGAGCACAAGGCGACTGGGCTGGTCGATCGGTTCGCCAAGCAGAGGCAGCGCCCGATCGGTGATCACGTCACGGACTACTTGAGGCACTGTCGCCACATCGGGGAGAGCACCGTTCACGTTGACAACAAGGAATCGCAACTGGGTCGCCTCATCGTCGGGATCGGCGCATCACGGCTGACAGATTTGGAGCCGAACCGCGTGGAGTCGTACCTCCAATCGCTCTCGACTGGTGGGCGCATCAAGAAGGGCGACCCGAGCACCGACAAGGAACTCAGCGCGGGATCGGTCAACCAGCATCGCGCGACCGCTGTTGCGTTCGTCGCGTGGTGCGTTCAGAACCAGCGCGCCCCGGACAACCCGCTCAAGATGGTGACAAAGCTTGACGAGCGAAGAGATCGGCGTCGTGTGCGTCGGGCGTTCACCGCAGAGGAAGCGGCTGTGCTCTTTGCCGCGGGGGGTACACGCCGCTCGGTCTACGTCATCGCCGCGTACGCAAGGCTTCGCCGGGGTGAACTCAGCAAGATCACATGGCCCGACGTGGACTTGATGGAGCGCACACTCACGATCCGCGTCGGAGTCGGCAAGGCCGCTCATCAGGATTGCATTACGCTCCACCCATATTCTGCGTCGGAACTTGTGCGCGTAAGCCCTGAATTTTGCGCGTCGCGCGATCGAGTGTTTCCGAAGATGCCGCGAGATCGCACGTTCCGCGCCGATTTGGAGCGAGCGAAGGTTGCGCCAGCGGACAAAGCTGGGCGCGTCGTGGACTTCCATGCGCTGCGCGCGACGTTTGGCACCAATCTGGCTCGTGCGGGCGTCATGCCGCGGGTGGCGATGCGTCTCATGCGGCACGCCGACGTCAAGATCACGATGAAGCACTACACCGACCTGCGCTTGCACGACGAAGCGAAGGCCGTCGCCTTGCTCCCGCGGATCACCGAATCGAACACGCCGATCTGTCAGAAGCAGCAGGCGACCGGGACGCACGGGGCGAGCATTCCAGCATCCACGGAGGGAAAACTCGTAGTAGCGCCAGCGGTAGCGCACGGCGCTCTGGAGGGTGCTCCGCCGTTCGGTGTGGTGCTGAATCACGGGCGAGAGGGAGTTTCGTTCAAACTCACGGGTGTGACTGGCGACTCGCCGCAAACCCGGTATACTTCAGCCCTTAGCACTCCGGTTCATCAGGGGTGCAAAGGGCAAGGGTCGGACCGAACGTAAACCCTTGCCGGAAAGTTTTTTGCGGGCGATTAGCGCAGTTGGCTAGCGCGCTTCCTTGACATGGAAGAGGTCACTGGTTCGAATCCAGTATCGCCCATTGTTCCCCTTCGCACTACGATGCGCGGTTCTGCTCCCGCTTGCGAACCCGCTTCAGAGCACTTTCCTCGAAGTTCAGCCGTACTTTTTCTGGACACCGGCGCCGATCGCACCGCGTCTGTGCTCGCTCTGCTTGCGCCACGGCCAGAGCGGCCGCAGGGCGATCGCAGAGAGGATGGCAAAGGGAGATGGCAAAAGAGGATGGCAAATAGGGATGGATTGTTGAGAAGAGGATCGAACGGGCGGCGGGGGCTTTGTCTCGTGGCACGGTTCGCGCTATAAGCACCGCATGCTCCGACTGACCGGGATCCAACTTCCGCTCGACCATCCCGCCGACGCCATCGCCAAGGCGGCTGCCGCCCGCCTGCGCATCGCCCCGGGAGAATTGATCTCCTGCACGGTGTTCCGTCGCGCCCACGACGCGCGCAACAAGTTCGCCATCATGCTGATTTACTCGCTCGATGTCGAGGTTAAGGATGAAGCGAGCGTGCATAGGCGTGCTTCCAAAGACGAGCATGTCAAGCCGACGCCGGACATCGACTACCGCTTCGTGGCGCACGCGCCCGCAGACTTGACCGCGCGCCCGCTCGTGATCGGCGCCGGCCCTTGCGGGCTCTTCGCAGCGCTGCTTCTGGCCCAGATGGGCTTCAAGCCCATCATCCTCGAGCGCGGGAAGGTGGTACGAGATCGCACCAAAGACACATGGGGGCTGTGGCGAAAGTCGCTGCTCAACCCGGAATCCAACGTGCAGTACGGCGAGGGCGGCGCGGGAACGTTCTCCGACGGCAAGCTGTACAGCCAGATCAAGGACCCGCGTCATCTCGGTCGAAAGGTGCTCACCGAGTTCGTCAAGGCCGGTGCGCCGCCGGAAATCCTTATCGACGCCCACCCGCACATCGGTACCTTCCGTCTGGTGAAGATGGTCGAGAACATGCGCGCCACCATCGAATCACTCGGTGGCGAGTACCGTTTCGAAAGCCGCGTGACGGATCTGGATATCGACTCGGACCACACGAGGGCACGCCAGCTCCGCGGCGTCGTCCTCGCGAACGGCGATCGCATCGCG